>NZ_JAWORT010000011.1:0-175287 GCF_033337975.1 Vibrio sp. Vb2880
GAATTGGTAGACGCACCAGATTTAGGTTCTGGCGCCGCAAGGTGTGAGAGTTCAAGTCTCTCCTTCCGCACCATTATCGGAAAACCCAGCATGACTTTGCTGGGTTTTTTCTTTTTTTGGTTCTGGACTCGGGAAATCATTAGATTTGCCGAATTAAAAAAGCGAGCTCATGGCTCGCTTTTTTTCTATCTGTGATTTGAGTAGCTTACTACATACCTAACGCGTATTTCAGTACTTGAGCCTTAATTGGCCCTGAGTTTTCAGCAAGCTTCAATGCAGCATTACGTACGAACTTCAATGGCCCAAGATCGTTGCTAAAACCTTTATAGAAAAAGTCCATGCCCGTCTGCATGAGTAAGTTGTCAGGTTGACGTGCGCGTTCGTATTTCGCGAGTAAGGTATCTTCCAGCTTTTCTTGGTGTTCTGTTACCGAAAGGAGAACGTCTACATCTTTGAAGCCTAAGTTTACCCCTTGCCCTGCAAGCGGGTTGATCGTATGAGCAGAGTCACCCACTAACACGCAATTTTTGCTTGAGTAGCTTTGCGCATGACGACGAGTGAGTGGGAATGAGCCAAACTGTAAAACTTCAATATCGCCTAATTCAGCAGGGAAATGACGTAAGATTTCTTCCCTTAGTTGAGGTTTACCCATCGCACACAGTTGTTTAATACGTATAGGCGAGTCATACCAAACCAAAGAACCTTGGCCTACTACTTGACCATCGTCGTTACTCAAAGAGCACAGAGGTAAAAATGAACGTGGGCCTGAAGGTGTAAATTGTTGCCAAGTAATATCTTGCTGAGGCAATTCTGTTTTCACGTTAATCAACATGCAGTGTTGTCGGTAATCCCACGCAGTTACACCAATTCCAGCCAATTGACGAACTTTAGAGTTTGCACCATCAGCACCAATCACCCAGTTAGCTTCAAACTGCTCCCCACTTTCGAGTGTCACAAGATTTACATCTGCAAACTCAATGGCTTTTAATCGCTCAGGACACATCACGGTTAGATTTTCATACTGAGAGAAGACTTGCCAAAGACCTAATTGGATTAGGCGATTTTCAACGATGTAACCTAGCTGATCCAATGACAATTCATCAGAGTGAAAACGAGTACGGCACTCTGGGTGCTCCCAAGTTTCTAACCGCCGATAAGGACAAACTCGCATGCTCTTGATCTCTGACCATGCTCCGAGTGAATCAAGTAACTCCACCGACTGGTGCGAGATTGCAGATACACGAATATCCATCGCCTGAGCGGCATCAAAAACTTTAGGTTTTGTACCTTCAACCAAGACAACGCTTCTGCCCTGCTTGGCAAATCCAACAGCGACGGCTGCCCCGACCATACCGCCACCGATCACGGCGATGTCATACTTGTTCATTTTTCACTCTTCATCGTGCTGATTAATTGGCGTTTTTTATTGTACTTTCCATGGCTATTTTTACAAAATTGTTTAACAAAAAACCTTGTTCTGCATAGGGCGAAAAACTAGATTTCATCAGGCTTTGCAGAGAATTAGCTAGATCACTAGTCAGGTGCTTTTTAAAGCAGTACAATACGCCGCTTACCGCCGTGATGGCGGCTATAATTTGAGCAATAGCTCTCCGATTTAAGTACAACTGAACGAGCGAAAGTGAGATGAGTAAGAAACTGCTAATTAAAACCTGGGGCTGCCAGATGAACGAATACGATTCATCAAAAATGGCCGACCTGCTTAATGCTGCAAACGGCTACGAGCTGACGGAAGAGCCAGAGGAAGCAGACGTACTTCTACTTAACACCTGTTCGATCCGTGAAAAAGCGCAAGAGAAAGTTTTCCACCAGCTAGGCCGCTGGAAAACACTAAAAGATAAAAAACCTGGCGTAGTTATCGGTGTAGGTGGTTGTGTAGCAACGCAAGAAGGTGACCATATTCGTGAACGTGCACCATACGTTGACGTTATTTTTGGCCCACAAACTTTGCACCGCCTACCTGAGATGATCAAACAATCTCAGTCCGATGATGCACCAGTTATGGACATTTCGTTCCCAGAGATCGAAAAATTCGACCGCCTACCTGAACCTCGCGCTGAAGGTGCGACAGCATTCGTTTCTATTATGGAAGGCTGCTCTAAGTACTGTACTTACTGTGTCGTACCGTACACTCGTGGTGAAGAAGTAAGCCGTCCAATGGATGACGTACTGTTCGAAATCGCCCAACTTGCTGAACAAGGCGTACGTGAAGTAAACCTTCTGGGTCAAAACGTAAACGCGTACCGTGGTCCTATGCACGATGGTGAGATCTGTTCATTTGCAGAACTGCTTCGTTTGGTTGCGTCTATCGATGGTATCGACCGTATTCGTTTCACGACGAGCCACCCGTTAGAATTCACAGACGACATCATCGCAGTATACGAAGATACGCCAGAACTTGTGAGCTTCCTGCACTTACCTGTGCAAAGTGGTAGTGACCGTATCCTAACGATGATGAAACGCCCTCACACCGCTATCGAATACAAATCGATCATCCGTAAACTGCGTAAAGCTCGTCCTGATATCCAAATCAGTTCAGACTTTATTGTTGGTTTCCCTGGTGAGACAGACAAAGACTTCCAAGACACCATGAAGCTAATCAAAGATGTAGACTTTGACATGAGCTTCAGCTTTATTTTCTCTCCACGTCCAGGTACGCCAGCAGCGGATTACCCTTGTGATGTGTCAGAACAAGTGAAGAAAGAGCGCCTTTACGAACTACAGCAAACTATCAATGCTCAAGCGATGCGTTACTCTCGCTTAATGCTTGGCACAGAACAACGTGTTCTAGTTGAAGGTCCTTCGAAGAAAAACCTAATGGAACTACGCGCTCGTACAGAAAACAACCGTGTAGTAAACTTTGAAGGTAGTGCAGACCTAATTGGTCAGTTCGTTGATGTGAAGATCGTAGACGTATTTGCAAACTCACTGCGTGGTGAGCTAGTACGTACTGAAAAAGACATGGATCTTCGTAGTGTGATTTCCCCAACGCAGATGATGGCGAAAACACGTCGCGAAGATGAGCTGGGTGTAGCTACTTTTACGCCGTAAGCTCGTATAAATAGCCATAGAGAGCCTGGTCGTTATCAGGCTCTCACTAAGTGGCAAAAAATGAGAGGCAACATTGAGCAATAAAATCGTAACTCTAGAAATTAACCTAGAACCTTCAGACAACCGCCGACTAGCTAGCCTGTGCGGTCCATTCGATGACAACATCAAGCATTTAGAACGTCGTCTAGGCGTTGAAATTAACCACCGTAGTGACCACTTTACGATTGTCGGTAAACCTCATACCGCATCAGCTGCGCTGGATATCCTGAAAACTCTATATGTTGATACCGCACCTGTACGAGGTGAGATCCCAGATATTGAGCCTGAGCAAATCCATCTAGCGATCAAAGAGTCTGGTGTTCTTGAGCAGAATACTGAGTCTAACATCGAGCATGGTAAAGAAGTCTTCGTCAAAACCAAGAAAGGTGTGATCAAACCACGTACGCCAAACCAAGCGCAGTACTTGGTTAACATGGTCACGCATGATATTTCTTTTGGTATTGGCCCGGCTGGTACAGGTAAAACCTACCTTGCTGTAGCAGCAGCTGTTGACGCACTAGAGCGCCAAGAGATCCGCCGTATTCTACTTACTCGTCCAGCGGTTGAAGCTGGTGAGAAATTGGGCTTCCTGCCTGGTGATTTAAGCCAGAAAGTCGACCCATACCTACGTCCGCTATACGACGCCCTATTTGAAATGCTGGGCTTTGAGCGCGTAGAGAAGCTGATTGAACGTAACGTGATTGAGGTTGCTCCTCTTGCTTACATGCGTGGTCGTACTCTAAACGACGCCTTCATCATTCTTGATGAGAGTCAGAACACCACTGTTGAGCAGATGAAGATGTTCCTAACGCGTATTGGTTTTAACTCTCGCGCGGTTATCACTGGTGATGTCACGCAGATTGACTTACCTCGTGGTGCGAAATCGGGTCTTCGTCATGCTATTGAAGTACTAAGCGAAGTTGACGACATCAGCTTTAACTTCTTCTTAGCCGACGACGTTGTACGTCACCCTGTGGTTGCTCGTATCGTTAACGCGTACGAGAAGTGGGAAGCACAAGACCAGAAAGAGCGTAAAGAGTTCGAGAAACGCCGTCGTGAAGAACGCGATGCGAAGTTACTAGAAGCAGCAAAAGCCGAACTGAATGCACAAGTTGCTTCAACTAAGGAATAATCATGGCGATTGAACTTGATCTGCAACTGGCAGTCGAAAATGAAGAAGGTCTGCCTTCGCAGCAAGATTTCCAATTGTGGCTAGATAAGACAATTCCTCTCTTCCAGCCACAAGCCGAAGTCACCATTCGTATTGTTGATGAACAAGAAAGTCATACGCTCAACCATGAGTATCGCGGCAAAGATAAACCAACTAATGTGTTGTCGTTTCCATTTGAAGCACCTCCTGGTATGGAAATAGATTTACTTGGTGATTTGATTATTTGCCGCCAAGTTGTTGAAAAAGAGGCGGTTGAACAGAGCAAGCCTCTGCTAGCACATTGGGCGCATATGGTTGTACATGGCAGCTTGCATCTGCTAGGTTATGATCATATAGAGGATGACGAAGCCGAAGAGATGGAGTCCCTCGAAACCGAAATCATGCAAGGTATGGGTTATGAAGATCCTTACATTGCTGAAAAAGAGTAGCTATTGGCCACTCGACAGGGAAAGGCGAACCACCTAAATGACTCTCGTGTTCGCCTCTCTATGTGTGCTATCACACTTCTGATAGCGTTACTTAATTGAGAAACAATGAACGAAGATAATTCTCCCTCTTCTAACGAAGATAAGAAAGAAAAGGCAGAAGGTCCGAGTAGAAAGTCCTTCTTTGAACGTCTAGGTCAACTATTTCAGGGCGAACCAAAAGATCGCCAAGAGCTTGTGGATGTTATCCGCGACTCTGAAGTTAACGACCTGATTGACCATGACACTCGCGATATGCTTGAAGGTGTTATGGAAATCTCCGAAATGCGTGTGCGTGACATTATGATCCCGCGTTCGCAAATGGTTACCGTTGAGCGTACTCACGACCTTGATACCTTGGTTGCTTTGATTACCGATGCTCAACACTCTCGCTACCCTGTGATCAGCGAAGATAAAGACCATGTGGAAGGCATACTTCTAGCGAAGGACTTACTTAAATACTTAGGCTCAGGCAGTAATCCATTTGATATCGAAGAAGTCATTCGACCAGCGGTTGTGGTACCGGAAAGTAAACGCGTTGATCGACTGCTGAAAGAATTCCGTGAAGAACGTTATCATATGGCCATTGTTGTCGATGAATTCGGTGGTGTTTCTGGTCTTGTGACCATTGAAGATATCCTTGAGGAAATCGTCGGGGATATTGAAGATGAATTCGATGAAAGTGAAGAGACGGACATTCGTAAGCTGAGCAAGCATACGTTTGCTGTCAGAGCGCTGACAACCATCGAAGAGTTTAATGAGACATTCGGAACCAACTTCAGCGATGAGGAAGTTGATACCGTTGGTGGTATGGTCATGACTGCCTTTGGTCACTTACCTTCTCGTGGTGAACTGGTTGAAATTGAAGGCTACAACTTCAAAGTCACCGCTGCCGATAACCGTCGTGTCATTCAACTCCAAGTGACGATCCCAGACGAAGAAACCCTGGTTGAAGCCACTCAAGAGTAACGCGATACCCATTGGGAATCTCAGAAATTACAATGATGAATGAACTCTTTCATCGCCTTAAGCGGCCCTTAGTGGCCGCTTTTGTTGGCGCCTCTACTACACTCGCTTTCGCTCCTTACAAGCTGTGGCCTATTGCCATTCTTAGCCCAGCAATTCTACTGATTCTTCTTGCTAACCAAACTCCGAAACGCGCACTATGGATTGGTTATGCTTGGGGGTTAGGTCAATTTGCAACTGGCGTTAGCTGGGTTTACGTCAGTATCTCCGGTTTTGGCGGTATGCCGCTCATTGCCAATTTATTTTTAATGGGCTTGCTTGTTGCCTACTTGGCTGTTTATTCAGGCTTATTTGCTTGGCTCAACAACAAGCTGTTTCCTCAATTTACGCTCACAAAAGCACTTCTCGCTGCACCTGCTTTATGGCTGATCAGTGATTGGTTACGTGGTTGGGTGATGACTGGCTTCCCTTGGTTATGGCTAGGCTATAGCCAGATAGATGCTCCACTCGCAAGCTTTGCACCAGTTGGCGGCGTAGAACTGCTTACTCTATTTATCCTTATCAGCGCAGGGGCGTTAGCCTATGCATGGATTCATAAGCAGTGGCTGATGGTGATTATCCCTGCGGTGCTACTCAGTACTGGCTTTGGGATTCGCAACTACGATTGGGTAACACCCCGACCAGAAGACACGACTAAGCTCGCGCTGATTCAAGGTAACGTAGACCAAAACCTAAAGTGGCTACCAAGTCAACGCTGGCCAACCATCATGAAGTACGCTGACTTAACTCGTGAAAACTGGGACGCTGACATTATCGTTTGGCCAGAAGCAGCAATTCCCGCTTTTGAAATTGAAGTGCCTTCATTTTTGAGCAATATCGACAGCGCTGCAAAAATGAATAACAGCGCAATCATCACCGGTGTCGTCAACCAAGCTGAAGATCGACAGTTCTACAACAGTATTCTGTCCCTCGGCATCACACCATACGGTGACTACAGCTTCGATTTAAGCGAACGTTACCATAAGCATCACCTACTACCGTTTGGTGAGTTTGTACCATTTGAAGATATTTTGCGCCCATTAGCGCCATTCTTTAACCTACCGATGTCGTCGTTTAGCCGTGGGGCTTTTGTGCAGCCAAACATCGTTGCGAATGGCATGCACATGGCACCAGCGCTTTGCTATGAGATCATCTTTAATGAGCAAGTGCGTCAAAATGTGACTGACGAAACAGACTTCATTCTAACGCTTTCAAATGATGCATGGTTTGGTCACTCTATCGGTCCTCTTCAGCATATGGAGATCGCCCGTATGCGTGCCTTAGAGTTAGGTAAACCGCTCATCCGCTCGACTAACAACGGATTAACAGCGGTAACCGATCACAAAGGTAAAATCGTTGAGCAAGTACCGCAGTTTGAAACTGCAGTACTGCGCGCAGAGCTCACCCCAACCAATGGACAAACGCCATATCGAATCGTTGGTACTTGGCCATTGTATATTTGGGTTGGGTTAAGTTTAGCGCTGGCGCTCGGCTTAAGAAGAAAACAGAGCTGATAACAGCTTGAAAGTAGAAAAGACAAAAAAGAGGCGACTAAGCCTCTTTTTTATTCATAGCATTATACTGTCGTTACGCGCCATTTATGGCTTTAATGACTGACGAGTAAAGCCTTTGTGACCACATTTAATACACGGAATGATTACAGTTGGGTGGTTATACGTTGTCTTGTGACCACATTCATCACAGACTAAAGTGCCTAAGCCTATCACCTCTCCTGCTTCATATAGCCCTTGATGCTCTAAGTCATCGAACAACTCAACCCACTCAACTTTAGTTCGGTCAGTAATCTCTAACAGCCCTTGCCATATCGAGTCCGCAATCGTTAAGTAAAACGGGCCGCTTTTGCTATCCTCGTAACTCTCTGAAAACTCTTTTAAGTCTGCTTTAAGGTACGCTTTGATTAAAGCCAATTCATCTTTGGTCAAGTCATTAGCAGCATCCACCACTTTGCCCGACGTCTCAATCGCTTTGTTAACTTCTTCCGGACTGTGCTTCAAGGTTTCAATCACATCCTCGAGCATTTCCTCATAACCTGTTTTACGTTTAGGCATAACTGACCTCCATCTTTCTCCTACCTGCGTCACTTAAGGGCGCATGGGTACAGATTGGCTATTGTTGTGATCCCTAGCTTTAGGTATTCTATGACGATCTATTTAAGTCTGTTCTAACCGAACTCACAAATTCCAAGATAACGGATACCATCGATGCAAGAACAATACAACCCACAAGATATTGAACAAAAAGTTCAAAAGCACTGGGATGACAACAAAACCTTTGTTGTAAGTGAAGACCCAAATAAAGAAAAATTCTACTGTCTGTCCATGTTCCCATACCCAAGTGGTCGACTGCACATGGGTCACGTGCGCAACTACACTATCGGTGATGTAGTATCTCGTTTCCAACGCCTACAAGGCAAAAACGTGATGCAACCAATCGGTTGGGACGCATTCGGTCTACCTGCAGAAAACGCAGCAGTAAAAAACAAAACTGCGCCAGCACCTTGGACTTACGAAAACATCGAATACATGAAGAACCAACTTAAGCTTCTAGGCTTTGGTTACGATTGGAACCGTGAATTCGCAACATGTACACCGGAGTACTACCGCTGGGAACAAGAGTTCTTCACTAAACTTTACGAGAAAGGTTTAGTTTACAAAAAGACTTCTTCTGTTAACTGGTGTCCTAACGACCAAACTGTTCTTGCAAACGAGCAGGTTGAAGACGGTTGTTGCTGGCGTTGTGATACGCCTGTAGAGCAAAAAGAAATCCCTCAATGGTTCATCAAAATCACTGAATACGCTCAAGAGCTACTAGACGACCTAGATAAGCTTGAAGGTTGGCCTGAAATGGTAAAAACCATGCAGCGCAACTGGATTGGTCGTTCTGAAGGTGTTGAACTGAAGTTTGAAGTTAAGGGGCAACAAGACCTAGAAGTTTACACAACACGTCCAGATACGCTAATGGGTGTGACTTACGTGGGTATCGCAGCTGGTCACCCTCTTGCAGCTCTTGCAGCAGAGAACAATCCAGAGCTTGCAGCGTTTATCGACGAATGTAAGAACAACAAGGTTGCAGAAGCTGAGCTAGCGACAATGGAGAAGAAAGGTATGGCAACTGGCCTTACTGCTATTCATCCATTGAACGGCCGCGAAGTACCAGTATACGTAGCAAACTTCGTACTGATGGACTACGGTACAGGCGCGGTAATGGCTGTACCTGCGCACGACCAACGTGACTACGAGTTCGCAACGAAGTACGGTCTAGACATCGTGCCAGTTATCAAGCCTGCTGATGGCAGCGAGCTAGACATCTCTGAAGCAGCATACACTGAGAAAGGTGTACTGTTCGATTCAGGTGAATTCGACGGCCTAGAATTCCAAGCGGCGTTCGATGCAATTGCAGCGAAGCTAGAAGCAGAGGGCAAAGGCACTAAGACTGTAAACTTCCGTCTACGCGACTGGGGTGTATCTCGTCAACGTTACTGGGGCGCACCAATCCCAATGGTAACGACTGAAGACGGTGAAGTTCACCCAGTACCTGCTGACCAACTACCAGTGATTCTTCCAGAAGACGTGGTAATGGACGGCGTAACTAGCCCAATCAAAGCAGACAAAGAGTGGGCGAAGACAACCTTTAACGGCGAACCTGCTCTACGTGAGACAGATACGTTCGATACGTTCATGGAATCTTCTTGGTACTACGCGCGTTACTGTTCACCGCAAGCAGACGACATCCTAGACCCAGAAAAAGCAAACTATTGGCTACCAGTAGACCAGTACATCGGTGGTATCGAGCATGCTTGTATGCACCTACTGTACTCACGCTTCTTCCACAAACTACTGCGCGATGCGGGTTACGTAACTTCTGACGAACCGTTCAAGCAACTACTGTGTCAAGGCATGGTACTGGCTGATGCGTTCTACTTCGAGAACGAGAAAGGCGGCAAAGAGTGGGTAGCTCCAACAGACGTAGCCGTTGAACGTGATGGTAAAGGCCGCATTACTTCTGCTAAAGACACTGAAGGTCGCGATGTAACGCACTCAGGCATGATCAAGATGTCTAAGTCTAAGAACAACGGTATCGACCCTCAAGAAATGGTAGATAAGTACGGCGCTGACACAGTACGTCTATTCATGATGTTCGCGTCTCCAGCGGACATGACACTTGAATGGCAAGAGTCTGGCGTAGAAGGTGCGAACCGCTTCCTAAAACGTGTTTGGAAACTAGTGAAAGAGCACACAGCGAAAGGCGCAGCAGAAGCAGTAGATACCTCAGCGCTTTCTGGTGATCAAAAAGCACTTCGCCGCGACGTTCACAAAACTATCGCGAAAGTGACGGACGATATCGCTCGTCGTCAAACATTCAACACCGCGATCGCAGCGATCATGGAGCTGATGAACAAACTAGCGAAAGCGCCTCAAGAATCTGCGCAAGATCGTGCAATCCTTGACGAAGCACTGAAAGCTATTGTTGTCATGCTTTACCCTATCACTCCGCATATCTCATACGAGCTATGGGCAGCACTAGGTGAAACAGACATTGATAACGCGGCATGGCCGACGTTTGACGAAAAAGCGCTAGTTGAAGACGAAAAAACTATCGTTGTTCAAGTTAACGGTAAGCTACGTGCGAAGCTAACAGTCCCAGCTGATATCTCTAAAGACGATATCGAACAGCTTGGTCTAAACGACGAAAACGTGGTTAAGTTCACTGATGGCCTGACTATTCGTAAAGTTATTTACGTTCCAGGTAAACTGCTGAACATCGTTGCAAACTAATCGCAGCTGTCAATTTGTCTCTGTTTAGCGAACTTATTTGTTAACCAAGAGTCATTAAACAGGGTAGTTTTCTACCCTGTTTATTTACCTCAAACCATTCACATGAGTGGTTTAAGGTAAATAACCCCTTCAATTTAGGATGAATACAATCAATGCGCTTTTTCTCTTTGATTAAACTACCAGTGGTATTGGTATTAGCGGGGCTTCTTTCTGCCTGTGGTTTTCACCTTCGCGGCGAGTATTCCGTACCGGAAGAGCTGCACACTATGTCTTTCTCCAGCTACGATGAATACAGTGAATTAACTCGCTATGTTCGCTCTCAACTCGAACTGAACAAAGTTGAACTTGTTCAACCATCATCGACGGTACCCAACCTTCATTTGACGGAAGCGACAATCGATGAGCGTACACTATCGCTTTATCAAAATAGCCGTGCAGCAGAAAAAGAGCTGACATACGTAGTAAAATACCGTGTGACAATTCCTGGCTATGGTTCTAAAAACTTTACGACAACAGTAAACCGCAACTACCTAGACAACCCGTTGACCGCACTTGCAAAATCTGTTGAGCGTGACGTAATTGAAGACGAGATGCGCTTGCAAGCTGCAAAACAGATGATGCGCCAGTTGGGCCGTATTCGTGCCGAATATGAAGCAGGACAAATCTCTGAGCCAGCGAACAAAAACTCTTAGTCACTATGCGAATTTATGCCGATAAGCTAACGGATCATTTAACTAAACAAATTAAACAGGTTTACTTAATCTTTGGTAATGAGCCGTTACTGATTCAAGAAAGCCGCCAAGCAATCCAAAAGGCAGCGTTTCAGCAAGGTTTTGAGGAAAAACACCGTTTTTCGGTGGATGCTAGCATCGACTGGAACCAAGTTTACGACTGTTTCCAAGCGATGAGCCTGTTTTCAAACCGTCAATTGATTGAGCTTGAAATTCCTGAAAGTGGCGTAACAACCGCCGTCAGCAAAGAGCTGCAAACACTGTGTGATATGCTTCATGATGACATCATGCTCGTCATTGTTGGTAGCAAACTGACCAAAGCCCAAGAAAATGCGAAATGGTTCAAAGCATTAAGCTCAAAAGGCGATTGGGTAAGCTGCTTGTCGCCAGACCTTCAACGCCTACCTATGTTCATTCAGACACGTTGCCGCACGTTGGGACTAAAACCCGATCAGCAATCACTGCAAATGTTGGCTCAATGGCATGAAGGTAACCTATTTGCATTGACACAAAGCTTAGAGAAATTGGCCCTACTCTATCCGGATGGTGAGCTGACCATCATACGTTTAGAGGAAGCCCTAAGTCGCCATAATCACTTCACTACCTTTAACTGGATCGACGCCTTACTGGCAGGTAAAGCAAACCGTGCACAACGCATTCTTCGCCAACTTGAGGCGGAAGGGGTTGAGACCGTGATCTTGATTCGAAGTGTACAAAAAGAGTTGAGCCAACTTTTAAATATGCATCAAGACTTAACTCAAATGGGAATGAACCAGGTATTTGAGAAATATCGAGTTTGGCAAAACAAGCGTCCACTCTATAACGCAGCACTGACCCGCTTATCGGCGAGTCGTATTTGTGCATTGCTCTCCTTGTTGGCTCAAGCAGAGATAAAAGCCAAAACTCAATATGACGAGTCTGTATGGCCAACTATTCATCAGTTGAGCTTAGAAACCTGCTCTCCTGATATTAAGCTGGCAATTTAAAAATCAAAGCGTGATATAGTGCGCGACCTGTTTTGCAAGCAAGAATGTAAAACACTGTAGAGATAAGAGACAAACCGAGGAAAACCGAGTGCTTCGCGAAGAACTGAAAGACTTTTTAGCTGATAAAGCCGACGACATGAAAGCGGAAGACATTATCGTCCTAAATGTGGAAGATAAATCAAGCGTGACAGATTACATGATCATCTGTACTGGTACATCCAAACGCCACGTTTCATCCATCGCTGACCATGTTGCAACAGAAGTGAAAAAAGCCGGTCTTGAGCCACTAGGAATGGAAGGTGAAAACGAAGGTGAATGGGTAGTCCTAGATATGGGCGACGCCATGCTTCACGTGATGCAAGAAGAGCACCGCGAACTCTACCAGCTAGAAAAACTCTGGGGTTAATCTTTTGAAAATTCAACTAATTGCTGTTGGCACAAAAATGCCAAAATGGGTTGAGGAAGGCTTTCAAGAATATCGTCGCCGTTTCCCGCATGATATGCCGTTGGAGTTGATTGAAATCTCTGCTGGCAAGCGTGGTAAGAATGCCGATATCGCTCGCATCCTGCAAAAAGAAGGAGAAGCGATGCTCGCGGCGGTACCAAAAGGCAACCGTATCGTCACGTTAGATATCCCAGGTAAAAAATGGGACACTCCTCAACTCGCTGAGCAGTTAGAAGCTTGGAAATTAGATGGCCGTGATGTATCAATATTAATCGGCGGTCCCGAAGGACTCGCTCCTGCATGCAAAGCTGCAGCAGACCAAAGCTGGTCATTATCTGCCTTAACGCTACCCCACCCTCTAGTGCGTATCGTAATGGCAGAAAGCTTATACCGAGCGTGGAGCATCACCGCTAACCACCCTTATCATCGCGAATAATCGTTGTTTAACTTTAGAGCCAAGCGTTAATGATTCGTAAACGCCGCAGTCAAATCCGAGATTATCAAGCCGAAGCGCGTCTGTTTGCCAGCCGCGCTATTGTTGCTTTTATCGGCATTGTTGTCTTGATGGGAGCTCTGGTTGCCAACATGTACAACATTCAGGTGAACCAGTTTCAAGACTATCAAACCCGCTCGAACGATAACCGCATCAAAGTAGTGCCTATCGCGCCTAACCGAGGTCTAATTTATGACCGAAATGGCGTTTTACTGGCAGAGAACCGTCCCGTCTTTAACTTAGAACTAACCCCAGAAAAAATTAAAGACATTGATGCAACCATCCAAGAATTACAAACTATTCTGGAAATTACACCAGACCAGATTGAACGTTTCCACCACGAGCGTAAACGGACTCGTCGATTTAAATCGGTCCCACTGCTTACCCAACTGAACGAAAAACAAGTAGCGGTATTCTCCGTCAATCAATACCGCTTTCCGGGTGTGGAAATAAGTGCGACCTTAAAGCGCTACTACCCTTTCAGCGAAGTCTTAACCCACGTGATTGGGTATGTTTCTCGAATCAATGATCGCGACATGCAGCGCCTGATCCGAGAAGAAAAAGACGCAAACTATCAAGCCACTCGCGACATTGGTAAGCTGGGTATTGAAAAATACTACGAAGACCTCTTACACGGTACGGCCGGATATCAAGAAGTCGAGGTAAACAGCCGCGGCCGAGTAATTCGTACGTTAAAGTACGTTCCACCTGTACCCGGAAAAGACATCGTTTTAAACCTTGATATCAACTTGCAGTTGTACGTACACCAATTGTTGGACGGCCGCCGAGGCAGTGCTGTAGTAATCGATCCTAGAGACAACGGCGTACTGGCTATGGTTTCGAGCCCTAGCTACGATCCTAACTCGTTCGTGCACGGAATCTCAGGTAAAGACTATCGCGCCCTTTTGAACGATAAAAACCGTCCTTTGGTCAACCGCACTACACTTGGCATTTACCCTCCTGCCTCTACCATCAAACCATTTATGGCGGTAGCCGCGTTGCAAGAAGGTGTCGTCACACCTAACACTACACGAAATGATCCTGGTTATTGGCGCATACCAAACTCTAACACACGTCCGTTCCGGGACTGGTTGCGTTGGGGACACGGACGCGTCGATATCATTAAGTCGATCGAAGAGTCTGTTGATACCTTCTACTATCAAATCGCTTATGACATGGGTATTGACCGTATTTCGAATTGGATGATGATGTTCGGTTTTGGTGATTACACTGGCATTGATATCTACGAAGAAAGTAAGGCGAATATGCCGACTCGTGACTGGAAAATGTCTCGCCATAAAACCCCATGGTATAAAGGTGATACGATCCCTGTGGGTATCGGCCAAGGATATTGGACAGCAACACCAATGCAAATCGCCAAAGCAACCTCCGTATTAGTAAACGAGGGAGAAGTGATCGCACCTCACTTGCTCAAAGCGACGATAGAAAATGGTAACGACTTCGAAGAGCAAAAAACGACAGAATACGTGACTTACCCACCAATCAAGAATGTGCCTAAAAAGTACTGGGATATGGCGAAAGAAGGCATGCGTCGGGTAAACCATGGCACGCGCGGAACAGCTCGCCGCTCATTCTACAAAATGAATTATGAAACAGCGGGTAAATCAGGTACTGCACAGGTCTTCGGTCTGGGTGAAAACGAAGAGTACAACGCCGATGAGATCGCCGAGCACTTACGTGACCATGCGTTATTTACTGGCTTTGCACCATTTGATGATCCTAAAGTGGTCGTCACTGTAGTACTAGAAAATGCCGGTGGTGGTTCTAGTAACGGTGCCCCAGTAGTAAGGAAAATTTTTGACCGAGTCGTTCTTGGTCCAGAAGAAATTGAGCCTGAAAACAATGCGAAGAAAGAGGTAAAACAGTAATGAAGATGGATCCCTCTACAGGTAAAAATCGCGCCCTGTTTGAACGCTTCCATATCGACTTACCACTCCTACTTGGCATACTGGCCCTGATGGGGTTTGGCCTGGTGATCATGTACAGCGCCAGTGGCCAAAGTTTACTGATGATGGATCGCCAAGCCATGCGAATGGTGCTTTCACTCGTTGTGATGCTCGTCCTTGCACAGCTTTCTCCACGAACTTACGAAAGCTTGGCACCTTTGATGTTCGTTGGTGGCGTTATACTGCTTTTCGGCGTGCTGTTTTTCGGTGAAGCATCGAAAGGCGCGCAGCGTTGGCTTAACCTCGGTTTTGTGCGCTTTCAACCGTCAGAGCTATTAAAGCTCGCGGTGCCATTAATGGTGGCTCGCTATGTCGGTAGACAGCCCCTTCCACCAACGCTAAAAACACTCATTGTTGCACTGATTATGGTCTGCTTACCAACCATTCTCATTGCAAAGCAGCCTGACTTAGGTACCTCGATCCTGATCGCCGCTTCCGGTATTTTTGTTATCTTCCTCGCCGGCATTAGCTGGAAAATCATCGCTGGTGCTGCGATTGCATTAGGTGGTTTCATTCCAATTCTGTGGTTTTTCTTGATGCGAGAGTATCAAAAAGTGCGAGTTCGTACTCTATTTAACCCGGAATCTGATCCGCTAGGAGCGGGCTACCACATTATTCAGAGTAAAATTGCGATTGGCTCCGGTGGTATTTCCGGCAAAGGTTGGTTGCAAGGTACGCAGTCACAACTAGAATTTCTTCCAGAACGACACACTGACTTTATCTTTGCAGTAATTGCTGAAGAATGGGGTATGATTGGCTTCCTTTGCCTTTTAGCCATCTATCTATTTATTATTGGACGAGGTTTATATCTCGCCAGCCAAGCGCAAACCGCATTTGGACGAATGATGGCAGGCAGTATTGTACTCAGCTTCTTCGTGTATATTTTTGTAAATATTGGCATGGTAAGTGGCATCCTACCTGTAGTAGGTGTACCGTTGCCACTCATCAGTTATGGCGGCACATCAATGGTAACCTTGATGGCTGGTTTTGGTATTCTGATGTCGATTCATACGCACCGAAAAGCATTCTCTAAGGCGACCTAGACATGCAAAAACGCGCTTTATATTCCTTGGTTTTCTCTGCTCTTATTTTGGCAGGCTGTTCATCAACTAGCCAAAAAGAACAAGAAGGCCGTTACGAACTCGAATCCGATGTTGCACCGGATACACCGCTTTCAGTCGAACACATCGAGGATGCGCATCCTAAATATGAACCGTACAGCCTAGGTGGGAACAAAGATTACCACTTGCGTGGCAAAGACTACAAAATAGTTCGCAATGCGAAAGGCTTTAAAGAAAAAGGCCGCGCATCTTGGTATGGGAAAAAATTCCAAGGTCATTTGACTTCTAATGGCGAAATCTATGACATGTACTCAATGACGGCAGCGCATAAAACGCTACCGTTACCAAGTTACGTAAAAGTTACCAATACTGACAACGGCAAAACCACCATAGTACGAGTTAATGACCGAGGTCCTTTTCACGATGGCCGTATCATTGATTTAAGCTATGCCGCCGCGCACAAGTTAGATGTCATAAAAACAGGCACCGCGAACGTGGAAATTGAAGTGATCAGTATCAATCAGCCCACGGACAAAAAATCATTAGAAGCGCACCCTAGGTACGTTATTCAAGTGGCATCATCAAAAAATGAAGAACGCGCACGAACTTTAGGTACCGAGCTTGGTCAAAAATTGGATACAGAAACTTTCCTAGAGAGTGCGAAAGAGTCTTATCGCTTGTTGTTAGGGCCATTTACTGACTATTCCCTGACGCAAGCCACATTAGATAAAGTAAAGTTGCTCGGCTATTCGTCTGCATTTATTAAAAAACACAACACTGCCAAATGACCTCGTGTCATGAATTTCTCTTTGATCCCCCTCTTACATAACTAGGGATTCTGATAAGATGTCTGCAGTTAACCCAAAAATTTGAATTACCATGAATAAAAATAAGTTTGTGAAATCTATTCTCGTTTCTTCGGTTGCCCTTTCTGCAACTTTCGCTCAATCTGCTCTTGCATCACCTATCGTTGTTCCAGATGCCCCTCAAATCGCGGCGAAGGGCTACGTGCTGATGGATTACCATTCAGGTAAAGTACTGGCAGAGAAAGAGATGAACACAAAATTGTCTCCAGCTAGTCTGACTAAGATGATGACCAGCTATGTAATCGGCCAAGAGCTAGCGCGTGGTAATATCTCAGAAGATGATGATGTCACCATCAGTAAAAATGCGTGGGCGAAAAACTTCCCTGATTCATCAAAGATGTTCATTGAAGTAGGCACAACAGTTAAAGTACGTGACCTGAACCGAGGTATCATCGTCCAGTCAGGTAACGATGCCTGTGTTGCGATGGCAGAACATATTGCAGGTTCAGAAGATGCATTTGTTGACCTAATGAACGCTTGGGCCAACACATTGGGTATGACTAACTCGCACTTTGCCAACGTTCATGGCTTAGATAACGCAGAATTGTACTCAACACCATACGACATGGCACTGCTAGGTAAAGCACTTATCCGTGACGTACCAAATGAGTACCGAGTGTATTCAGAGAAGAAATTTACTTACAACGGCATCACCCAATACAACCGTAACGGTCTACTTTGGGATAAGAGCATGAACGTTGACGGCATCAAAACGGGTCACACAAGTAATGCGGGTTACAGCCTAGTAAGTTCAGCAACTGAAGGTCAAATGCGCTTGGTTGCGGTCGTTATGGGTACTAAAGATGCCAATGCTCGTAAGTCAGAAA
The DNA here is from genome assembly GCF_033337975.1 of Vibrio sp. Vb2880. Classification (NCBI taxonomy): domain Bacteria; kingdom Pseudomonadati; phylum Pseudomonadota; class Gammaproteobacteria; order Vibrionales; family Vibrionaceae; genus Vibrio; species Vibrio sp. Vb2880. The sequence continues at coordinate 17,921 of NZ_JAWORT010000011.1, forward strand.
GCAAAAAGCTGCTAAGCTACGGCTTCCGTTTCTTCGAAACAGTGGCACCGCACAAAGCAGGTGAAACGTTCGTAGAAGAAAAAGTGTGGATGGGTAACAAAGACACCGTAGCACTGGGTCTTGACCAAGATACTTACGTAACACTACCGCGTGGTGAAGCGAAAAACTTAAAAGCAAGCTTCGTCCTTGAAAAAGAGCTAGAAGCCCCAATTAATAAAGGTGATGTAGTTGGTAAGCTATACTATCAGATCGATGGTGAAGATATTGCCGAGTACCCACTAATGGCACTAGAAACCGTAGAGCAAGGTAGTCTATTTAGCCGCATGTGGGATTACATCGTATTGTTATTCAAGAGCTTCTTCTAAAAAGAACGTTAGAGTAGCAAACTTATTCGCAAAGCCGCCTGAATGGGCGGCTTTTTAAGTTTGAGCTCCTCGTCTTGAGTTCCCCCTAATTTGACTGTACTATTTCGCACCGCAACGAATATCTACTGGAGTTATCGATATGCTAACCATCAACTCTGATGCAAAATTAAAAGACCTGCTTGAGTTCCCTTGTTCATTTACTTACAAGGTAATGGGTCATGCAAAGCCTGAACTTCCAGAGCTTGTTCTTGAAGTTATTCAGCGCCATGCTCCAGGTGACTACAGCCCGACCGTTAAACCAAGTGCTAAGGGCAACTACCACTCTGTGTCAATCAACATTACTGCAACCTCTATCGAGCAGGTTGAGACACTGTACAAAGAGTTAGGTGAAATTGACATCGTACGCATGGTTCTATAATTTTTTGATAGATTAAATTTTTTTTGAAAGCAGCTTTGGCTGCTTTCTTTTTATTTATCAAAGAGATAACGAGGCTTTACATCGCTTTCAGTTAAAAATCTGTTACGCAGCGGTAGAGCATCAGGGTTATCCGGTTTATAATCCAAAAACTTTATATATTAGCAACAGGAATTCCCATGCAACACCAACTTGTTGTAAAACGACTTGGCCGCCAAGACTATGAGCCTGTATGGAAGGCGATGCATGAGTTCACCGACCAACGCACAGAAGAAACCCGTGATGAAGTCTGGTTGGTAGAACATAACCCAGTATTTACGCAAGGACAGGCAGGTAAAGCTGAGCACTTGATTAACACTGGCGATATTCCTGTTGTACAAAGTGATCGCGGAGGCCAGGTTACGTATCATGGCCCTGGTCAGTTGGTCGCCTACTTCTTGATCAACCTACGCCGTAAAAAATTAGGTGTACGAGATCTCGTTACCACAATCGAGAACCTCGTGATCAACACGCTAAAAGCATACAATATTGACTCAGCCGCACGACCTGACGCACCAGGTGTCTACGTTGCCGGTAAGAAAATATGCTCTCTCGGTTTACGCATTCGTAAAGGATGCTCGTTTCATGGTTTAGCCTTGAACGTAAATATGGATTTAACACCGTTTCTGCGTATTAACCCTTGTGGTTATGAAGGTATGGAAATGGTTCAGGTCAGCCAATTTGGCGGCCCAGACAATGTAGAAGCCGTAGAAAAACAATTAATAGAAGAACTCGTTACTTTGCTCGATTATGAGCAAGTAGAATTCAGCACAGAAGCACCTTCTCAAGGTAATAAAGCATGAGCAAACCAATCCAGATGGAAAAAGGCGTTAAATATCGTGACGCCGATAAAATGGCATTGATTCCCGTAAAGAACATGCCTACAGAGCAGAAAGAAGTGCTACGTAAGCCTGATTGGATGAAGATCAAGCTACCAGCCGACAGCCAACGAATTCAAGACATCAAAGCGGCGATGCGTAAGAATAAACTTCACTCCGTATGTGAAGAAGCATCTTGCCCGAACCTAGCGGAATGTTTTAACCACGGTACAGCAACCTTCATGATCTTAGGTGCTATTTGTACTCGTCGTTGTCCTTTCTGTGACGTTGCTCATGGCCGCCCATTACCACCGGAAGCAGAAGAGCCTCAAAAACTGGCGAAAACCATTGCCGATATGAAGCTGAAATACGTAGTAATCACTTCTGTTGACCGTGACGATCTGCGTGACGGCGGTGCACAACACTTTGCCGATTGTAACCGCGAGATCCGTGCGTTAAACCCGCATATTAAGATTGAAACACTGGTTCCTGACTTCCGTGGTCGCATGGATGTAGCGCTTGATCTAATGAAAGACAATCCGCCAGATGTCTTCAACCACAACTTAGAAACCGCGCCACGTCTTTACCGTAAAGCTCGCCCAGGTGCGAACTACAAATGGTCACTTGAGCTCCTTAAGAAGTTCAAAGAGCAGCATCCAGATGTACCGACCAAGTCTGGTTTGATGATGGGCCTTGGTGAAACCAAAGAAGAAATCATCGAAGTACTGAAAGATCTACGCGCACACGGCGTAACGATGCTGACTCTAGGCCAGTATTTAGCGCCAAGCCGTCACCACTTGCCAGTAGAACGTTACGTTCCACCATCAGAGTTTGACGAGCTAAAAGAAGTTGCACTAGAACTTGGCTTCACGCATGCAGCGTGTGGTCCATTTGTGCGCTCTTCTTACCATGCCGATATGCAAGCTCAAGGTATCGAGATTAAATAAGCTCTCGCTTGTTTTGAAAAGCTTGTTTTGAAGAGAAAAGGTTGGCTCAGTGCCAACCTTTTTTGTATCTGGCAAATGATGATAAAAAGCCACTCTACCACCGTCATTCTGAACAGCGAGGTACGAACGTGATTCAGAATCTGTTTTCAGAATACTGAGGATTTTTAGGGAAACTCTGAGTAAAAGAGTGTGCCTCAACAAGATTCCTGATCTCGCCTCGGCTCGTCGGAATGACGTGGTTTGGGTATATTGAAAAGGGACAGTGTTGGTAGCCATCCCCTTATCACACACTCTCGCTATATCTCATTCCAAACGCCAGACAAACAAAAAGGCCCTCAAATGAGGACCTTTCATCAATCAAATAATCAAACCGAATCGCAGAAATAGAACGAGTTCGCCTGAGTTATTTTCAAAAAATGTTAGGCGTAAACTGGTAGACGCTTACAAATTTCTAGCACTTTCTGTTTTGTCGCTTCGATAACTTCTTCGTTGCCGATGTTATCTAGAACGTCACACATCCAGTTTGCTAGCTCTTTTGCATCTTCTTCAGTGAAGCCACGGCGAGTGATCGCTGGCGTACCTACACGAATACCAGACGTTACGAATGGGCTGCGTGGGTCATTTGGTACTGAGTTCTTGTTTACAGTGATGTTTGCTGCACCTAGTGCCGCGTCTGCGTCTTTACCAGTGATATCTTTGTCGATTAGGTCAACAAGGAACAAGTGGTTTTCTGTACCGTTAGATACGATTTTGTAGCCACGCTCTTGGAACTGACCAACCATTGCTTTTGCGTTTTTCACTACGCGAGCTTGATAAGCTTTGAACTCTGGCTCCATCGCTTCTTTGAACGCTACTGCTTTACCAGCGATAACGTGCATTAGAGGGCCACCTTGACCACCAGGGAACACTGCTGAGTTCAATTTCTTGTACATATCTTCGCCAGCATTTGACAAGATAAGACCACCGCGAGGACCTGCTAGTGTTTTGTGCGTCGTTGTTGTTACCACGTGAGCATGCGGTACTGGTGTTGGGTATTCACCGGCGGCGATAAGACCAGCTACGTGCGCCATATCAACAAATAAGTAAGCACCTGCTTTGTCAGCGATTTCACGCATGCGTTTCCAATCAACGATTTGCGAGTAAGCAGAGAAACCACCGATGATCATCTTAGGTTTGTGTTCAAGTGCTAGCTGTTCCATCTCGTCGTAGTTGATTTGACCAGCTTCATCGATACCGTAAGGGATAACGTTGTAGTGCTTACCCGAGAAGTTTACTGGTGAACCGTGAGTTAGGTGACCACCGTGCGCTAGGCTCATGCCTAAAACTGTATCGCCAGGGTTAAGAAGCGCCATGTAAACTGCGCTGTTTGCTTGAGAACCTGAGTGAGGCTGTACGTTAGCGTACTCACAACCAAATAGTTGGCATGCACGCTCAATTGCTAGTGCTTCAGCTTTATCTACGTACTCACAACCGCCGTAGTAACGCTTACCTGGGTAGCCTTCAGCGTATTTGTTCGTTAGCTGAGAACCTTGCGCTTCCATTACACGTGGGCTTGTGTAGTTTTCAGAAGCGATAAGTTCAATGTGTTCTTCCTGGCGAAGAGTTTCTTCCTGGATAGCTGCGAACAGTTCCGCATCGTAATCTGCGATGTTCATATCACGCTTAAGCATCTGTATCTCCTGACTCAGATTAGTACTGAAAGTTGCAAAAAAACTGTTGAATGACCCGACGCAAACGTTTTCGTCACCCTAATGGCGCGCATTCTACATAATTTGATTTAGGTCATAAAGAGAAATTTACAATTTTTCTCATGCAGTTTTTTCATGATGACAAGCAATGTTTATCATGCCAGCATTGCAATCGCATAACGACAATCTATTGCCTGTCAAATTTGTGCTTTACACCCTGTAAAACAGCAATTACATAGGTTTACCGTAAATTTTACCCTCTAGCTACCGAAAAGATCATCTTTTTACTACTATGCACGCCTTATTTATCACTAATGACTGCAACATTGATGGAAAAACACTCATTAAAAGAAGACTGGATAGCGATTCTCACGGGTACCTTTTTAGTAGCTCAAGGCGTTTTCTTTCTCCAATCCGCGAACCTTCTAACGGGAGGCACGACTGGATTGGCTCTGCTTATTAGCCAATTTACACCTTTTACCTTTGGTGTGCTGTACTTTTTAGCAAACAGTCCTTTTTACTTACTAGCATGGAAACGCTTCGGCCGTCATTTCGCCATTAATAGTGCCATTTCTGGCGCGTTGGTTTCTATCTTTGCAGATCATCTTTATTTGCTAATCTCGCTCGAATCGGTAAATGAAGTTTATTGCGCCGTCGCAGGCGGACTTTTAATGGGGCTCGGTATGCTGATCCTATTCCGACATCGCTCCAGCTTGGGTGGCTTTAACGTGCTGTGTTTGTTTATCCAAGACAAATTTGGCATTTCAGTTGGCAAAAGCCAAATGGCAATCGATGCATGTATCCTGTTTGCTTCATTCTTCTTTGTCACACCAGAAGTGATTGGCCTTTCAATTTTGGGGGCGTTTGCACTCAATCTCGTGTTAGCGATGAACCACAAACCGCACCGCTATTCCGTGACCTACGGTTCATAAATTTTTGATAATGATTGAAGCGCGATTTATAAGATTTCGCGCTCCAATCGCTATATAATACTTCGCGATTTCCAAATAGATCGGTACGGTATGCGCGACTTTCTGCAACAAGCTAAACAGACTCACAGTTGTATTGCGATTGGAGAGCTGATCTATAACCCGAAGACACAGACCCTTCATCAAGATGTTATCGCGATTGATCTTGAACCTCGCACCATTGAATTATTAGAACTGCTGTTAACAAGCGTTGGCCACCCACTCTCTGCTGACACCATTATTGAAACCATTTGGCAGAGCAAGTTCATCTCTAAGAATGTGCTCACGAACCGCATTAGCACCTTACGTGCCCTGCTACAGCAGTACTTACCCGAATACGATGCCGCTAAGCTTTTAGTCACTTACCCCCGCAAAGGCTACTTTCTTAACCCTGCCAATATTCGTTTGGTGCCACCAGCGAAAAGCCATCGACGCGTTATCCCAACTCAGGTTGCGAGGAATAAGAACTTCAAGCTGATTTTTGCTTATAGCTTGTGTGCCATACTTGCAGTTTGTAGCGTGACGCTCGCAAGCTTGTTATGGCAACGCCAAGAAATCTCAACACAACAAACACGTCATCAACTACTGATTCCCAAAGTCGAGCTACTACTCAACCGTGTCGATTCAATCGGCTCTCAGGCGCGAAAATACCGCATACTGGTCAAAGCCATCTTGCTGCAACAACAGGTCGAATATCCATACACCGACATCGCCAACCAAGATGCTCCCAGTTACTTTCTTGATCCTATCGGTCATACGCCATATTTCCCTGGCGCACGAAACATGCAGACCAGCGACTACGAGCTCAATATCGAGTTAAAAGACGGCGCAGAGCAAGGCATCTTGAAAGCGCAGATGAACCTTATTTATCCTGCGACGGGCAAGCTGGCGTTTCGCAATGAGTACACACTGCGTTTATCTGACCTACAATCGGATATTTTCCAAATGCACTCGGATGTCGCGCAATACTTCAATCTGCCTGCACCTTCGGCAAGTACGTGGCAGCTTTCGGATCTTCACAAAAAAATGTTATTCGAGAATGCCTTTTCTAGCCAACCTCTCCGACAATCTGATGAGTTTGCGGCTATAACAACGGCAAGACATCTCGCCTTATACGAGCACGAACATCAAAAGCTGGAAGCGTATTTAACTCAAGTACAATCGTCGTTTGATGTTTTGCCAGATGAGCTGAGCCTCTGGTTAGGTCTATTGCATTTCAAATTAGGTAACTTAGACAGGGCAAAAGCCCTGTTAACGACACCAGATGGCGACTCACGTATCCAAAACGCACTGATTTATACCTTTGTGTCTCACATTGCTTACAAGCAGAACAAACTTGAACAGTTCCGTCTCAACTACATGGAATCACTGGTTGCGCTGCTGCGCGTTTTACCTTCCGAAACCTTGTTTGAGCGTCTTTCTCAATCTGAATCCAAAGAGACTTGCCTCCAACCGTGGAAAACGTTGCATGTTAGTGTGACCGATCAAGAAATCATAAGCCGATGGAAAGCGCTCATTAACGAGTATTGCACTAATGTGGCCAACGAAATAACCACCAATAAAACAAAGACCTAAATATAAAATTAAGCTTTCGTTAACCCCTGTTAGCTTTTGTTTTTTGCCCTTTTTCTCTCGCTGAACTTAGCATGCTCGCATTCAAGCAACGGCCCAACATGAAGCGGCCTTATCAATCAGGAATGTAAACCATGCTAAACAAAATGACGCTTATCGCAGCAGCAACTCTGGCTCTTTACGGCTGTGGCGGAGGTTCGTCTTCTGACAGTGCGAATCCAAACAAAGTGCCTCAAGAAAGTTTCGACGTCTCGATTCACAACTCAATCTTCGCTCCCACGCCAAGCACACAGCTAAACTACGCATTTAGCTTGGATGGCCAACCAGAAGGCGACATGAAACTGAGCTTCCAAGCGATGGATCGCGAGCAAATATTGGCAGCATTGGCACAAATCCCAAACAGCGAGGCAATGGTCCAGTTGGTTAATGACTTGGTGAACTACGGCGCCGAACAGTTCTACTATTCAGACGAGCAGTACAACGACGACGAAGAGAGCAATACGCTTTACTTTGTAGGATCAGATGGTGCACTCCATGAAATCACTGACGCTTATTTCATTGGTCATCAGTTTATTGCCATGCTTATGCACAGCAGTCCGATTTTCCGCCTAAACGGTGACGACGTAAAAGAGAAAAGCCCGAATATTGACATCGGTGAAGAAACTATGTCTCTGCAAACCACTCTTACAGGCTACGCAGTTCACAACCTTCTAGACCGTTTTGAAGATCATGAGTGGGTACAAAACCTTCCTATGACAGCATCTTGCCAAGTGGTTTGGCAACAGCAAATCCGAGAGACTGGTGTGCGTAAAGCGTTCTCGATCTCAGGCAAGAAAATTGAAGCGGCATACCTGATGGAAGAGAACATCTACAACCTAAACTGTGATGATATGGACTCAATGGAGTTCGCCACTTCGGCAGAACGTTGGTTTAATCCGAGCTTAGGTCTGATTGAACAAATTGAACTGCTGAAAGTACAACAAGTACAAATCAACGAAGAGAAAGTGCAGCTAACAGCGATTGAAACAAAATAAGCTCGCATTTTTTAGAGATATCTCAATAAAAGAAGGCTTTGGGGAGCACACCAAAGCCTTCATCTCGAACATCAATCTTAGGGGTGATGACACCCGAGTTTATTCTTCTATCAATAAAATACGAGTTTCGTAAGGTCGTAACACTTGATGGTTTGACGCGACTGCGCTCGCTGAGTTTTGATAGTTAGATAGCAAGTTTTTCGCTTTACTCATATCAAAACGTTCTGGCAGAACGCATTCCACCTCTTCAGCATAGTAGTTATTGATACACAGCAGCGTTTGCTTATCGTTCTGACGAGCGTAAGCGAAAATACGTTTGTGCTCTGGCAGCAGGTCCTCGTAACGACCATCGGTGATCACTGGAACCTGTTTACGCAGTTCAATCAGACGCTTGTAAAAGTAGAACACCGAGTTTAAATCGGCAACCGCAGCTTCAGCATTGATTTCAGTGTAATTCTTCGCCACTTCAAGCCAAGGCGTGCCCTCAGTAAAGCCCGCGTGTTTTGCACTGTTCCATTGCATTGGTGTACGTGAGTTATCACGCGACTTCTGTGCCAAGATCGCCATCATATCGTCATGAGATACACCATCACGGTTGACCATGATGTCGTACATGTTAGTACTTTCAACATCACGATATTGGCTGATTTCGGTATAACCCGGGTTGGTCATGCCGATCTCTTCCCCCTGGTAAACATAAGGTGTGCCTTGCATCATGTGCACTGATGCCGCAAGCATCTTGGCAGATTCAACACGGTATTGCTCTTCGTTACCTAATCGGCTGACAACGCGTGGCTGGTCGTGGTTACACCAGAACAACGCCCCCCACCCTTTGCCATTTAAGCCCGTTTGCCAATGATTGAAGATCTGTTTTAACTGAATGAAATCAAACGGCGCTTTGGTCCATTTTTCACCATTTGGATAATCGACTTTCAGATGATGGAAGTTGAACACCATGGATAGCTCTTTGCCGTCTAGCGAAGAATATTGCTGGCAGTGCTCTAGCGTAGTGGAAGACATTTCACCCACCGTCACGCTGCCGTATTTTTGAAACACAGATTCGCTAATCTCTTGAAGGTATTCGTGCACACGTGGACCATCCGTGTAGAAACGACGACCATCACCAATATCGTCACTTGGAAAATCTTGCTGCTTGGAAATCAGGTTGATAACGTCGAGACGGAAACCATCCACTCCTTTTTCTGCCCAGAAGCTGATGACTTCTTTCACTTCTTCACGCACTACTGGGTTTTCCCAGTTTAAGTCCGCTTGCTCTTTAGCAAAAAGGTGCAAATAGTACTGGCCTGTTTTTTCATCCAGCGCCCAAGCGTTGCCACCAAACTTTGATTGCCAGTTGTTTGGTTCAACACCATCTACCGGATCTTTCCAAATGTAGTAATCACGGTATGGGCTGTTTGTATCACCCAGTGCGGATTGGAACCACTTGTGTTCTGTCGACGTGTGGTTCACTACAATGTCCATGATGATACGAATACCCAACTGATGCGCTTCTGCTAGCAAAGTATCAAAGTCTTGCATCGTGCCGAACTCAGGGTTGATCGAGTAGTAATCGGAGATGTCATAACCGTTGTCGATCATTGGCGATTGGTAAACCGGCGTCAGCCAAATCGCATCCACACCAAGATGCTTAAGATAATCCAGCTTAGAAATGATCCCTTTGATGTCGCCCGTGCCTTTACTGCCACTGTCACAAAAGCTTTTTGGGTAAATTTGATAGATGGTTGCGGTTTTCCACCAGCTCTCATCATGCTTGGTCATAGCCATTTCTAACACTCACTTACCAGTAATCGGAAACTTAAAATTTGAAAAGAAAAATAGGAGGAGGCAGCCAAGTCACTGCCTCAAATAGAATTACGCGTTTGCAGGCTCAAGCTCACCTTTGGCTTGTGCACGCTTATAAAGAATTAACGTTAATGCAGCAGGTACCAGCATTGCGACTAACATAGCCAAAGCAAAAATGCCCCAGAACTGCGGTTGGATAGACAAGATGCCCGGCAAACCGCCCACACCGATACCGTTCGCCATTACGCCCGCACTACCACAAATAGCAGCAGCACACGCACTACCGATCATCGCGCTCAGCATTGGGAACTTGTATTTCAAGTTGATGCCGTACATCGCCGGTTCAGTCACGCCAAGGTAAGCAGAGATAGCCGCAGGCACTGAGATATCACGCTCGCCGTGTTTTTTACTGATGATAATGATGCCGACGACCGCAGACGCTTGAGCAATGTTTGAAAGTGCAATCAGAGGCCAAATTGGCGTACCGCCTAGCTCTTGCATCAGTTGAAGGTCTACCGCGTTGGTAGTGTGGTGAATACCAGTAATGACCAATGGCGCGTATAGGAAGCCGAAGATGGTTGAGCCAATCATAGCGAAGTCACCCGTCATGGCTGCTTTTGCTGCGAAAGCAACGCCGTCACCCAACATACGACCGAATGGACCAATGATAGAGTGCGCAAGAATCACAGACACAATGATTGAGACAAACGGCACGACCACTAGGTAAAGGTAAGACGGAATGATGCGTTTTAAGTTGGTTTCAATAAACGCCAGTGCCATACCAGCAAGCATTGCTGGAATCACTTGCGCCTGATAGCCCACTTTCTCGATGGCGAATAAGCCAAAGTCCCACACTTCGGGTACTTGCTTACCAATCAGGTAGGCGTTCATCAACTGCGGAGAAACCAATGTCACACCAAGCGTGATACCCAGAATCGGAGTACCGCCGAGCTTTTTCACTGTCGACCAACACACGCCAACCGGTAGGAAGAAGAAGATCGCCTCACCAATCAGCCATAAGAAAGAGTGTACCGTTGCCCAAAACTGGCTGATTTCCGTTAGCGTTTGACCATCAAACATCTTGATGTCGCCAATCACGTTACGGAAACCAAGGATCAGACCACCGGTGATGATCGCTGGTAGCAGTGGTACAAAGATTTCTGCAAGGTGGGAAATACCACGCTCAACGATATTCATGTTTTGACGAGCAGCGTTCTTCGCTTCGTCTTTGCTGGCTTCACTTTTACCCGTCAGTCCGATCAGTACCTTGTAAACTTCATCCACTTCAGTACCGATAACCACTTGGAACTGGCCTGCGTTGGTAAAACAGCCCTTCACCATCGGTAATGCTTCTAACTGTTTCGTATCTGCTTTGTCCGTATCATTTAGAACAAAACGCAAGCGAGTTAAACAGTGACTTACACTGGCAATATTGTCCGGCCCCCCGACCAGCTCAATAAGACGCTCCACGTCTTTACGCGCAATCTTACTCATAACTTTGTCCACCCTGTATTGGATACATTCGATTCATCATTTTGTTTTTATAAATGGGAACATTCCCATTTCTTGATTTTAATATTGCCATCCGAAGGCAAAAAACAAAATGGGAACAGTCCCATTAATTGAGAGTGATCACAGTATAATTTTAGAGCAGATCGTTTTAGTGTGGGTCAATAAACGATAGGCTGTTGAGTAAAGTGAACCACTTCCTCATCGCCATTTAATTGATTGATCAGCATGTTAGCGGACTTCTCACCTGCAAGGGTATAACCTGGGTCGACACTAAATACTTTAGGGAAAAGGAAAGAGAGCAATTCATTACCTCCAACACCTGTCACAACCACGTCTTCACGTCCTAACTCTTGAAGACGCTTAATCACGCCCAACGCGATGGTGTCACTGGCGCACACGATGGCCTGAGTGTCAGATTGAAGGACTTTGTCTACCAACTGATAAGCACTTTCATGGCTCAACTTACCCGTCTGGAAACAAGGTGTAATTTGTTTGCGTTGACACCAAGCTTTATAAGCATTTAGACGAGCTAAGCCAGTGGTTTTGTCTTCAGGGTCAACACCAATATAAGCAATGCGAGATAAAGATTGCTGCTCAAGATGAGACAAAGCCATGTCTATCACACCTTGGTTGTCGTAGTTGATCGAAGAAACCATTTGCGTGTCCATCGCGATCACGACGATACGATTACCCCACTCCGCCAATGCTCGCTCATCACATCCAGTAAAACCAAACACGATCACCCCATCGACGTTGCGACGTTTAAGCACATCCAAATGCTCATTGGTTTTATCGCGATCGAATTGGCTTTCCATGATCACCGCATCATAACCAGCGGAATACAAAGCATTGAGCATGGTACCAACGGCGCGATTTTCTGATGGTGAATCTAAACGGGAGATGATAACCCCAATAACTTTTTGGCTGCCGCCACGCATTGATTGCGCAGATTTGGACGGCACATAACCAGATTCACGAATAATTTGCTCAACCTTCTCTCGCGTTTGGGGTTTCACTTTTGGATCGTTAGTAAGCACACGGCTTACTGTCGATTTGCCCACGCCTGCCAATTTTGCGATATCAAGAATGGTGAGTTTTTTGCTCATAAGTGTTCAGACTAAAAGAAGGAATCAAACAAAAGGGAAGCAGTGGCTTCCCTTATCTCAGTCAGTAATGAAGATTACTTGTTTAAGTACGCAGGCACATCTGCAATGCTATCTAATACTACCGTTGCAATGGCTTCGCCCTGTTCCGTTACTGGCTTACCAGTGCGAACCAAAATCTTAGTGCCAACGCCTGCCGCTTCTGCTGCCATCATGTCTTCAGCTTTATCGCCGATCATCACAGATTTCTCCATGTCGATCTTCAAGAAGTCACGCGCAGAAATGAACATGCCTGGTTTTGGCTTACGGCACGCACAATCTTGCTTGTACTCGCCAATGCCATGTTCTGGATGATGTGGACAGTAATAGATACCATCGAACTCAACACCATTATCAGCAAAGTTCCAATCCATCCATTGAGTCAGAGACAAGAAACGGTCTTCACTGAATTTACCGCGTGCGATGCCCGATTGATTCGTCACTAACACTAGAAGGTAGCCTTTATCTTTTAGCGCTTTCGTCGCTTCAAATACACCATCAATGTACTCAAAATCATGTTCGTCATGAACGTAGCCGTGGTCAACGTTTATCACGCCATCACGATCGATAAAAACAGCAGGTTTTGCCAAAACGTATTTCTCTATTAACTCGGTTTAATCAGATTATTACATACCTTATAAACTTCAACACTATCTAATTCATTCTAGGCCTCGACAAAACGGTTGATTTGTTGGGCAAGAATCGGTAAATCTGAGGGTGCCCCGCCGTCTACCTCCTGCTTGTTATCTATACATCTTCGTTTCAAAACAGAACATCCATACATTTAGACGTCTAGACGTAAAAATATCTATTGACTTCATTCTGCTTAACCCATAGCATCAACTGAAAATTGAGATAAAGCTCAACATTAAGTTCTGTCAAAGGTCGTTTTTGACAGCGAAGTTCCCCGTATCTTTGGGCAGGTTGAAACATGATAGAAATAAAAAACGTCAATAAAGTGTTCTACCAAGGCAGTAAGGAAATCCTTGCCCTGAAAGACATTAACTTACACATCGACAAAGGCACCATCTTTGGTGTTATCGGTTCATCAGGTGCTGGTAAAAGTACGCTGATCCGCTGTGTCAACATGTTAGAAGCGCCGACCTCTGGTTCCATCATCGTTGATGGTGTGGATCTAACCAAACTCAGCAAAAAACAACTAGTCGAAACACGCCGTAACATTGGCATGATCTTCCAGCACTTTAACCTGCTTTCGTCTCGTACTGTGTTTGATAATGTAGCACTGCCACTAGAACTGGCAGGTAAAGACAAATCGCAAATCACAACAAAAGTAACTGAGTTGCTAAAGCTTGTGGGCTTAGCCGACAAACACGAGAGCTACCCATCTAACTTAAGTGGCGGACAAAAACAGCGTGTGGCAATTGCTCGTGCATTGGCATCCGATCCTAGCGTGCTGCTTTGTGATGAGGCCACTAGTGCGCTCGACCCGGCAACAACTCAATCTATCCTTGAGTTATTGAAAGAGATCAACCGCAAACTCAACATCACGATTTTACTTATCACTCACGAAATGGAAGTCGTAAAAAGTATCTGTCACGAAGTAGCAATCATCGGTGGTGGTGAGCTGGTGGAAAAAGGCACCGTTGGCGATATTTTTGCGCACCCTAAGACAGAGCTAGCGCACCAATTCATTCGCTCAACGCTGGATCTTTCCATTCCTGAAGATTACCAAGCTCGTCTGCAAGCAGAGCGTGTTGATGGCAGCTACCCGTTGGTTCGCTTAGAGTTTACTGGCGCAACCGTCGATGCACCGTTAATGTCGCAAATTTCTCGTAAATACAATATTGATGTGAGTATTTTGAGTTCCGACCTTGATTACGCTGGTGGCGTGAAATTCGGCATGATGGTCGCAGAGCTATTTGGTAACGAAGAAGATGACAACGCAGCTCTTGAATACCTGCGTAAGCACAACGTAAAAGTAGAGGTACTTGGTTATGTCCTTTAATACGATTTCTGAATGGCTGAGTTTAAACAGCAAACTACTTTTAGGTGCAACGTGGGAAACGCTTTACATGGTTGCGGTTGCCGGATTAGTCGGCTTTGCTGTGGGTATTCCATTAGGCGTAATCCTCCATATTACTAAGAAAGGCGGCCTACTTGAAAACACCAAACTAAATAGCGGCTTAGGCGCTATCGTTAACATTGGTCGCTCAGTGCCATTCCTCGTACTGATGGTTGCGATTATTCCAGTGACAAAAATGCTAGTTGGAACCTTTATCGGCACAACCGCAGCAATCGTCCCACTGACTATTGGCGCCATTCCTTTTGTCGCTCGTCTTATTGAAGGTGCTTTATTAGAAGTACCGACAGGCTTGGTGGAAGCAGCGCAGTCAATGGGGGCGACACCAACACAGATCATCACAAAAGTTCTACTACCTGAAGCAATGCCGACTATTGTTAACTCAGTAACGATTACCTTGGTCACTCTCGTTAGCTACTCAGCTATGGCGGGTACGGTAGGCGGCGGCGGCCTAGGCGACGTAGCCATTCGTTACGGTTTCCACCGCTACGATGTAACTATCATGGCCGTGACTGTCGTGATGTTGATTGTTCTAGTACAGATTATTCAGTCTATCGGCGACGCAGTGGTGCGCCGTGTAGACCACAGATAAGCATCAAAAATACAAATTATAAGGAGATAAAGATGAAATTTAGCCTTAAAGGTCTTTTGACTGTAGCAACGGCCGCCTCTGCTCTTGCTCTAGCGGGTTGCGGCGACAAAGAAGTAGACGTAAACAAAGTAAAAGTTGGCGTTATTGCTGGTGCTGAAGCACAAGTAGCCGAAGTTGCCGCTAAAGTAGCAAAAGAGAAATACAACCTAGACGTTGAGCTAGTAACATTTACCGATTACGTAACACCAAACGCCGCTCTGGATGATGGTTCAGTAGACGCGAATGCGTTCCAGCACAAACCATACCTAGACCAACAAGTGAAAGACCGCGGCTACAAACTGGCTATCGCGGGTAACTCATTCGTTTACCCTATTGCTGGTTACTCAAAGCAAGTAAAATCAATTGATGAAATTCAAGATGGCGCACGCATCGCAGTACCAAACGACCCAACTAACCTAGGTCGCTCACTACTGCTTCTTGAGCAGCAAGGTTTAATTACGCTACGTGATGGCGTTGGTCTACTCGCTACAGTACGTGACATCGTAGGCAACCCTAAAAATATCGAAATCATTGAACTAGAAGCCCCACAGCTTCCACGTTCATTGGATGACGTAACGCTATCAATCATCAACACCACTTACGCAAGCTCTATCGACCTATCGCCAGAGCGTGACGGCGTGTTCGTTGAAGATAAAGACTCACCATACGTAAACCTAATTGTCGCTCGCGAAGAAAATGTTAATGCGCAAAACGTACAAAACTTCGTAAAAGCTTACCAGACGGAAGAAGTTTACGAAGCGGCAAAAGAGCTGTTCAAAGGCGGTGTTGTGAAAGGTTGGTAATCCCACTTTTCAAAACATGACTGAAAACAACGTTCTAAACATAAACGTTCTAAACACAAAAGGGCTGATGTGAAAACATCAGCCCTTTCTATTTGTCTATCTACCCATTTAAGTAGCTTCAATTCGCTACTTAAGATGGTCCCAAGAGATATTCGACACGATTCGGCAGTCATCACACTTAAAATGAAATATGTCATGTAGTGGCTCATCGAGTAGCCACTCGCCATCGCATTTTGGACACTTGCGCGCTTTCTCGCTCTCCAGCGACTGACCACCGACACGATACTGGTAATAGTACGTAGGGATCTTCGTGATGTATTCGATACGGCCACGTAAGTCCCAACCTCGGCGAAACAGCACACTATCCACATCGCAAATTTCGTGCAGCGCCGCATGTTCCGCTCGGCAGCCCCCTGCCATTTGGATTTCATCACACGCTTGCCACTCAGTCTGCCACTTAATGACGGCTTTATGGTCTCCATTAAGTGTTGGCTCATTACGATACAAAGGAATTGGCAACAGGGTTTCACCACTTCGCAAAGGCGAACACGTATGAACATAAGTCGTGTACAACACTTGCCAGCTAGGTGTCTCTTCTTCGGCTGCTTGTTCTGAATTCAAATCACGCCCCAGCATACGCATTTTCGGTGCAAGCAAAGACGCATCCGACAAACGGTTCATGCACACTTTGACGAAATCTGAGTGATAACGTGGATGCAAGCTGTCTTGTTCTGGGCAAACAACACGAACGAAAAATTCACCTTCTCCCATCACTATCGGAAATTCACGACCTAATACTTGGCCGTTGTAACGCAGAGCATCCATCAAGCCATTAATGGCTTTGTCTACCGCGCTGACGGTGGTGTTATCAAAACACTCAAACTGCAACTCAACAACATACATACTTAGACGGCAGCCTCTAACTTATTCAAGAACTCAACCAATGAATCTGCCAATACATCACGTTTAGAGGTGCCCAAACGCTCTAGAATCACATTGCCAGTGAGGTTACAAATAGAAATCACATCCATTTCCTCATCTGTCGCTGCGATAAATACTGTTGGTTTAAGTTTCAAGCGGCGCTGCGTCACCAAATGACCAAGAATATTTTCTTGTAGACGCACGAAATCGTCATCGCTCCAGACTTGCAGCAGCGTCAACGAATTACCTTGCCAAGTTGCCTCCATATCGGCGCAGTATTGAGAACCATAAAAGGCTTTAACATCATCTTGCAGTGACAACTCAATCGCATTTTCCACATTGGTGAAATCGGCCATTTCATCACGTGCGACCGCTTTCCAAAGCACCTTTCCATCACGCTTCTCTTCGACACAAGGAGAAACAAGCTCTGCAAGCTCTTCACTGCTTGGCAACTCATTGTGCTTAGCTTGCCAAGCTTGTTGGTAGCGCAGGCTGAACTCTTGTAGCGCCTGAGTAACGTTTTGGGTCATGAAGGTCTCCTCATTCCTTATTTATCAGATAGCCGTACTTGCCGGATGGCAATTGACCAGCGGATTCAGTAAAATTCTCGCCATTCTAATCGAAAACGACCACAAAGTATGAGCAAATATTCTGACGCTAAAGAGCTTGCTGGCCTAACACTAGGTAAAACGACCGAGTATGCGAACCAGTATGACCCAAGCTTGCTGCAACCAGTCCCTCGCAGCCTGAACCGAGATGACCTTCAGTTAGGCGATACTCTGCCTTTCATGGGGCACGACATTTGGACGCTGTATGAACTGTCTTGGTTAAATAGTAAAGGTTTACCACAAGTGGCCGTTGGCGAAGTATACATTCCAGCCACCAGCGCAAACTTGATTGAATCGAAGTCTTTCAAACTGTACTTAAACAGCTACAACCAAACCCGCTTTGCAAGCTGGGAAGAAGTGACTGAGCGTTTAACACAAGACCTGTCTGAATGCGCAGGTGAAAAGGTGCTGGTTGAGGTGAATCCAGTGACCCACTATACCAATCAACCTATCGTGACAATGGACGGTGAATGTGTAGATGACCAAGACATTGACATCACCAGTTACGATTTTGATGCCGATTTGCTTGAAGGTGCGGCAGGTAAAATACAAGTTGAAGAGGTGCTACATAGCCACCTATTGAAATCAAACTGTTTGATCACTAACCAACCCGACTGGGGCAGTGTAGAAATTCGCTACCAAGGCGCAAAAATAGATCGTGAGAAGCTGTTACGTTACTTAGTGTCTTTCCGCGAGCACAATGAGTTCCACGAACAGTGTGTAGAGCGTATTTTTACGGATCTAATGAAATACTGCCAACCAAGCAAACTGACCGTATTTGCCCGCTATACGCGCCGTGGAGGCTTGGATATCAACCCTTACCGCTCAACGGAACAAGATAAGCCAGCTCACAATCACCGTATGGCTCGTCAGTAAGCGCATAGGCAACAGAAATAAGTTCGGCAATCTAAAGGGTTGCCGGACGTTTTTATTGTCCAAGCATGTTACTATATCAAATGGCTTCAACCCGCATTTAAACGGCTAATTGAGGCTTTTCGCCGTTATCGCCATATCTAAAAACAGTTCGAGGGAACGAAAGGATGTTTTGGGACAGTTCGCGTCTATTCAAGTTGATTGGCTTTCTTTGCTTGCTGTTTGTACAGCCACTTCATGCAACCATTTTATCGTCCGCGTTACTCAACGAAGCACAACAATTGGCGGAAATAGAGCCATCACAAGCAAAACAAGCGGCAACCAACTATTTGTCACAGCGTGAGCTAACAGAACGCAAAGAAAGTGACAGCCCTTCAGCCATGTCTCGCGACGAAACAGATCGTAGCGTTCGCACACCAAGCAGCACCATCGAAGCGCACAAGATTATCGCTCAGGCAGATTACGCCATGGGTAATGTTCGTTCGGCTATCGAGCACCTAAATAAAGCGGAACGCTTAGCGCAAGAATATCAATTGCCGTACATGGACTTAGATCTCCAGCTGATGCGCAACCAAATGATTTGGATGTACGACGAAAACTACTCAAAAGCGGAAGACACGCTTAACCAAATTGAACAACAGCTCGATGAAGCCGATGCCGTATTACAACGCACCGACAGCGTTCGCTACCGACTAGTGATGCAAAGAGCACTCCTCGCTTCACATAGTGGCGATATCATTAAAGCGGAAAACTTTTACTCTGAAGCAAAGACCATGCTTGACGATAGCCGCTCTGAGTTAGCCTTGATCGACTACTACACTGCCGTCGGCGAGTTTTACCTCAATAGCAAGAAGTACAATTTGGCTTTGTCAGAACTGCTATACGGTTATTGGCAATCTATTGAAAGTAACAGTGGTGCAAGATTAGCAAAAGTGAATCGCCTTTTGGCTAGGCTCTTCCAGGAGCGACGAGTGTACGACAAAGCGATCGAATACTTATCTCAAGCCGCAGATTTTTATGACTCTTACCCTAGCTCTCCGATCCTAGCGGACGTCCTAGAGCAAATGGGCGACATCTACTTTTATCAGGGTAAGTTTAACCTTGCATTAGTGCATTACTTCAACGTGCTTGACCATGAAAGTACCAGTAAGAACATCAATAGAATCATTAAAATTCGCTTAAGCTTGGCGGCTACCTACCTACAACTCTATAACTACGCGCTAGCAGAGCAGTACTTAGACCGCTCTAAAGAGCTTTTAGAATACACCAATATTCCTAAGCTTGAAGCAAAGGCTGCCCTGCTTCAGTCAGGTCTGGCTTATCATCAAAATGACAGT
Organism: Vibrio sp. Vb2880; assembly: GCF_033337975.1. Lineage (NCBI taxonomy): Bacteria > Pseudomonadati > Pseudomonadota > Gammaproteobacteria > Vibrionales > Vibrionaceae > Vibrio > Vibrio sp. Vb2880. The sequence continues at coordinate 37,438 of NZ_JAWORT010000011.1, forward strand.
AAAGACGTCATTACTAATGCAAAGCTGGCGTTAGCGCTTGCTGAAAAGTCACCTGAAAATAACAACTTCATTAAACAGCAGTCATACCGTTTACTTGGGTTGGGTTACGAGCAGGCAGGCGAATACAAACTTTCTCTGCAAGCTTATAAAAAATACACCAACCTCGTTCGTCTAGAACAAAAGCAGCTTAACCAAATCAGTGAAGATGCGTTCCGTCAGCAAAAAGAATTTGCCGAACAAACCATCCATTACATCGGTCAATCAGAACGCTTAGAGCAAGTGGAAAGAGAGCATCGTAAATTCCAGAAAATCTCATTTGCATTGTTTATTACTGTATTGGTCATGTTTTTGTTCATTATGCGACGCGGTGTCATTATGCAGCGCCAAGCAAGTGAAATCGAAAAACTGCGTAACGACCTCTTCACCCACTCTCGCTCTCGTTTACGTAACTTGCGTATGCTGAACGTTAAGCTGTCTCGCTCATTGAAAAAGTCGAGCGAAACTTTCGAGCAATGGCAAATGGGTGAATTGATCCATGAACCACTTAATGATCGCCTACGCTTTGTTATGATCGATTTGCCATTCTTGCGAAGCATGTACGTCCATAACGGCTATAAGGCAGGTCTAGAACTAGAACGTGCATTTGGCGACTTCCTTGCGGAAAAAATAGAAAAACCGTCGCGTCTTTACCATTTCTCAGATGCCAACTTACTCTACATTGAACCGAACGCTGACCGTGATGCTTCTGCCGAAGTCATGTTCGAAAAATTCCAGACTTGGGTGGATGAGTTCGCTCAGCAGCACAACGTCAATCGTATTATTCGTATGGGCATCAGCGATTATCCGTTCTTACCCCGAGCCTACACTGCAATTAACGATGAGGAATTACTCGATCTGTTGTTGCTTGCGACTCACATCGCACGAGAAGTCAGCTTGAAGGATAAGCAAAGCCACTGGGTGTTCTTAAAAGCCATCGATAATGCGCCTGCTGCTAGCTTTGCAACAGGTAACATAAGAACTGCCTGTCAACATGCCATTAGCCAAGGCCTGATCAAGATCCATTCGTCCTACAAGAATGAGGACGACATCAAGAAAATATTAAAAAATGGATAATTAAACGCCTGTTGAACGTAATAACTAATGACGCTATAAAGTTTTTTGTTATTATCAGATAATTGTCAGTAGTACATGGACTTAACCGTAGTCACTTCATGGGAATCTTGGAATCCGATATTCAGTCGCAGCTGCATCAGCTGAGTTGTCAACTTGACCAACTCAGACTGACTCATCGTGATACTTCACTCAAATTCAAACGTGAACAACAAGTTCTTAAACGCGTTGTGGCATCATTGTCTTCAGCTTGCCAGGGTTCGAACACTCAGGTATCCAACTACCTATTTGAAATCCAACAAGAGCTGCAACATCAAAAAGATATCAGCACTCTTATCCCGCGTTTAGCGGTATTAGAGAGGATGCTCAAACAGCAGTCGAAGACGATGGATAAACAGAACGGTTACCTTGACGAACAAATCAAGCACAGTGGTGAAACACTGCAACGTGTCACGGGCTTACCCGCGCAGTTAAAACGTGAACTACGGAACCTGATGAGTTTCTCTGAAGTTCACGCCAGCAATAAAGCTGATCAAGCCACTAAGCTACTGAGTATTTACGAACGCGCTCTGAAAATCATTACGTCTAATTCACGTCTACATCTTAGTGAATTTGAAAACAATCCTGACAGATCTCAACTTGAATGCTTGGCCAGCGACCTTCAACATACTATTACAGAGCTGGATTTCGAGGGAGAATCAGGCGATAGATTGCTGGATATTCGCGCTAAGTTGCTCCTTGGCGTGAGTGCCGAGTCTCTCATTGAGCTTACGCTCTCAACGCTGAAATTGGTTGTCGAAGCAACAAAGTTCGAGCGCGAGGCGTCTAGCCAATTCCTTGATCAGCTGAACACTTCTCTCGCAAGTAACCTAAAAACCGTTCATCAGAACGTCGACCAGCATCATACCAACTTTGAACACCGCCAAGAGCTCAACACAGAAATGAACAGCTTGGTTGAATTAAGCCAAAAGTCACTTAATCAAGCTCAAGATATCGCGGTTGTGAAAAAAGAAATCACGCCTCTTCTCGAAAAAATGGCGTCGCTGACAGAGCGACTGAAAATGACGGAAGAGCGAGAGCAAGCGCTGCAAGAGCGGTTAAGTTACAGTAAGAACCAACTCGAAGCGGTATTTGAAACTACGCAAGATTATCGTCGACGCTTAGATGACCAAGCTCAGCGTATGTTGCTCGACCCGCTGACTAAAGTTTATAACCGCACTGCATTTAACGATCGACTAGAGCTAGAGTATCGCCGTTGGATTCGCTCTCAGCAAAACCTTCGTGTTGTGCTGTTTGATGTAGACAATTTCAAAGCGGTGAATGATAGCTATGGTTATACGGCTGGCGATAAAGCGCTGAAGATCATCGCTCGTACTATTAACAAGCGCGTATCAGAAACGGAAACAGTGGCTCGCTTTGGTGGCGAGGAGTTCATTCTACTCGTCCCGGAACAATCTGAAGAATACACACTGGATCTTATTAAGCATATCCAGCGTGATATTAGCCAATTACCCTTTAAGTTCCGTGAGCAAAATATCATGATTACCTTAGCTGCTGTATCGACGTCTTTCAAAGAGTCCGATACGCCAGAGTATGTGCTCGATCGTCTTGGCAAGATGCTTGCGGACGCTAAAAAACGTGGAACAAACCAGCTTAACTGGAGCTAAGATTCGTACAAAAAGCGAGCAAAAAAACCAAATTTAGTGCAATCTTCGCTTTATAACCACCCATTTTCAACGAGTTATCACATTTCTTCCCTTTTAGTCTGCTAAGCTGTAAAAACCCAAGTCACTTCAAGATGATGTATTTATAAAAGGCAAATGTATCATCTTGAGGTTGCTTGGGAGTTGATAACCATAAAACCAAATCGGCCAACTACCTTTCATCAAACCATACGTATAACACCAAAAAGGTAAGTTGGTACTTTCCCTCAAATTAATGCAACACAAGGAGGCGTTATGATTACCCATATAAGCCCCGCTGGTAGCATGGACTTGCTATCTCAACTAGAAGTAGAGCGCTTAAAGAACACAGCCTCGAGTGAACTTTATCAGCTGTACCGTAATTGCACATTAGCGGTGTTGAACTCCGGTAGCCATACCGATAACTCGAAAGAACTGCTCGATAAATACCAATCGTTTGATGTCAACGTCGTGCGTCGTGAGCGTGGTATTAAGCTTGAGCTGACTAATCCGCCAGAGCACGCTTTTGTTGACGGCGAAATAATTAAAGGTATCCAAGAGCATCTGTTCTCCGTATTGCGTGATATCGTTTACGTAAACATGCATTTGGCAGACGCCCAGCGGCTCAACCTTACTAACCCAATTCACATTACGAACCTCGTGTTCGGCATTCTTCGTAATGCCAGAGCATTAACTCCAGGTATCGCACCTAATCTTGTCGTATGTTGGGGTGGTCACTCTATCAATGGAGTGGAGTATCAGTACACACGTGAAGTGGGTAACGAACTGGGCCTGCGTGAACTTAACATCTGCACAGGTTGCGGCCCTGGTGCAATGGAAGGGCCGATGAAAGGTGCAGCAATTGGGCACGCAAAGCAACGTTATACTCAGCAACGTTATCTTGGTTTAACCGAACCCTCGATTATTGCTGCCGAGCCACCAAACCCAATAGTAAATGAACTGGTCATCATGCCCGACATCGAAAAGCGCTTGGAAGCTTTCGTCCGTATGGCTCATGGTATCGTTATTTTCCCAGGAGGCCCGGGCACAGCGGAAGAGCTACTGTACATTCTTGGCATCATGATGCACCCGGATAACGCCGATCAACCAATGCCTATCGTATTAACAGGACCAAAAGAGAGTGAAGAGTACTTCCGCTCTATTGATGAGTTCATTCGCGACACACTTGGTGAGGAAGGGCAAAAGCACTACGAGATCATCATTGACGACCCGGCAGAAGTCGCTCGTATTATGAAACGCTCCATGGACTCGGTACGCCTTCACCGAAAAGAGAAAGGCGATGCGTACAGCTTTAACTGGTCATTGAAAATTGAGCCAAACTTCCAACTGCCATTCGAGCCTACTCATGAGTCGATGGAACAATTGGATTTAAGCCTAGATCAAGAACCGCAAGTTTTAGCGGCCAACTTGCGTCAAGCCTTCTCTGGCATAGTGGCAGGTAACGTAAAGGCTGAAGGCATTCGAGAAATAGAACGTAGAGGGCCTTTCACCATTCATGGCGACGCAGTCCTCATGAAAAAACTCGATAAGTTGCTAAAAGACTTTGTCGAACAGCACCGAATGAAATTACCTGGCGGTTCAGACTACGAACCGTGTTATCGAATCGCTCACCCGGAAATTGGTGGTCGATAGTCAGGCTAGCATTCGTTACACTAGGGGCATTACGCCCCTTTTTTATTGCTAAGTCATTATGTCTATTCATCTTGTTATCATTGATGCCCTAAACCTGATCCGCCGAGTGCACTCAGCACAACCAGATCCAACCGACATAGCAAGAACCATAAGCACAACGCAAAGAACCCTCACTCGCATTCTGTCAGAGGCCAACCCGACACACATCATCGCAGTTTTTGATCACCACGAACAAGACAGAGGTTGGCGCGCTGAAATTCTCCCTGACTATAAGCAAAACCGAAAACCAATGCCTCTGCCACTACTGCAAGGGTTAGATGCGATTCAACAAGCGTGGTGGGAGCAAGGTATTGATTCATTGCTGTCTGAAGGCGATGAAGCAGATGATTTGGTTGCTACACTCGCAACGAAAGTGGCCAGCCATGGTGAAAAAGTCACCATCGTTTCGACTGACAAAGGTTACTGCCAGCTACTTTCCCCTACCCTACAAATCCGTGATTATTTCCAACATCGTTGGTTAGATGAACCATTTATCGAAAAAGAGTTCGGCGTAAAACCAAGTCAACTAGCGGATTACTGGGGATTGACAGGGATAAGCTCTAGCCAGGTTCCGGGCGTACCTGGAATTGGCCCGAAAGCAGCGAAAGAGATTCTCACTCAGTTTGAGAGTATTGAAGCTGCCTACGCTAGTGAAGATCTCGTACCGAAATACCGTAAAAAATTGGATGAGCACATTGAGTCTGCTCGTTTATGTAAACGCGTCGCCGCTTTAAAGTGCGATATCGAACTAGGCTTTAACTTGCAAGATATTCGCTTTTTAGGGCCAAACAAAGCGGAGTAGTGCCCGATGGTAGTTTCACACCATGAAACCCTCAGATATTAAAAAAGCGCCATTTGAAGGCGCTTTTTCTATTCTAATCACTATCCCCAAAAGACTCAGGGAATAAAGTTAGTAAGGTGAAATATTCGACAGACATTGGATATGAATCGTGATTTCTTCACGATCATGATACAAATGTTTAGCTTGTAGCTTGAACTTTACCTTATTATCAATGAGGAACTGCTTCAGATTTTCAAGGTCTTGCAGCACTTCGTCATAACGCCCTTTCATTGGCAGCTTAAGGTTAAAGATAGCCTCTTTTGCCCAACCTTTTAACAGCCACTGTCCCATCAGGTGAGCAACACGAGCTGGCTTTTCCACCATGTCACAAACAATCCATGTTACGTTCTTGCGGTCTGGTTCGAACTTAAAGCCATCCACCATATGGTGTTTGATCTGGCCAGTTTCCATCAAACTGTCTGCCATCATGCCGTTATCAACGCAGTGAACGAACATTGAGCGCTTCACTAATTGGTACGTCCAACCGCCTGGACATGCACCTAAATCCACACCCCACATACCTGGTGCTAAACGCTCATCCCACTCTTCACGTGGAATAAAGACATGAAATGCTTCTTCCAGTTTAAGTGTTGAACGACTTGGAGCGTCTGCTGGGAATTTAAGGCGAGGGATACCCATGAAGAACTGTGAGTTGTTGTCAGTGTAAGAGTAACCAACGTAACAGTGGCCAGGCTCAACAAAGCAAATGTGCAGTACTGGTTTTTTCGCGTTATCTTTGTTCAGCATTAAGCCTTTGCCGCGCAACGCTTGACGCATTGGGACGGTAAACTTACGGCAGAATTTCAGTAGCTCTTTCGCTTCATTTGTATCTGGCGTTTCAATTCTCAAATCACCACAACGAGGGAATGCTTCAATGTCTGCTAGTTCATTCAAAATTGGACTAATGCGGTCATCACTTGGCAACGATTGAAACTCAGCTGCTACCGCAAACATTTGTCGAGCAAAAATTAAAGACTTAAAGTCTAAACCTCTCGCAAGTTTGTCGGCATCTCCATCTTGGTAACACTCGAAGACAACATAACCTGAGTTTCTCTTCACACGAGGGAAGCCATACACTTCCAACTGTGTCGCTTTGTCCTGAATTTCACCAGCACACTCTTTCTCAAAGCCAGAACGGCAATAGAGCATTAGTTGTTTCACTTGGAGACCTCTTTGATATTGAACGCAGCAAAAAAGAACAGACACCAACCAATCATGAACAGTAATCCTCCCACAGGAGTAATTGGCCCAAACCACTTAATGCCCGTCAGCGCCAGCGCGTAAAGACTGCCGCTAAAACAAAAGATGCCGATAATAAAGCAAATCGCCGCAATGAAAAAATATTTTTGTGCTTTTTGTCCCAAATTGAGCAGAAGCAGAATGGCACAAAACACAATCGCCAACGTGTGAATAAATTGATACAGAACTCCGGTCTCAAATACACCGAGCAAATAAGGGGCCAGTGTCGCTTTTAGCCCATGAGCAGCAAATGCTCCAAGAGCGACCGAAAGCAGCCCAGAAAAACCAGAGAATGAGAGTAACCACTTACTTTTCACTGTACACCTCTTTTATAAACGCCGCTAACTGCTCTATCACGAGTGCAATGTTACCCACTTCAGTATGACCTGAGATCTTGCGCGGTTTGAAGCTGTGGTCACCATCAGGTAAAAAGCTCACCGTTACTTGTGACGAAAGGACGAAATCATCGAATTCCTCACGCTTACCAAAGGTGTCTCGTTCCCCTTGCAGAATCAGCGTAGGTTTCTCAATGGTTGCTAAGTGCTCGCCTTTGTATTTCTCTGGCTTTCCCGGCGGGTGAAATGGAAACCCTAAACAGGCAATGCCCGCCACCAGCTCATTTTCAGCCAACAAGCTCGACATACGACCGCCCATTGACTTACCACCAATAACCACGGGAGAAGAAGTAAAGTGAGCGATCACTTCGCTGTATGCTTCGAGCAACTTTGGCGCTCGATCGGGCGGACGCTTTTTGCCATCTTCCGAACGTTTCACCATGTAAGGGAAATTAAAACGCACTACACGAATACCTTGCTCCACTAATCCTTTGGCGACCGCTGTCATGAAGTCATGCTCCATCCCCGCACCTGCGCCGTGAGCAAAAATAAACAGCGGTCCGTTTTCAGGTCCCTCAGCTATCCAGTGATTCATCCAATACTTCCTCTTGTTCTTTTCTCGCGGTTGCTAACATCCAATCTCTAAACGTTGCGATTCGGCCCATATCTGCCTGCTGTTCATGACACACCACATAGAATGCATTCTTAGATATCAACACCTCGTCGAATGGTGCAATGAGTCGCCCGGCTTCCATTTCAGGTTTGGCGAGTACGTTGTTACCGAGCGCGACCCCCTGACCGTGCGCAGCAGCCTGTAGCACCATCGTTGAGTGACTAAAAATAGGACCGTGGTTTACGTTGATGCCTTCAATGTTGTAATGACGAGCAAACTGCTTCCAGTCTTTACGCGAAGTATCGTGTAACAAAGTATGTAATTTGAGGTCACTTAAAGATTCTAATGGTTTGTTACCCAAAAGTAATGAAGGTGAACAAAGTGGGATCAAAAACTCTTGGTACAATTTATCTGCTCGCAAACCTGGCCAGTTCCCACGGCCATAGTAGATCGCCACATCAACATCATCAGTCAGTGAGCCTTCATCCATATCTACGGCTTTAATACGTACATCGATATCGGGCTCTTGAGCATTAAAATCGGCCAAACGAGGTACAAGCCATTGGATAGCAAAACTCGGCGGTAGGCTAATCGTCAATGCCCCTTTTTCGCTACGTTCCAACACCTTATCTGTCGCTTCCGCAATCGAGGTGAAAATATCTTTGATATCGAGAAAGTAACTTTGGCCTTCTTCTGTTAACAACAAAGAACGATTACGTCGACGGAAGAGCTTCAATGATAAGAACTCTTCAAGCGCTTTAATCTGGTGACTGACCGCGGCTTGAGTAACAAATAACTCTTCTGCTGCTCGTGTAAAACTGAGATGACGAGCAGCCGCTTCGAAGACTCGAAGCGAATTTAATGGAGGCAATCTGCGAGACATATGGGACCTCTAATAGGATTAGTTTTTTTAATCTGAAACATTATAAAATGTCCGTTGTCGAACAGCCAGATAAATTCTATATTTCACCCCGCAACACGGGCCTGAACGGCTTGATTTCTTTGGAAATCAATTGGCTTCGTTGTTGCGATGTTGTGTTTGCAAACTCGTATTTCGAGTTAGGTAGATTTCTACCATAATGTTTTGTCCACACTCCCTGTGACAAAACATATACTTCCTGTATTTATTTTTGACCTGTCTGTCAAATTTGTTACACCGCCTAAATTAGGCGGTGTTTTTTTATCTATCAAAAATCTCATCCGCATATCTGGCAGCAATATCACTTTATTACTCTTCTTTCGGATTAATTATCGTTATATCAACACAAAGTGTATGGCTTTGCGATGAGCCTCAACATTATGCTAAGTAATGGTTGTCTGTAACGCGATCAAAAACAAAAAAGGCGCAAATTGATGTCTCAATTTGCGCCTTTTAACGTATTTTAACAGTCAGCTATGGACGGTAAACTTTTACGTTGCTGAAGCCTTGCTCTTGCAAGTAAAGCGCTTGCAGACGGCTCATCACACCGCGGTCACAGTAAAGTAGGTATGTCTTAGACTGGTCTAAGTCACCAAACTGTGTACCCAGCTTGTAGAAAGGGATATGTTTCACATCCACACCTTCGATTTCAAGTGGGTTATCGTCTTCCTCTTCAGGACTACGAATATCTAGCACAACCGCGTGCTCTTCTACCGCTTGAACTTGCTCTACTTCTGGTGCGGCTTGCTCAGACTCTTTCGCGATATCACGAATGTCCATCATGCGAGCTTCTTGAACCACTTGCTCAAGGATACTGAAGTCGAATTTCTCTTCTTCAGCTTCTAGCTTGCCTTTCACCGCTTTCACGGTTGGCTTCTTAGAGATAACACCACAGTATTCTGGCATTGTCTTTGCGAAATCTTCTGTGCCGATTTCACGTGCTAGATTGATGATGTCTTCTTTATCCCAGTTGATAAGTGGACGCAGAATCAGCGTGTCAGTTACGTTATCGATGTGGCGTAGATTGGTTAGCGTTTGGCTCGATACTTGACCTAGTGCTTCACCTGTTACCAATGCTTCGATCTTCATCTTCTGAGCGATCATGCCTGCTGCACGCATAAACATACGCTTCAAGATCACGCCCATTTGGCCGTCATCGACTTTCTCTAGGATTTCCGCAACCACAGGCTCGAAATCAACTGAGATAAAACGTACTTTTGCTGAAGAACCGTATTTGTTCCATAGGTAGTGAGAAACCTGCTTAACGCCGATTTCGTGTGCTGGACCACCTAAGTTAAAGAAGCAGTAATGTACTTTTGAACCACGCTTGATATGAAGATAGCTTGAAACACCAGAATCGAAACCACCCGAGATCAGGCTTAACACGTCTTCTTGCGTACCCAGAGGGAAACCACCTAGGCCTTTATGACGAGACAATACTTGGTTTAGCTTGTCGTTCGAGACTTCTACCTTGATCGTCACGTCTGGGTTTCGTAGCTTAACACTAGCGCTTTCAATCGCTTGATTTAAACCACCGCCTACATAACGCTCTAGTTCAATGGAGGTAAAGTCATGCTTGCCGCGACGCTTCGCACGTACAACAAAGGTTTTATTTTCGAGTGCAGCACGGTTGAGTTCTAGTACTTGCTCGAAGATATCGTGCAAGTCTTTAAATTCAGTTTGCTTCACTTCCAGTACGTGGTGAATACCTGGTGTATGAGTCAAAACCTCAAGAACTTCAGCGTGGAATTCGTTACTCTCAGAGGTCACTTCAATGTGATCACGACGGTTAAATACCGCGACAGACTCCGTGCGGCTCTTAATGATGTTACGAATGTTGCACTCTAAAATCTTTGTGAAGCGCTTACGCACAGATTCACTTTTTACAAAAATTTCTGGATGGGGCTTTACAATAAATTTCATAGTCTAATTCGCAGGTTAGTTTCGCAATCAACAAAGAGTGACACTCAACTTCAATACTTCATACGCAGTAAAACCGCGTTTCAGTCACAAAAAGTAGTCTGAGCTCACTTTTAAGGCGCAAGATTATACACCCAAGCGGATTGGAAAAACAAAAAAAGCGAGCAATCTGCTCGCTTTCTTATCTCTTTACTGACTTAAAACTAAAGCCTAGTTATTGAATTACTGGCACTTCTTCACTGTAGAGAGGCTCGCCTTGCATAATGCTGATTTCAACCCGTCGGTTAAGCGCACGATTTTCATCAGAATCATTCGGTAACAAGGGCTCCGTATCCGCCATACCCCGCACTCTCAAACGTTGATGAGAGAAGCCTCTCACTTTCTCCATCTCTTGCGCGACTGATACTGCACGCTGAGAAGAGAGATCCCAGTTAGAACGATAAAGTTCCGAGTCTAGCGGTCGATTGTCTGTATGGCCAGATACCCGAACAATGCCTGGCACGTCTTTTACTAGCTCTGCAATCTGACGAACTAAAGGACGAAACTTAGGCTGCAAGAAGGCCGAACCTTCTGGGAATGCACCTTTTTCACGCATACGTATAACAATCTGCTGACCGAGGTTTTCAACTTCAATGGCGCCTTGTTCAATCTCTCGCTCTAAGGCTTTCTTGATGCTTTCCATCAAGGTTTCCATCTCTTGCGACATCTCTTTAGATTGCTGTTGTTGCATGTCCGCTTCGGCAGACTCATTGTTTTGAGTTGACGTTTCTGGCGATTGCCCACCCGTTAACTTGCCTTCATCACGTTTTGTGCCACCAGCTCGATCAGACTCTCCTTCATGGAATTCGAGCGTCTGCTGAGTGATGTCCATGGTTTGCTGCATGATAACATCAATCGGAGTAGGTTCCGGCCTACCCGGTCGAAACTCTTGGGCAATAATGCTGGTGCCTTTGGGAATGTCTTTCACTTCAAGCTGATTTTGCACACCGAAGGCAAATTTCATTGATCCTGCAATTTGTTTGAACTTCAGTACATCCATCTCAGAAAACGAGAGCAGAAGAACAAAGAAACACATCAGCAGCGACATCAAATCTGCGAATGTCCCCATCCATAACGGGAGGCCAGGTGGCGGACAATCGCATTTGTTATCTTCATCATCCATCACGACTCTCCAAGTTACTCGTCAATCTCAAGGGCACGTTTACCTTCATTGAGGTAGTTCTTCAAGTAACTATCGATCACTCGCGGGTTTTGGCCATCTTGAATCGCTAATACGCCATCCATGATCAAACGGCGATTTAGCGTTTCTTGGTCACGGCGAAGAGAAAGCTTATCCGCAATAGGGAAAAACACCATATTGGACAGGATCGCGCCATACAATGTGGTCAAGAGTGCAACGGCCATTGCTGGTCCAATCGCTTTAGGGTCATCCATGTTTGAAAGCATCGCAACAAGACCAACCAAGGTGCCAATCATTCCCATCGCAGGAGCAACGTCGCCAAAGGCGCGAAATACACCAGTACCTTGCGTATGTCGTTCATCCGTAAGCGCGATGTCTTTTTTGAGTGCCGCTCTCACAACGTCGGCATCATGGCCATCAACCAGTAGATCAATGCCTTTCTGCATGAATGTGTTGTTTATTTCCATCTCTTCAAGAGCAAGAAAACCACCTTTACGTGCCGCGTCGGCCATTTCCACAATTTTTGCGATCAGGTCTTCGGGTTCATCCGCTTTAAACATGAAGGCTTTGCCAGCAATCTTTGTCGCACCAAAAAACTGTCCCATTGTGAACTTCATCAACACGACGAATATTGAGCCACCAACGACAATAAGGATCGACGTGACATCGACAAACATGCCGATGCTGCCACCAAGCACCATCGCCATAATGACGAATGCAAAACCACCAATCAAACCTAATAGGGTTGCTAAATCCACAAAGCACTCCTCACGCTATACTCAAATACTGCCATTGGGCGGATTATTACCTGTATCGACAACTCGCGCAGAATTTTTAGAAAAATCTTAGCTAATGGATCACAAATTACACTTAACAACCTCAACCAAAATATGGGGTTTCACCGCTTAGACTCGTTGAACGCTAATTTTGTGACAATTATATAAGGTTAAATTTGACCAAGTTACTAGGCTAAGGTAACTTTCGTGCATCTTACCCGAGGCTTGATTAAGGCAGAAAAAAGATGGCGGTCAAGAAACCAGAAAACATGACCTTTGAAGCAACCATTGAAGAGCTTGATAGCTTGGTTGATCAATTAGAAAATGGCGATCTTGCTCTAGATGATGCCCTGCGTAAGTTTGAACGAGGCATTGCCTTAGCTCGTGCAGGCCAAACTAAATTAAGCGACGCCGAACAGCGCGTGAGTATTCTTCTTAGTGAAGATGATGAAGCACCACTGAGTGACTTCAAACCAGATTCAGAATAACAATCAGTAGTGAGCAATGTGATGCAACAGACATTGACGTCTTTTCAACAAAGAAACAATCAGCAATTGAATTTGTGGCTCGATCAGCTTCCATATCAAGAGCAGCCATTGATTCAAGCAATGAAATACGGCCTTTTGCTAGGTGGAAAACGCGTTCGCCCTTTTCTTGTTTACATCACAGGTCAAATGCTCGGCTGTAAACCTGAAGACTTAGACACCCCCGCCGCTGCTATCGAATGTATACATGCCTACTCACTCATTCATGATGATCTGCCAGCCATGGACGATGATGAACTGCGTCGAGGTCAACCAACTTGTCATATTAAGTTTGATGAAGCAACCGCAATACTGACAGGTGACGCACTACAAACTCTTGCCTTCACTATTATTGCTGATGGTCAATTAAGCCCGGCGGCAGAAGCTCAACGCATCAACATGATCAAAGCATTAGCGCATTCCTCTGGTGCCAGCGGCATGTGTGTAGGGCAAGCCTTAGATTTAGGCGCGGAAAATCGCCAAGTTTCTCTTGAAGAAATGGAAGAGATACACCGTAAAAAAACCGGAGCTCTGATTGATTGTGCGGTAAAATTAGGTGCATTAGCTGCTGGTGAGAAAGGTATCGAGGTTCTACCTCACTTGGAGCGCTACTCAAAAGCAATTGGTTTGGCGTTTCAGGTTCAAGACGATATTCTTGATATCATCAGTGACACAGAAACACTGGGTAAGCCTCAAGGTTCCGACCAAGGTCTGAATAAGAGCACTTATCCTTCCCTGCTGGGTTTAGAGGGAGCCATAGAGAAAGCTCACACTCTGTTACAGGAAGCACTTCAAGCATTGGAAGCTATCCCATACAATACTCAGTTACTCGAAGAGTTCGCCCGATATGTCATCGAGCGCAAAAATTAACACTATAAGCGCGCATTTATATGACTCTTGATATTTCAAAGTACCCAACACTGGCGTTAGCAAATACACCGGAAGAATTACGTCTTCTTCCGAAAGAAACATTACCAAATCTGTGTGATGAACTGCGAACGTATCTGCTAAATTCAGTGAGCCAATCTAGCGGACACTTAGCGTCTGGCTTAGGCACCGTAGAGCTAACTGTCGCTCTGCATTATGTTTACAACACCCCTATCGACAAATTGATCTGGGATGTTGGTCATCAGGCTTACCCGCACAAAATCCTCACCGGACGTCGCGATAAAATGCCAACAATTCGCCAAAAGGATGGTCTACACCCTTTCCCTTGGCGTGAAGAAAGTGAATATGACACGTTGTCTGTCGGTCACTCTTCGACATCTATCAGTGCAGGCCTTGGCATGGCCATCAGCGCACAAAAAGAAGGCAAAGGCCGTAAAATTGTCAGTGTGATTGGTGATGGCGCAATTACAGCAGGCATGGCATTCGAAGCCATGAACCACGCTGGCGACGTTCATCCTGATATGTTGGTGATTTTGAACGACAACGAAATGTCGATTTCAGAAAACGTCGGCGCCCTGAATAACCACCTTGCAAAAGTACTTTCTGGTAGCTTGTATACTTCTATCCGTGAAGGCGGTAAGAAAGTGCTGTCTGGTGTTCCACCTATTAAAGAGTTGGTTCGCCGTACGGAAGAGCACCTAAAAGGCATGGTAGTGCCTGGTACTCTATTCGAAGAATTCGGCTTTAATTACATTGGCCCGATTGATGGGCACGACGTCAATGAACTCGTCAAAACGCTAAAAAACATGCGTGAGCTCAAAGGTCCTCAGTTCTTACACATCATGACCAAGAAAGGCAAAGGTTATGAGCCTGCCGAAAAAGATCCTATCGGCTACCATGGTGTTCCTAAATTCGATCCAACGCATAACTGTCTACCGAAAAGCAGTGGCGGTAAGCCAACTTACTCAAAGATCTTTGGTGACTTTTTATGTGACATGGCGGCCCAAGATCCTAAGCTAATGGCAATTACGCCAGCAATGCGCGAAGGATCAGGTATGGTGCGTTTCTCAAAAGAGTACCCAGACCAATACTTTGATGTGGCGATTGCTGAGCAGCACGCAGTGACACTGGCAACAGGCATGGCAATTGCGGGCGATCATCCAATCGTTGCTATCTATTCGACTTTCTTGCAACGTGGTTATGACCAATTGATCCACGACATCGCGATCATGGACTTACCAGTGATGTTTGCGATCGACCGCGCAGGTCTCGTTGGCGCAGATGGTCAAACTCACCAAGGTGCGTTCGATTTGAGCTTTATGCGCTGTATTCCGAACATGGTGATCATGGCGCCAAGTGACGAAAACGAGTGCCGACAAATGCTTTACACTGGCCATAAGCATTCTGGCCCGAGTGCGGTTCGATACCCTCGTGGTAGCGGCATGGGCGTAGAAATCGAAACTGAGTTTACGGCGTTAGAAATCGGTAAAGGGCGCATGGTTCGCCAAGGTGAAAAAGTTGCTATTCTGAACTTTGGTACTTTCCTGGGCAACGCGCTAGAAGCGGCAGAATACCTTAACGCCACTGTTGCTGATATGCGCTTTGTGAAGCCGCTCGATGAGGCATTGATTCGTCAACTAGCCGCAGATCATGACGTGCTCGTGACGTTAGAAGAAAATGTTATCGCGGGTGGTGCTGGTGCTGGTGTCGTTGAGTTCATGATGAAAGATAAAATCATTAAACCTGTGTTGAACCTAGGTTTACCAGATGAGTTTATTCATCAGGGAACACAAGATGAACTGCATGAAGAGCTTGGTCTCGATGCAAAAGGAATTGAAAAATCCATCTTGGATTATTTAGCAAAATAGAATGTAAAAAGGGATGCTCATAGCATCCCTTTTTTTACGGTCAACGTTTAATTCATCCAGCCCGCATATTTTGCGACTAGAAACAGGGCAACACCAGCCATAATTCCCGCCACGATATCATCAACCATAATACCCAGCCCACCGTGAACTCGCTTATCTAGCCACCCAATTGGCCAAGGTTTTACCATATCGAAAAAACGAAATAAGATGAAGCCAGTGATCAACCACTTCCATTCAGTGAGTGGAATATTCAGTGCAGGTACAATGCTCATCGTAATCCAAAAGCCTGCAAACTCATCCCATACGATTGAACCATGATCATGAACTTTCATGTCTGCAGAGGTCACTTGGCATATTTGAATGCCGATCACACACGAAATCAGAACAACAATGACATACGCCGTAAATGGTAATTGTGCCAACAACAAAAAGAAAGGCACGGCCGCCAGTGTGCCCATTGTTCCAGGGATAAACGGGGATAATCCACTGCCAAAACCCGTCGCCAATAGATGCCACGGGTTCTTTAATGAAATCAGAGAAAGAGGGTTGGTCATATCCTTAAACCTATACTGCTAGTTTGGTTTCAATCGTCATGCCTGTGAGTTGCTCAATAGTAACAGGCTCTTGGCTAGAGCTTAGCTTAGATCATTTAAAGTGGTCGAAGCCACTTAAGTCCCAATCAAGTGGTTGATTGTTATCATGCAGCTCGAAGGTTCCATTTGGTCGGATTTGACCAATACATGTGACCTTACAGCCAGTATGAGATAAAGCGCTTTGTAACGAGCCTCGATTTTGCTCCGGCACGGTAAAACACAACTCGTATTCTTCGCCACTTGCTAAAGCATACTGCTGCGCGCTGATCTTATCATCTAAAAACTGAACTAATTCTGAAGAGATCGGTAGCTGAGAGACATCAATACTCACCCCAACCTGAGATCGCTGTAAAATGTGCTTAATATCAGAGATTAAACCATCTGAAATATCTATCGCCGACGAGGCTAAGCCAACAAGAGCTTGTCCAGCAAGCACACGCGGAGAGCTAAGGTAATGAGCCCGCTCTAGTGCTTCCGCGCCGGCTCTGCTGCGCAGAGAGTCATCTAGAATCACATCCAAGCCAGCTTTTGCATCGCCAAGGTTTCCCGTTACATATACCCAATCCCCAGACTTGGCTCCGGATCGCGTGAGCGCTTTGTCTTCAGGTACAAAACCTTGCACCGTGAGTGTCAGACACAATGGCCCTTTGGTGGTATCACCGCCTATTAACTGAATACCATAGTAATCAGCCAGTTCGAAAAATGCATCACAGAAAGGAGCAAGCCATTCTTCATCTGGCTCAGGCATCGTTAATGCAAAGCTCACCCACGCAGGCGTTGCGCCCATCGCCGCCAAATCACTGATGTTAGAAGCCAATGCTTTGTGTGCGACCCATGCTGGGTTCGCGTCGGCTAAGAAATGCGTTCCAGCTACCAATGTATCCGTGCTAATCGCAATCTGAACATTAGCTGGCGCTTTGACCAAAGCACAATCATCACCAGCGGCTAGATGGACATCTTTACGTTGGCTCTGACGACCGACGAAGTACTTGTCTATCAGATTAAATTCACCAGACATAATTCACTTACTTTTTGATGTAAAAGCTTTTGATACAAAAAAGGTCAGCATGTGCTGACCTTTTCATTGAAGAAATCGTTATTTCTTACGAATGTGAGGTGCTGCTTTATCAAGTACACCATTCACAAACTTGTGGCTATCTTCTGCTGCGAAAACTTTTGCAAGTTCAATCGCTTCATTGATAACAACTTTGTAAGGAACATCTTCGCGACGAGTCATCTCGTACATAGCAAGGCGAAGAAGAGCAAGTTCCATCATATCTAAATCCTGCATAGGACGAGAGATGTATGGACGAATTTTGCTATCTAGCTCAGCGTGGCTAAGTACAACACCGCTTAATAGTTCACGGAAGTAAGCTACGTCTGTCTCTGGAGCAGCAAGCGCTGGCTCAGATGCATGAAGTTCTTCTTCATCGTATTTGTCGCCAGACAAAAACTGTTCTTCAATCTTGGCAACATTCTCTTTAGTAATTTGCCATGAGTAGATCGCCTGTAGAGCGAATTGACGTGCGTTACGACGTGCGGCTGGTTTCACACTGGCCCCCATTAGGAATCAATTTCAGATAGTACATTAATCATTTCAAGTGCGCTTAGTGCAGCCTCTGCACCTTTATTACCAGCCTTGGTTCCTGCGCGTTCAATCGCTTGATCGATCGTATCAACAGTCAAAACACCAAATGCTACTGGAATGCTGAATTCCATAGACACTTGTGCTAGACCTTTGTTCATTTCACTACAAACATAGTCAAAGTGAGGCGTTCCACCGCGAATAACAGACCCTAGAGAAACAATAGCGTCGAATTTGCCAGTTTTAGCAACACGCTGAGCTACTAGAGGTAGTTCTACGGCACCTGGACAACGCACAACCGTGATGTTGTCTTCGCTTACTTGTCCGTGACGCTTTAGTGTATCGATCGCACCAGAAAGTAGGCTTTCGTTAATAAAACTGTTGAAACGAGAAATAACGATAGCAATTTTTGCATTTGGCGCTGGGAAGCCACCCTCGATCACTTTCATAAGCTTTCCTTTAACTCTATTTATAAGTGAAATATGTTCATCAAGTGAGAATCGCCGGATTCTAGCACAAATTTGTGAGCAATATCTAATGGAAATTGGAGGCAAATCACCGGTTCCTAGCCATTGACGAGTTAAGCACGTCAAAGACTAGGAACTTATTGTTCGGTTGTTACTCGCAGACGTACTCAACAACGTTCAGACCAAAACCACCTAACGCGTGGTACTTTTTGTTGGTCGATGACAGAAGACGCATATCATGTACACCGAGATCCGCAAGAATCTGTGAACCAACGCCAACACGGCGAGACGTGCCTTGTTTTTTAGCAAGCGTTGGTGCTTCACCTTTGTCTTGCGCTTCGAACATCTTCACGCGATGAATAAGTAGATCAGTCGATTCTTCATGGCCAAGAACAACCAACACACCGCCCTCTTCACCAATGCGTTTCATTGCCTTATCTAGTGTCCAGCTGCGCTCTGCATTACGATCGCTACGTAGTAAGTCGGTAAAAACGTCTTGAAGATGTACGCGAACCAGTGGCGCTTTTTCTTTCAAATCGCCCTTGCACATTGCGTAGTGCACTTGGTTATCAATGGTGTCTTTGTAAGTGACTAACGTGAACTCACCAAACTCTGTCGGTAACTTGCACTCTGCCACACGTTCAATCGTTGTCTCAGTGTTATTGCGGTACTCAATTAGGTCGGCAATAGTGCCCAATTTAATACCGTGCTTCTCTGCAAAGATCTCTAGATCTGGGCGACGAGCCATCGTGCCGTCGTCATTTAAGATCTCAACAATCACCGATGCTGGCTCTAAACCAGCAAGACGAGCCAAATCACAGCCAGCTTCAGTGTGACCTGCGCGAGTCAGTACACCGCCGTCTTGAGCTGCGAGAGGGAAGATGTGACCAGGCTGCACCAAATCCGCAGCTTTAGCGTTTGGCGCGACTGCTGCTTGAACGGTACGTGCGCGATCTGCGGCTGAAATACCAGTCGTTACCCCTTCTGCTGCCTCAATCGAAACAGTAAAGTTGGTGGTGTATTGCGCATTATTGTCTTGCACCATTGGTGGCAGACCTAGACTTTCGCAACGATCTTTGGTCATGGTTAAACAAATCAGGCCACGGCCATAGGTTGCCATAAAGTTGATGGCTTCCGGCGTAATATGCTCGGCAGCCATGATCAAGTCACCTTCATTCTCGCGGTCTTCATCATCCATTAGGATGACCATTTTGCCTGCGCGAATATCATCAATAATTTCTTGTGGCGTACTGATTGGCATAGTCTGTTATCCCGTTATTCTAAATTTGTTATTGCGACAGCAATGAAAAATTACGTTGCAGTGAATGCTAGTTAGGTCAATAGTTTGAGCTTTGCATTAAGCAAGTCAATGAATCTCGCGGTGTTCTGTGAGTCTGCTCTTTATCGCATGCCTCACGCAGCCACTCCCAAGACTTATGCAAAACCGTTTTGCTGTAAAAAGTCCATCGTGATACGAGACTCGGCCTTATCTTCTTGTTGTCCTTGCAGTAAACGCTCCATATAACGCGCAAGTACATCAACTTCTAAGTTGACTTTGCGCCCCACTTGAAACTGGTCAATCGTAGTTTCTTCACTCGTATGAGGAA
Source organism: Vibrio sp. Vb2880 (assembly GCF_033337975.1). NCBI lineage: Bacteria > Pseudomonadati > Pseudomonadota > Gammaproteobacteria > Vibrionales > Vibrionaceae > Vibrio > Vibrio sp. Vb2880. The sequence goes on from NZ_JAWORT010000011.1 coordinate 57,277, forward strand.
CGATCGTCAGCTTAAAAGCATTTTTACGTAAGTCGTTGACGGTTAGGCTAATACCATCAACAGTAATCGAGCCTTTCTCTGCAACGTACTTGCTAATTTCCGCAGGCATTGCAACCCAAAACTCTATCGCACGGCCAACTGAATTGCGTTCGACAATTTCACCAACCCCATCGACATGGCCAGAAACGATATGTCCACCCAATCGCGTTGTTGGCAACATGGCTTTTTCTAGATTCACCTTATCGCCTACTTGGTAATCAGCAAACCCAGTTTTCTTCAAGGTTTCTAATGACAGATCAGCACTGTAATAGTGGCTTCCGAAGTCAACTACCGTTAAGCAAACACCATTGGTCGCAATGCTATCGCCTAACTTAACGTCTGACATATCAAGCGTACCCGTTTCAACCGTGACGGTGATGTCTTCGCCCTTCGGCGTAATCGCAGCTAACTTGCCAACTGCTTCTACTATTCCTGTAAACATACTATTTCTTATCTAATTTCATTACGTTTTATGGTGGCGGTGATGCGAATGTCTACCCCAACCATACGAACGTCTGTAATGTTTAAATCTATGACGTCAGCCATAGCGCTTAACCCTAAAGCACCGATAAGCCCCCGACCATCGCTGCCCATGAGTTTTGGCGCAAGGTAAACAATGAGCTCATCTACAAGATTAGCCTTTATCATCGCACTCGCTAGCGTAGCTCCAGCTTCAACCCATAAGTGATTGATGTGGTGCTCATCCGAGATACGTTTTAATGTCGTTGATAAGTCAATTTGGTCAGCGCTGTCCAATAGAGGGATACAGTCTCCATCAGAGCGAATAATAACTCGCTCTCCATCGGTGTGGAACAGCTTGAGCGCACCCGTTAAATGGTTCTGACGGTCTAAGATTACACGTACTGGTTGACGAAGTTCTTCTCGTAAATACTGCGCTTGAACACTGGTAGGTAAGTCATCCCAACGCACATTGAGTGACGCATTATCATCAATCACCGTTTTGCTGGTAGAGAGAATACCACCACTCATCGCTCGATAACGCTGCACATCTTGGCGGGCCGCAGGGGAGGTGATCCATTGGCTCTGACCATTATTGAGTGCGCTTTGCCCATCCAAACTGGCTGCCATTTTTAATTGAACAAACGGCATGCCTGTGCGCATGTACTTTATAAAACCAGGGTTAAGGGCAAGGGCATCTTGCTCTAACAAGCCGATTTGTACTTCAATTCCGGCATCACGTAACATCTGGATGCCGCGACCTGCAACTTTCGGGTTTGGGTCTACCATGGCGCAAACCACACGTGCCACTTTGGCTTTAATCAGCCCTTCGGCACATGGCGGTGTACGGCCGTAATGAGAGCAAGGTTCTAGCGTCACATAAGCGGTTGCACCAACTGCTTTTTCACCCGCCATGCGCATCGCGTGCACTTCGGCATGCGGCTCACCAGCACGATGGTGATAGCCTTCACCGACAATTTCTTCATCACGAACGATGACACACCCTACATTTGGATTAGGGGCGGTGGTATAAATGCCACGTTTCGCTAACTTAATAGCTCGTGACATCATGGCGAAATCTAAATCAGAAAACGCTCTTTCAGGAGAGTGTTGAGTCATGAGCTACTCAGTCTTCTAGGCGGGCAATCTCTTCGCCAAACTCGCGAATATCTTCAAAGCTGCGGTAAACGGAAGCGAAACGAATGTAAGCCACCTTATCGAGCTCTTTGAGCTGGTCCATGACTAAATTACCAATCATTTCACTCGGAACCTCTCGCTCACCCGTCGCACGCAGTTGTGATTTGATCATACTGATCGCTAACTCTATAGAATCGGCACTCACTGGGCGTTTCTCTAAAGCGCGTTGAATACCGCCAACCATTTTATCTTCATCAAATGGTTCACGGTTGCCATTCGATTTGATCACTTTAGGCATCACTAACTCTGCGCTTTCAAACGTAGTGAAACGCTCGCTACACGCCAAGCACTGACGGCGACGTCGAACTTGATGGCCATCAGCCACTAAGCGGGAATCAATAACTTTGGTATCGTTCTCGGAACAAAAAGGACAATGCATATCACCTCCATATCTATACCAAAATAACCTCATGAGCAATCACGGATAACCACGCGTTCATGGTTATACGGACTCTATTAAAGCTATTTGGGTATAACGCTTTAAAACCGAAATAAAAGCTCATGTAGTGTAGCGGAATTGGTATGTTAGACAAAACAAAAAGGGGCGCAAAGGCCCCTTTTTCACTCAAGATCTCGTCGAATGTGTTAACTGCGTGCTAAGTAGTTCGCTTTACCAACCCACTTGTAGCTAGTTAGCTCTTCTAAGCCCATCGGACCGCGTGCATGTAGCTTTTGTGTAGATACTGCGACTTCTGCGCCAAGGCCAAATTGCGCACCGTCTGTAAAGCGCGTTGAAGCATTCATATAAACCGCCGCCGAACCGACAGAATTGATGAACAGTTCTGAGTTTTCCAAACTATTGGTCATGATCGCATCTGAGTGGCTCGCGTTATGGACACGCATATGATCAATGGCATCTTTCACATCAGACACAACTTTTACACCAAGAGTGTAGCTCAACCATTCCGTATCAAAGTCACCTTCAACAGCATCGCGAATTTGTGTTGCTTGAGCCATCAGTGCTTTTGCCTTAGGCTCTGTCACGAAGGTCACTTTATCGTTCATGCGCTCTACGATCATTGGTAGGAGTTGCGCTGCAATTTTTTCATGCACGAGCAGCGTATCTAATGAGTTACACGCAGATGGACGTTGAACTTTAGAGTTCTCAACCACATTCAGGGATTTCTCTAGATCAGCGGATTCGTCGACAAAGATATGGCTGATACCAAAGCCACCAATAATCACCGGAATCGTGCTGTTTTCTTTACACATTTTGTGTAGGCCAGCACCACCGCGTGGAATGATCATGTCGACGTAATCGTCCAACTTAAGCAATTGAGAAACAAGCTCACGATCTGGTTTTTCAATGTACTGCACAGAAGCGGCAGGAAGGTTCGCCTTTGCGAGCGCAGACTGAATAACCTTCACTAATTCCATATTCGAGAAAAAGGTCTCTTTGCCACCACGTAAAATGCTTGCGTTGCCGGTTTTCAAGCACAACGCTGCGATATCAATGGTTACGTTTGGACGCGCTTCATAAATTACGCCCACGACACCAAGCGGCACGCGACGACGAGACAGTGACATCCCATTTTCCAGTACCTTACTGTCTATTTCGCTGCCTACAGGATCGTTCAGGCTAATGACGTTGCGAACATCATTCGCAATTGCAGTCAATCGTTCTTCGTTAAGCAAAAGGCGATCGAGCAGCGCATCGGTTAAACCCGCTTCACGGCCAAGTTCGATGTCTTTAGCGTTTGCCGCCAAAATAGCAGCAGAGTTTGCTTCTAGCTCATCAGCAATGATGGCTAATGCTTGGTTTTTTTGCGCAGTTGACGCTGTCGCTAATTCGAAAGCTGCATCTTTAGCAGCTTTACCCATATTCGTTAAATCCACTTTGCTTCCCTCTAATTCTATTCCTGAATGACGACCAAATCATCGCGGTGAATCACCTCAGAGCCATAATCATGACCCAAAATAGAGATGATATCTTTACTGTGCTTACCCGTAATTTTAGTTAGGTCATCACTTGAGTAGGCGCTGATGCCACGAGCCACCAACTTACCGTGAGCGTTTGTTACACGCGCTACTTCGCCTCGTGCGAAGTCACCACTAACTTTGATGACCCCTTTAGCAAGTAGGCTACTGCCCTTGCCGACCACAGCATTGACTGCACCATCATCAATAACGATGTCGCCCGATGCCGCAGGTCCCGCTAGAATCCAGCGTTTACGATTCTCTAAGGCTTCAGCGCAAGGTAGGAAGCGCGTGCCCTGAGGTTCAGCACTTAAAGAGTCAAAGATAACATTCGGCGCACTACCAGCAGCAATAATAACCTCTATACCTGCGCGGCGAGCGATGTCTGCGGCTTGCAGCTTCGTTGCCATACCACCAGTACCCAATGTTGTACCGCTTCCACCTGCGATTTTACGCAGCGTATCGTCGATGGTTTTTACTTCCTTGATAAGCTCTGCGTTCGGATCTTTACGAGGGTCAGCAGTAAACAGACCTTTTTGGTCAGTTAAAAGCAAGAGCTTATCTGCACCACATAAAATGCCTACCAAAGCGGAAAGGTTGTCGTTATCGCCAACTTTAATCTCGCTAGTAGCAACGGCATCATTTTCGTTTACGATAGGAACAATATCGTTCGCAACGAGCGCATTAATAGTGTCGCGCGCGTTAAGGAATCGCTCACGATCTTCTAAATCGGCACGGGTTAGTAGCATTTGGCCGATCTTGATACCATAAATACCAAACAAAGACTCCCATGTTTGAATCAAGCGACTCTGCCCCACCGCGGCAAGTAACTGCTTACTCGCCATCTCGTTGGGCAATGCGGGGTAACCAAGATGCTCACGGCCTGCTGCAATCGCACCAGACGAAACCATTACGATTGAATGGCCTTGTTTTTTAAGCTCAGCACACTGGCGTGCTAACTCAACCATGTGTGCACGGTCGAGTGCCAGAGTGCCGCCTGTCAGCACACTTGTACCCAGTTTCACAACGACAGTTTGTGGTTGTGAAACAACTGCATTTTGTTGATTCGTTGTCATGATGTCTTCTGAAGTGAAAAACAAATAAAGAGAGGATGTTTTAACAATCAAATAGGGAATTAACAAGAGAAAAGGTGCGTTTTCGCACCTTTTTGTTTGGTATTAAATGAAAACAACCAAATTAAGCGAAATCGAAAGACTCCGTGTGATATTCGACTTCTAATTTGAAGTGTTCTTCTAAAGTATCAACCAGCTTTTGATGGAATGTGCTCTGCGTGAGATACACTTCCTCTACTACTTTTTTGGGAAGGGCTTCAGATACCCATTGCCCTTCTTTGTTGTACTTGCCAATATGATATTTAGCAGTAAAGCCTCCCTCGATGGATTCCAAATCCATCCACCAGCCCCAAAATTCACGCTTCTCAGGCGATTTTTTGTCGTCTACACATACAGATAAACAATCAAAATAATAGCGCCCTTCTTGCGATTGTGGTTCGCGCAGGTAAGGCCCTATCGCCTTCAACTTTGACATCAAGCGAAAGTGAGTCGGGCCCTGAGTCGTCTCTGACATATGAATCTCCGTTTTCATAGTTAAAAGTAAACACCCAAGAATGATTATTATTTTTAATTATCATGAGCTTATTTTTTGCTCAGATATATCACTCTTAACTAATTTAGGAGAATTGTCACCCTAATAATTCATCTTCTAGCCACTTTATGGCTAAATCGAGGGATTGCTCATATCCTTTTGTAATTGTTTTGGAACTGATTTTTTTCGCTCTACCATACTGGCTAAATAGAGCAACAAGTTGATTATCACTGTGTGGCGACACTGGATCGCCCTCAAGACTCAAAGCCAAAATAGGCACTTTGGTTTTTCGACTGCTCAGGAAGCCCTGAACCTTCAATGACCACGCCATCATCTGACCAGCCATGCTATTAATATCAACCGCATTTTTCCCCAAACGGGAAGCCAAAAGGTCTAAATACATCTTCGGCATTTTTTGTAACTTCTGAGGGGAAGTAAAAATATCATGTACGGGTGCGCCTAGAGCGACACAAGCTTTGATCTTTTCCTGCTCGACAAAAGAGAGTCTGATCATTGCATTACCACCAAAACGAAACCCAACTAACCCCACTTTGTGATGATCAACCCAAGGTAGCGAGTAAAGCTCATTCAATACCGCTTGATGTAGGCAACTTGAATTCTCGGTCAAGGGCCAATGAGAGCTATGCCCTACCGAAGGCATGTCTACGGTTAACATCGCAATATCTCGCGGTGCAAGACGATTACGGAACAAACGCCACATGTCGGTTTGTAGAGTATCCAAACCAGCGCTCACCATGACCACAGGCAACTGTTTATCCGTTCTTGGTAAATGGAGGTTCGCGATGATTTTGCGATTTTGGTAAGGCACTTCAATTTGCTTGATGGTGTACTTAGTTTTTTCTGCGCCGTCAGAATACGCTTTGTTTGCCAGTACTTGAGCCTGCGATGCCAAGTTGTCATTTTTTAAATGTGGGTAGCCGGCAATACTAAAACACAAAGAAGCAGTGAAGAGTTCATCCGCTGCCTCTTCTCCTTGCATTTCATTTGCTCGCTTCTGATGATCCATACCAAGCTTGATCCACTCAAATGTCCAGTTACCACTGTGATAACCCATTACAGTGTCTAACCAATCATCATTGGTTCGCGAGTGAGATGATGAAGCAATTTTGGACAGTACGCCTTCCATTTCGATCGGAGACAATCCTTGCCAAGCCCATTGCAAGCGACGCAAATGACGATACCAAGCACGATCACCCTGCGCTTCTCGTTCATCAAGTATTTTTTTACTGGTCGGCATGTACTGGGTAAGCGCGGAGGTTTCTTTTGCTTGCTTATGTTTCACGAACAAAGTTTCGGAAAGATTTTTACTGACGTCTTCAGACATAGGAAGAACCCTAGGCTATTAGCATGATTTAATATCATAATAAAAAAAATGCCCCTATAAAGGGGCATTTCTCAATATTCTTTAACCGCGCTTATTTTTGCTTGCGGTTTACTGGCTCAGCATACTGGATTGACATATCCCAAGGCTGCTCGATCCAAGTGTCTTGAGCAATATCTACAACGTAATCATCCAGCAGCTCTTTGCCTGATGGTTTCGCACACACAGCGATCATTTTCGCTTTTGGATACATCTCACGTAGTTTGCGCGCTGTATCACCACTGTCTACTAGGTCTTCAACGATTAGGTAACCTTCGCCATCACCTTCAGGTGCTTTTAGTACCGTCATATCGCGCTGATGATCATGGTCGTAGCTTGAAATACAGATTGTATCAACGTAACGAATACCCAGTTCACGAGCCAAAATAGCGCCAGGAACCAAACCGCCGCGGCTTACCGCCCAAATTCCTTTCCATTGCTCAGCTGGCATTTGTTTCTCAGCCAGTTCACGGCAGTAAGTCTGCATTGCATCCCAAGTGATAATGAATTTTTTACTCATTGTAATAACCTAATAATTTGAAAATATGCATCCTCAAAATCTAGCGAAGTCACTCAAAAGCGGAATGCTCACTAACTTCTCCAAAATGTTTGGAGACGAGGATTTCAAGCTGCGCAAACGATTATTCTACCGAAACACACCGCTAATACCAACGGTGATATCAAAATTCTCTGCCTATTCCGCAGAAAAACCGTCTTCTGTGAACAACGTAAAAAAAGAAAAAGCCAGCGTGAATAAATCCACACTGGCTTTTTGCTCGAGAAATTAACCGACGAGGTATTTAACGATGAAGATGGCTGACATCACCCATACACTCATCGACACTTCACGGCCCTTACCGCTGAATAACTTGATCGCCGCGTATGCGATAAAGCCTAACGTGATACCTTCTGCAATCGAGAATGTTAGCGGCATAACTAAACAAGTCACAACAACTGGGGACGCTTCAGTTAGGTCACGCCAATCAATGCTTACTAGCCCAGACAGCATCAAGATCGCCACATAGAATAGCGCACCTGACGTTGCATAAGCAGGGATCATACCCGCAAGTGGTGAGAACAATAGAGCAAGTAGGAAGAGTACACCAACAACCACGGCTGTTAGACCAGTACGCCCACCCGAAGCTACACCAGAAACGCTTTCAATATAAGATGTCGTGTTGGAGGTACCAAGTAATGCACCTACTGACGTTGCTGTTGAGTCTGCAAGTAACGCTTTGTTTAAACGAGGGATGTTGCCATTCTCATCAGTTAGGCCTGCTTTTTGAGAAACGCCAACGAGCGTACCTGCGGTGTCAAATAAATCGACAAATAGGAAAGCAAATACGACGGAAATCATGCCTACTTCAAACAAACCAGAGAAATCCAGTTGCATGAAAGTTGGCGCAATGCTTGGTGGCGTTGACATAATACCGCCCCACTGCACATCACCAAATAGAAGACCAAGCGCTGTAACGCCAAGAATGGCGATCATCACCGCACCTTTCACACCACGGTGAACCAATGCAATCGTAAGAAAGAAACCAATCGCGGCCAATACAGATGGCAATGATGTGATCTCTCCCATAGAAACTAATGTCGCTGGGTTATCAACGACGATACCTGCATTTTTTAATGCGATAAACGCTAAGAAAAGACCAATACCAGCTGAAATACCTGTTCGTAGAGAATGCGGGATCGAGTTAATAATCCACTCACGGATCTTAAATACGCTTAAAAGAATGAACAGAAGGCCAGAAACAAATACAGCCGCTAACGCAACTTGCCACGTATAACCCATTCCCAATACAACAGAGTAAGTGAAAAATGCGTTCAGGCCCATTCCTGGTGCCTGTGCGATTGGGTAATTGGCAACAAATCCCATAATAAAACAGCCGATTGCGGCAGCAAGACAAGTCGCAACAAAAATGGCGCCACGGTCCATACCGGTATCCGACAGGATCGCTGGGTTTACAAAAATAATGTAAGCCATAGTTAGGAAGGTCGTAACACCTGCAATGATCTCAGTGCGCACATTTGTGCCATTTTCACTGAGTTTAAAAAGCCTCTCGAGCATGATCGAATCCTGTAAAGGTAAAAAGTAAACGGTTGCGTAATCGATTGGCGGGAATTATAAAGTTATCAAATAGCAAATTCTAGATAGAATCTTCACTCTAATGCGTTTTTTTTCTTTGGATATGAAACACATTCTCTAATCTATCAAAGCAAGCAAAGAAATATATTCTTATAAAACAATAGTTAACCCAGATAACACAGTTCTCTAAAAGAGAATAAAAACTGAGCAATGTACTAAACTTTCAGATGAAAAAGGCCCATTTTAAACATGGTATCTAACAGATTTGATGGAAAAGTCGATAAAACCGAAGAATGGGGAATAGAAGAAGGCTTTGATGGCAATAAGTGAGTCAGGAAGAGAAAATAGAGATAAAAAAACGCCACCCAATTTGGGTGGCGGTGAATCATGTCAGCACTATCACTGAAAAAAAATTCCAATTTATAGGGGTGAACAAACTGTTCGAGTCACATGCGTTGACTTCACTTAGTAGCCAAAGCTTGTTGGGTATACAAAGTTACCGGTGTAAACAGACTTGCTATTCCAGAACATTGTACTTGGTAAACCTTTCATAACTATCACCTTTTAAATCAATTAAACATTCGTTGATTTCTCGGTTCCTTGGAGGCGATAAAACGGACTCATCCTTTGAGCATTTCATTCTTCTCTCAGAAGCTGGTTACAAATATACCACCAAGAAATTTAATTACAAGCATTTTAGTGATTGAAATCACAAAAAATGCATAAATTGACCTTTATCAAAGTTTATGTGTAATTAAATTACAATTTTATGAATTAAAAAATAAAGCCACTTTCAGAATGTATGATAGAGAACACATAGTGCTTGTTATTGTATTCACAAACTGTGACAGTTCTGAGAGAAATCCTTGTGATCGCGACTACTCGTACTCCTTATCTGGTGGTATGCTAACGGCAATTTGAAGGCCAAATCGTCTAGCATTTAATGCTACCTTGACAATATTTTTACGGTATATATTTGGCAAAGCACATCAAAAGGAGTCCTCCGTGTCTGAGTTCCATTCTGAGATCAGTACCTTATCACCTGCTCCACTTTGGCAGTTTTTCGATAAGATTTGTTCAATCCCTCATCCATCGAAACATGAAGAAGCATTAGCACAGTACATTATCAACTGGGCAACAGAGCAAGGCTTTGACGTTCGCCGTGATCCAACCGGTAACGTGTTCATCAAAAAGCCCGCGACACCAGGAATGGAAAATAAGAAGGCTGTTGTACTTCAAGCACACATCGACATGGTGCCGCAGAAAAACGAAGACACTGAACACGACTTCACCAAAGATCCAATCCAACCTTACATCGATGGCGAATGGGTAACTGCGAAAGGCACGACGCTTGGTGCAGATAACGGTATTGGTATGGCTTCTTGCCTTGCTGTATTGGCATCTAAAGATATTAAGCACGGTCCACTCGAAGTTCTGCTGACGATTGATGAAGAAGCAGGCATGACTGGCGCATTTGGCCTTGAAGCTGGTTGGTTAGAGGGTGAGATTCTTCTAAATACAGACTCTGAGCAAGAAGGCGAAGTCTACATGGGTTGTGCAGGTGGCGTTGATGGCACCATGACTTTCGATATTTCTCGAGAATCAACGCCTGCAGGTTTTGTAACACGCCAACTGACGCTGAAAGGCCTAAAAGGTGGTCACTCAGGTTGTGACATTCACACAGGTCGCGGTAATGCCAACAAATTACTTGGTCGTTTCCTTGCCGGTCATGCTCAAGAGCTTGATTTACGTTTAGTCGAATTCCGTGGTGGTAGCTTACGTAATGCAATCCCTCGCGAAGCGTTTGTTACTGTCGCGCTTCCTGTCGAAAACCAAGACAAGCTTGCTGAGCTGTTCAACCACTACACTGAGCTGCTTAAAACTGAATTGGGTAAAATCGAAACAGGTATCGTAACCTTTAATGAAGTGATCACGACTGACGCCCAAGTATTTTCAATCGCCGATCAGCAACGATTCATTGCGGCACTTAACGCTTGTCCAAACGGCGTAATCCGTATGAGTGATGAGGTGGAAGGCGTTGTTGAAACTTCTCTAAACGTTGGTGTGATCAGCACAGAAGAAAATAAAGTCACCGTGCTTTGCTTGATTCGTTCTCTCATTGACTCTGGCCGTAGCCAAGTGGAAAGCATGCTGCGCTCGATTACTGAGCTAGCAGGCGCACAAATTCAGTTCTCAGGCGCTTACCCTGGCTGGAAGCCAGATGCAGATTCCGAGATCATGGCAATTTTCCGTGATATGTATGAAGGCATTTACGGTCATAAGCCGAACATCATGGTCATCCATGCTGGTCTTGAGTGTGGCCTATTTAAAGAACCATACCCACACATGGATATGGTTTCTTTCGGTCCAACAATAAAATTCCCTCACTCTCCAGATGAGAAAGTGAAGATTGATACTGTTCAGTTGTACTGGGAACAGATGGTCGCGCTTTTAGAAGCGATTCCAGAGAAAGCATAATTCAATCACGAAAAACGACAAAGGGTGCCATACGGCACCCTTTTTTTGGTTTAGTTGAACCCAACTACACACGGTTTTGCGCGTAAGCGGCTAACTCATCCATTGAGGTTTGTGCAGCAACTTCACCATCAATGTAGTAAGTAACAAACTCACCATCGCGTACACCCATGAGTGTCGCCTTTTCACCGTTACTGTAAGTAATATCCATTTGAACGGTGTTCTCATCGATTTGCTGCATTCGCCCCTGCTCAATGACACGGTTATCCGCTAATGGTGCGATTGGTGCAGTCGTTAACGACTTATCTAACTGGTGATTGACATCAATGTAAGTATCTACCTTTGTATCGAAGATATGTGGCTTACCATTTAACGGGTTCTTACCCGTCCAAAATTCTAGAGAGTTAAACACGATATAATCCGCTGCGATCGCGACACCATAAACAGGCGCTAAAAGCATATTTAGACCACCTCGAGCGTAACGGTTGTCAACAGCTTTCAAGTTAAACCCCATAACATAACCTGTCACGGCATTACTACCTACGCAACCTGAAAGTGAAACTGCTACCGCAGTCAATGCACCAATTTTAGCAATTGCCTTTTTCATCAAAACCTCTAGTTAGAAAGTGTGAAACCTCAAATTCGGCGCGGATATTATCGGATAAAAAGTAGGGTTAAAAGTCCGTTTTTTTGTCCTCCATGAACAGTATTATTTTTAATACAGTCACATTTTTTAAGGCTATTATTGCGCACTCTTCTCTATGTCTTGTTATGTATTAAACTGATAGAAAAGATCATATTGAAAACAAAAACTTCACACATACCAAAATTTCACGCATGACGATTAAAGTAATTTGTCGTGTCCTTAATGAGAATGATTAGTGCGATTTTGCAGCAATTGTTACATTGCTGATGACGCATTTGACAGAGATGGTTTATGGCCAGAAGTAAAAAAAGCAAAGTGTTTGAGCTCTTAGGACATCAAATACAACCAGGACAACGATTAGAGATCGAATTTGAAGCAGCGAAGCTATATACACATTCGCCTTTATCTATTCCTGTGGAAATCATCCATGGGAAACAAGAAGGACCAGTGTTAATGGTGAATGCTGCTATCCATGGTGATGAGCTTAATGGCGTAGAAATCGTTCGTCAGATCATTAACCAACTGGATCCACAAAAACTGAAAGGCACTGTCATTGCAGTACCTATCGTTAACGTTTTTGGTTTCATCCATAAATCTCGTTACTTGCCCGACCGACGAGATCTCAACCGTTGCTTTCCTGGCAGTGAAAAAGGCGCACTTGCATCTCGTATGGCACACGGGTTCTTTAACAACATTGCCAAGCGTTGTGACTACATTTTGGATCTACACACAGGAGCCATTCACCGCACGAACTTGCCACAGATTCGCGCAAACTTAAGCAACCCAGAAACTCTACGTATTGCTCAAGCATTTGCGACGCCAGTGATTGTTGATTCAGCATTGCGTGATGGCTCTTTACGCAGTGAAGCAGAAAAATGCGATATTCCAGTGCTCACCTACGAAGCTGGCGAAGCATTGCGTTTTGATCCACTTTCGATAAGCGCTGGTGTACTCGGGGTTCGGCGCGTAATGCAAGCCATTGGTATGTTGCGTGCGAGCAGGAAAAAGCTGCCTGAGCCTATCATAGCGAAGTCCACCAGCTGGGTTCGCGCGTCAGGTAACGGCATTTTGCGTACTGTCGTTAATCTGGGAGACAAAGTAGAACAGGGGGAAACGCTCGCTTATATTAGCTCTCCTCTTGGTCATGATGAGATAGAACTAAAAGCCCCGAAGCGTGGTTTGGTTATCGGTCAACAAACATTACCATTGGTGAACGAAGGCGATGCAATTTTCCACCTTGCCTATTTTAACCAAGGTGATAATGCTTTAGAGCAAGCAGTCGAAAGCTATATTGAAGGCCTCACTGAATTCGATGCCGAGCCGCTGACAACCGGACAGATACCGTTAGAAACTCAGTAATTCCTATCAAATAGGCGCCTGATTAGCTCAAAAGGAGCAACAGTGCTCGCACTATCTTGTTTAAAGCCAATAAGCTCAGCGTCCATGATGCTGGGCTTTTTGTTTTATGTACGCTAACGATACTTATCGTAGTTTCCACGAATGGATAAAAAACTTTACAATCCGTCGCAAAAACACATTTGATAATTAATCTCATTATCATTTATTAATCGTAATAATGTTCTTATAATCCCAGCTTCATAAAAACACTATAAATCATCAATATGAAACGATTAAAAAGTCATCCATTCAAAGTAAATCTCATTTCACTGGCTTTGCTCTTCCCTCTTTATTCATATGCCGAGACAGCGCCAAATGAAGAGCTTGAAGTCATAGGCGTTCGTTATGCCAAACCTATTACCATTGCTGAGCCTGCGCAAACCACCATTAATTGGTCAGAGATTGAAGAGCAACAGTACTCTAATTTTGCCTCAATGATCGATGCCGTTCCCGGTGCATCAATAGATGGTGGCGGTCGTTCTGGTGGCGAACGTATTAACATTCGTGGTTTTGATGATCCAAGCGATATCGCCGTCTTTGTCGATGGCGCTCCAATTGGCTTTCAACAATACCGCTACGGTACCTTCTTTTTTGATCCGTTCTTAATTGGCGAAGCAGAAATTATCAAGGGCGCGCACGACTATCGAGCACTCAACGGGAAGTTTGGTGGCTCCATTCGCATTAAAACCAAAAGTGTCGATGATCTCCTGTACGGCGAAAGAAACTTTGGTGCTCGCATCTCAAGTGCATACAACACCAACGGCGATGAGAACGCCTACACGCTAACACTCTATGGTAAAAACGATACTGGTTTTTATTTTCTAGCGAATGGCTCGGTAAAAGATTCTGATGACATTAAAGTCGGAGGTGGTGAAACGCTAGATTACTCAGGTTATGAGCAAGAAAACATGCTCGTAAAGGTCGGTTATGAAAATAACGATCACGAGTTTGAAATTAGCCATACTCGCTACAAAGATGAAGGTCGTAAACCTTGGGCTAACCGTCGCGGAAAAATGCCTAACATCACCGAATACAATATCAAGAAATACGGCTCATTAGAAAAAGCCCAATACGCTTACACCGTCGATAACAAATACACGGACAACACCACAACCATCTCTTACCACTACATGCCGACTAACCCGTATATTGATTTCAATATCAAAATGGCACGTTCCGAAAACGATCGTCATTGGGTTCGCCCTGACGTAGCATTCGAGAAAATGTTCGTTTCTGTTGGCAGTTACGGTCATGAGTCATGGCTGAGTTACGAGCGTGACTACGTTGATGTGTTTAACCAAGCACAATTCGGAGACCACACTCTAGTCACTGGGCTTCAATATCAAAAAACCGATAGAGACTCGTTAGTATTCAACGCATCATACGACAGTAATGAAGCGAAAAACTACGGTTGGTACACCCCTTACTACGAACCATCTGGCACGCAGTCAATTTATGCCGCTTACATTGCTGATCACTATCAAGCAACAGACCGCCTAACAATCACACCTTCTCTGCGTTACGAATACATCAAGAGTGAAGGAAAAGGGAACGCAGCGCCGGATTATAATGATCCAGCTGCCGGACATAACTACGGTGAAACGACGCATAAAGGCTTTAGCCCACGTTTGGATATCGACTTTGATGCGAGCAATAATACGCGTTTAAACGCCTCCTACGCCTACGCTTTAAAAGCACCAACCGTTGATAACATCTACTCAGTGCAATATGCGCGAGCTACCGCTACGGCTACTGCTTTGAATCTGGACGTGTCTCGTATCCATGCTTATCAAGCAAGCGTTATCAACTTAACGGAAGGGCTGGTGAACTCTCGCGATAACCTCGCAACAGAGTTAACTATGTTCTATAACGATGTTAGCGACACAGTTGATATACGAACGGGCGAAAACCTCGACAAAAATACTACTGAGTTACAAAGCTGGAATACAAACCTAGATGGCTTTAAAAACTATGGCTTTGAGCTAATTTCACAATACCGGATTGAAGATTTCTACAGTAATTTCTCAGCAAGTTACATTCGCGGCAAAAACAAAGGTAGCCTATCTGACTCTACAGGTTCAGATGATGATCATCCTGATGTACCGCCATTAAACATTAATCTGGGTTTGGGTTACGAATGGATTCCTGGTTTACGTACGGGCTGGGAAGTCCGTTGGTATGATGCGCAAACCAAAACCAAGGCAAGCGGTAATAATTTAAAAGTGAAATCGCCAAGTGAGCAATACACGCTACAAAACGCTTACGTGGTTTGGGAAATACAACAAGTCGAAGGCTTGAGCGTTGGCGCGGTTGTGAAAAACTTAACCGATCGTTACTACGAAGCATACCTATCTAATGGCGTGCCTTCGCCTGGTCGCGAAGTCAAACTGCACCTCACTTATCAATACTAACCATACCTAAAAGATGCAGGGCAGACATTAACTGCCCTGTTATATCGTATCCAATGGCCATAATTGCACGCCGTTTTATTTATCAGTATTATCATTTCCTTTTGCTTGCATACACATTATGAACAATCTAAAAACACGGCTTCTTCTGATTTGCTTCTTCCCTGTAGGTAGCCTAGCGCAAGCTTCTGAGAACATTGCAGACTACTTACAAGAACAAAGCAAGCACCAAGTTTCAGAAGATTTTTACGCACAGCCAACAGCAAATAACCTGAATCTAGATGCAAAAACTAACTCTTTAACTTGGCACGAAGATGGTAAGCCGGATCACTGTCGTTACGCCAAGCAGCCCAAAGACGTCGCAACACATTTCGACTACGGTGAAGCAAACGATCTATCTGACGGCTTACAACACTTTGATTTACCGGAAAGACATTCTGCAAAGGTCAAATCGACACATCGCACTTATGCTAATAACCCTCACCTTCTTCCTGGCAATAAACAATTTGCAGCCCCTGAAGACGGCACGTTTAGCTTGTCCGTATCGTCGGATTGTTTTTAGCCGATATAAATAAAAAATGCCCTGAGACAAAACTCAGGGCATTTTCACTATTTGTTTGATGGGTAACGTCACCATCTCACCGATTTAAACTTATTCTTCGTCAGTGTCTACTTCGGTTTCACGTGCTTTGCGGGCTTCTTCTTTACGAACTTTTGCCGCTAGTTGTTCTGCTTCGCGCTCTTGACGTTGCGCTGCTTTACGCTCGTTACGAACCACTTGGTTTTGGATAAATCCAGCCAGTTCTTGTTCAGCCCAAGCTTGTGCTTTCTCTTCGCTGTCAAAGCCTGTTTCACGCTTTGATACTACAGTCTTACGAGATGTCACTTGGCGAGTGATTTCTGCGCTCCAGCCGTTACGTTTTTCAGTGACGCGGATAGCAAATTTTGGATTCTTAGACATTTCTTTCATTTCCTAAGGGATTTAGGGATCAATCAGGGATTCGGTCAACTTGATAACTCCATCTAAGCTGAGCTGTTTAACACCATCCCTTGGTAAGCGCGGTATTAGAGCATAAAAGTAATCTAAACGCTGCAAGTTTTTTACGCTAGATAATAGATGACAAAGAAGAGGCAGAACAAAGCAACGTTTCGCCAAGTCACTAGAAAGAGCGACGAAGAAAAAAGAGTGATAAGAAAAAAGAAAGCGCTGGTCTCTCAACCAACGCTTTACTTAAGCTAGATTAACCTTGGTTAATTAACCGATATTCTTACGGGCATTTTGGAACATACGCATCCAAGCGCCATTTTCACCCCAACCTTCCGGAGCCCAAGAATTTGCAACTGTGCGGAATACGCGCTCTGGGTGAGGCATCATGATAGTTACGCGACCGTCTGCTGTTGTTAAACCGGTAATCGCGTTTGGCGAACCATTCGGGTTGTTCGGGTATTGTTGTGTTGGGTTACCGAGGTTATCCACGTAACGAACCGCAACCGTACCTGATGCTTCAATCGCTGCTAGGTGCTCTGTATCACGTACTTCTACACGCCCTTCTCCGTGGGAAACCGCGATTGGCATGCGCGAACCAGCCATGCCGTCGAAGAATACAGAATCAGATTTCTGTACTTCGACTAGGCTAAAGCGCGCTTCAAAACGCTCAGATTCGTTGCGAACAAAACGTGGCCACAAGTCTGCACCAGGGATCAGTTCTTTCAAGTTCGACAGCATCTGACAGCCGTTACACACACCTAAAGAGAACGTCTCTTCACGGTTGAAGAACGCTTGGAACTGCTCACGTGCTTGTGCGTTAAACAGGATAGACTTAGCCCAACCTTCACCCGCACCTAGTACGTCGCCGTAAGAGAAGCCACCACAAGCTACTAGGCCATGGTATTCATCCAGTACCGCTTGGCCTGTTAGGATATCGCTCATATGGATGTCGGTTGCTTCAAAGCCTGCTCTGTCAAACGCTGCTGCCATTTCGACGTGGGAGTTAACGCCCTGCTCACGTAGAATTGCCATCTTAGGTTTAGCACCTTTCGCAATGTACGGTGCTGCAACGTCTTCATTTACGTCGAAGCTGAGCTTAACGTTTAGACCCGGGTCAGAGTTGTCTTTCTTAGCTTCGTGCTCTTGGTCTGCACACGCTGGGTTATCACGTAGGCTTTGCATCTTATGCGTTGTTTCAGCCCAGATAACGCGTAGTTCGGTACGTGAACGTTCAAGCACAACTGCATCACCAGAAGTGATAACAAAGTCGTCTGAAGCTTCAACAGAACCAATCACATGTGAGCATGCCTCTAAGCCGTTTGCCGCCAGAGTAGATAGAACTGAATCTAGATCATCATTCTTAACTTGAACAACCGCACCTAGCTCTTCGTTAAATAGAACGGCCAGCGCATCGTCACCCAGCTCTGCGATGTTCGCTTTTACGCCACAGTGACCCGCGAATGCCATCTCAGCCAGTGTAACAAACAGACCGCCGTCGCCTTTATCGTGGTAAGCCACTAACTTGTCATCACGTACTAACGCTTGCATTGCATCAAAGAAGCCTTTTAGCTGCTCTGCATTATCTACGTCAGCAGGTTTGTCACCCAGCTGTTTGTATACTTGTGCCAATGCTGTCGCACCTAAGCGGTTTTTGCCGTTACCCAAGTCAACAAGAACTAGAGAAGTCTTTCCTTTGTCAGTGCGTAGTTGTGGAGTCACGGTCTTACGTACGTCTTCCACACGGCCAAATGCCGTGATAACTAACGACAGTGGAGAAGTGACTTCTTTGCTCTCGCCGTTTTCTTCCCACTTGGTTTTCATCGACATGGAGTCTTTACCAACTGGGATAGTCAAACCTAACGCAGGACACAATTCTTCACCAACCGCTTTCACTGCTTCGTAAAGACCCGCATCTTCACCTGGGTGACCCGCTGGAGACATCCAGTTCGCAGACAGTTTAATGTGTTTAATATCACCGATGTCTGTTGCCGCAATGTTCGTTAGTGACTCACCAACGGCTAGGCGAGCCGATGCTCCAAAGTCTAGTAATGCCACTGGCGTGCGCTCACCCATCGACATTGCTTCGCCATGGTAAGTGTCGTAGCTTGCCGCTGTTACTGCGCAGTTTGCTACTGGTACCTGCCAAGGACCAACCATTTGATCACGAGCAACCAGACCCGTTACTGTTCGGTCACCGATAGTAATTAGGAATGTTTTTTCTGCAACAGCAGGAAGACGAAGTACGCGATCCACCGCTTCATTAAGCTCAATACCATCACGAACAATGGCAGGGCTTTCCACTTTTAGTGTGGTTGCGTCACGGTGCATCTTCGGTGGCTTACCAAGCAGGATATCCATTGGCATATCGATTGGCGTATTGTCGAAGTGAGAATCTTCTAGCGTTAGATGACGCTCTTCTGTCGCCACACCCACCACTGCATACGGTGCGCGTTCACGCTTACAGATTGCGTCGAATGCTTCCATGTTTTCTGGCGCTACCGCTAGAACGTAACGTTCCTGTGATTCGTTACACCAGATTTCCAGTGGGCTCATGCCCGGCTCATCGTTTGGTACATCGCGTAATTGGAACTTACCGCCACGCTCACCGTCGTCGACAAGTTCAGGCAATGCGTTAGAGATACCGCCTGCACCCACATCGTGGATAAATGCGATTGGGTTGTCGTCGCCTAACTGCCAACAACGGTCGATCACTTCCTGACAGCGACGTTCCATCTCTGGGTTTTCACGCTGTACTGAAGCAAAGTCCAGATCTTCTGCTGACTGACCAGATGCCATGGAAGATGCCGCGCCACCACCAAGACCGATGTTCATTGCCGGACCACCAAGTACGATGAGGCTCGCACCCACTGGAATCTCTTTCTTCTGTACGTGTTCATCGCGGATGTTACCCATACCACCAGCAATCATGATTGGTTTGTGGTAACCACGAATTTCTTCACCCGCATGAGAAGTGACTTTTTCTTCGTAAGTACGGAAGTAACCCAATAGATTTGGACGACCAAATTCGTTGTTGAATGCCGCGCCTCCTAGAGGACCTTCAAGCATGATGTCTAACGCATTCACAATACGACCCGGCTTGCCGAAGTCGGTTTCCCATGGCTGTTCAAAACCAGGAATACGTAAGTTAGAGGTTGTAAAACCAACCAGACCCGCTTTTGGCTTACCGCCGATACCCGTCGCGCCTTCGTCACGGATTTCACCGCCTGAGCCAGTCGATGCGCCCGGCCATGGAGAGATTGCCGTTGGGTGGTTGTGCGTTTCTACCTTCATCAAGATGTGCGTATCTTCATGGTGGTACGTGTATTGACGAGATTTAGGGTCAGGGAAGAAACGCCCCGCTTTAGAACCTGTCATAACGGCTGCGTTGTCTTTGTATGCAGACAGCACATAGTCAGGTGTCGTTTCAAAAGTGTTTTTGATCATTTTGAACAAAGACTTAGGTTGATCTACCCCGTCGATAGTCCAATCTGCGTTAAAAATTTTGTGGCGACAATGCTCTGAGTTCGCCTGAGCAAACATCATCAATTCAATGTCGTTTGGGTTACGCCCAAGCTTAGTAAAGTTCTCTACCAAGTAATCAATTTCATCTTCTGCGAGTGCCAAGCCAAGGGAAACGTTTGCCTCTTCAAGCGCAAGACGACCGCCAGCTAAGATATCAACATGTGCGACAGGCTTAGGCTCTGCAACAGTAAATAATGCTGATGCGGCTTCAAATTCTGTGAATACTGTTTCCATCATGCGGTCGTGAATTAACGCTTTAACAGCATCAGCTTGAGCTTCTGATAGAACAACTGAAGATTCGACATAATAAGCCGTACCACGCTCTAGACGTTTCACTTTCTCCAGACCACAGTTAACAGCGATATCGGTAGATTTAGAAGACCAAGGCGAGATAGTGCCAGGACGAGGCGTGACAAGAAGTAGAAGACCTTCAGGCTCATGCTCTTCGATGGTTGGGCCGTAAGTTAGTAACTTTTCAAGTTTTTCTAACTCTTGGTCATCAAGGTCTGACTTTAGATCGGCAAAGTGCATAAACTCGGCATAAATGCCAGTTACAGGCAGATCTTGTTCACGACAAAGTTCCAGTAGTTTATTAACACGAAACTCAGAAAGAGCTGGGGAGCCACGCAAAATTCTCATGTGCTTAGGTCTCTTATGCAATTGATTAAGGTGATATTGGAATAAATTCAGACACTTAAAATAAGCCCTGTCGAACCTATGCCGATTCCACCTCGTCATTGCGAGCGCATTATATAGTAATTGTTTTTGTGATGTAACACCAAAAGCAACCGTTTGCGTCATTTTTTTTGTCAAATTTGAATTACAACTAAAATGTCGATAAAACACACAATGTCACGTTATAAGTGTGTGATTCACTTTGCCCCATGAGCTCGCTTTGATATAAAGGCAAATAGAAATTTTCCAAGATGTACCTATTAATGCAAATAAGTCACTTCAACCGGCTCAAGCGCAGTGCTCTAATTTTAGTTTCTGTTCTTTTGCTCTCTGCTTGCCAGATTGAGTCGGAGCCCAAAAGTGAATTTGAAAAAATTCAAGAACGTGGTGTGCTTCGTGTTGGCACGCTAAACAATCAGCTTTCCTACTACATAGGTCCCGATGGTCCCGCAGGGTTGGATTACGAATTGGCGCGTCAGTTTGCGGAGCAGCTCGGCGTCAAACTCGAGATTAAACCAGCCTTTCGCCAGGCTGAGCTTTTTCCTGCTCTTAAGAAAGGAGATATCGATATCATCGCTACGGGTTTAAATCAAACGTCACAAGCAGTCAAACGATTTAGACCAGGCCCTGCCTATTATTATGTAAGCCAACAAGTGGTATATAAAAAAGGGCAACTTCGACCACGTGATATCGAACAACTCATTGAATACCAAGCCTCGAAAGACGACGAGTCCGACGAAGATACAAATGCAGGCGCTCAAACATTAAAGATCGTTGAACAATCGCAATATGTTCCGACCCTAACAGCGTTAAAGAAGCAGTATCCAGAACTTCAGTTTGAAATTGTTGGTGATGCTGACACGAGAGACTTACTCAAATACGTATCGAAGGGTGAGTTACGTTTTACTGTGACTGATTCGGTGGAACTTTCCCTAGCTCAACGCCTTTACCCCGATCTTGCGCTCGCGTTCGAACTTACAGAAGATCAACCTGTGTCTTGGTTTACTCGACGTTCTGAAGACGAAAGCTTGTATGCAATGCTGATAGAGTTTTTCGGTAACATCAAACAATCAGGAGAACTGTCCACCCTCGAAGAGAAGTACATTGGTCATATTGAAGCATTTGACTACGTTGATACTCGCGCATTCATTCGAGCTCTGGATGACAAATTGCCTAAGTGGGCACCTTTATTCCAAAAGTACAGCGAAGAGTTCGACTGGCGCTTAATTGCAGCATTGGCGTATCAAGAGTCACACTGGAAACCAACAGCAAAATCGCCAACGGGTGTTAGGGGGATGATGATGCTGACTCTGCCAACGGCGAAAAGCGTCGGGGTAACAAACCGTTTAGACCCTGAGCAATCTGTTCGTGGTGGTGTCGAGTACTTACGTCGCATTGTAGGTCGCGTGCCTGATAGCATCAACGAGCATGAAAAAATATGGTTTGCGTTAGCTTCATACAATATTGGTTACGGCCACATGATGGACGCACGACGACTCACCAAAGCACAAGGTGGCGATCCGAACGCTTGGGCCGATGTAAAAGATAGGCTGCCTTTACTGCGTCAGAAGCGCTATTACAGCCAAACTCGCTATGGGTACGCCAGAGGCGATGAAGCGCGTAATTACGTAGAAAATATTCGACGTTACTACCAATCCATCATTGGTCATGTCAGCCAACAGCCAGCGATTGATGAGAATAGCGATGACTTGCAAGTGATTCCGCCGCTCAACCCCGACATTTTGATATCGGGCGCAGTAGAGACCGTCGTAGAACAAGTCTCTGGCGCTTCTGACGTCACGGTTGAAGAAGACACCGAACAAGAAAGCATTGAAGAATAAACCCGCGGTAAACTAAAAAATGACGAGCCTATGAAGCTCGTCATTTTTGTTGAGTCCTAACGAAAACTTATCTAGACTCCAATATTCTGAGTGACACCAACCACACTCAACCATTCCTTTGGTTGGTCGCCTTTTCTTCATCGTTAGTAAAACTGATTGCTTTGTAACAGATTACTTTACAACCACATGGTTTAGCTCACTTGATGAAGCGGCGCTTTCGGCTACACTCTGCCGAAATAACGTCACTCCTATTATTAAGCATCGTATTGAAATTGTTTGCTGGCTCTGTGCAATGCAGAAGTCAAATGAAGAACGTTTAAACCATACAATGTTTAGTGCGATTATCGAGCCTATTGCCAAGCATCGATGAGCCGCACTTTACTGGTATAAGTCTTGTCTGCAGGAGGTTTTGAATATGAGAAGACGTAGAGTGCAGTCAAAGCGTTTAAATAACACAGTAGCTGCTATCCGACGTAAACGTAAACTGACATGTATGAAAAAGAAAGTAAGTTCACGTAATCGTGTTTTTGTACATTTAGTCAATCACTAGTGCGTCCAAGCAAACATCTACCACGTTGTAGGTGTTTGCTAGCCCTCACTACTCCTACTACCTTGTTCGCTCTCTCCATTTTCTAATGCTTTTTGTGCTTGCTTCTTCGCTTTAATTTCCTTTCGGCGGCGCTTAAAAAACGCTTGTAGCTGAGTACGGCACTCATCTTCTAGCAGCCCCTTTTCAATTAAGGCGTAATGGTAAGCGGCTTGACTTTCAAACAAATTAAGCACTGTTCCTGCTGCTCCAGCTTTTAAATCTGGCGCTCCAAAAACAACCCGCTTAACGCGGCTATGCAATAAGGCTCCGGCACACATTGGGCATGGCTCAAGTGTTACATATAACGTCGTATCCAGAAGGCGGTAATTTTCTAGCTTTTGGCCTGCTTTACGCAGCGTTTGGATCTCAGCATGTGCGGTAGCGTCATTAGTACCAATAGAGCGATTCCACCCCTCAGCGATAATTTCACCATCTTTGACAAGCACTGCGCCAACAGGTACTTCCCCCTCAGCTTCTGCTTGCTCAGCAAGCTCCATCGCTCTGCGCATAAACAATTCATCTTGAGGGGAAAACGGATGGTTAGACAAAGGAGGCTCCAAAGAAACAAAAAACGATTGAAGTCAGGAATTTTATCACCAACTTCGGTTTCACTACAGCAACACATCACGGGACAAAGTCTGCAACTCCAAAAAACTAGTTACAAGACCTATCGATGTTCGTTTTACGAGAACAAAAAAACGCAGATCGAAGACCTGCGCTTTTTGGCTGCCAATTAGCGGCTTTCACACCCTACACGTTTTTACATTGTGTAAGTGTAAGGAGCTTGAATGCCTAGCGGGATACCTACCATCCAATAAGCAACTAGGAAGATAGACCAACCGATCAGCATTGCGATCGAGAATGGCATCATTAGTGACGCAAGCGTACCGATACCAGCCGACTTCACATAACGCTGACAGTAAACCACAACAAGAGGGAAAAATACCATTAGAGGCGAAATGATGTTCGATACAGAGTCACCCACACGGTAAGCCGCCTGAGACAGCTCAGGCGAGATACCAACCGCCATTAGCATTGGCACTAGGATTGGACCAATTAAAGCCCATTTTGCCGATGCCGAACCAATAAGTAGGTTTACAGACGCGGTTAGAAGGATCATACCGATGATGGTCACTTCACCTGGTAGGTTCATCGCTTTTAAGCCTTCTGCGCCATACAACGCTAGCATCGTACCGATGTTTGACTGAGCAAATGCAGATAGGAACTGAGCACAGAAGAACGACATAACAATGTATGCGCCCATGGTTGACATAGTATCAGCCATCGCTTTGATAATGTCGTTGCTGGTCTTGAACGTTCCAGACACTTTACCGTAAACGTAACCAGGAATGATAAACAGAATAAAGATCAACGGCACGATAGATTTCATTATCGGTGCTGAGAAGGCTGTAATTTCACCTTCAGGCGAGCGAAGTGCTGATGTTTCTGGAATTAACGCTGCAACAAGTAAAGCAATACCCACCATCATTGCCCAACCTGCATAACGGAATGCTTTTGATTCCAGTTCAGTAAATGAACCTAGGTTTGGCGCGGTTTCCGCATCATCATCAATTGGCATTTTTGATAAACGAGGCTCGATGATTTTCTCTGTCACGTACCAACCAATCCCCACAATAATGATAGAGGATAGGCCAGTGAAGAAGATGTTCGCTAATGGGTTAACCACATATTCAGGATCAAGAACCTGCGCCGCAGTTTGCGTAAAGCCAGCCAATAGCGGATCGATACCTGAAGGGATAAAGTTTGCAGAGAAGCCACCAGATACACCTGCAAATGCTGCCGCAATACCTGCTAAAGGGTGACGACCTGCCGCATGGAAGATAATACCGCCAAGAGGAATAACCAGAACATAGCCTGCATCTGCCGCAGTATGCGATACAATGGCAACCAAAATAAGCATTGGAGTAAGAAGCTTAGCTGGCGTGAAGTTCAGCATCTTCTTAAGACCCGTCGTAATAAAACCCGAAGAATCTGCAACACCCACACCTAGCATTGCGACAAGTACGATACCCAGTGGCGCAAAGCCAGTAAACGTCGTCACCATGTTAGCAAGGAAACTTGCTAGCGCTTCGCCCGTAAGTAAGTTGGTGATAGTAAGAGCTTCGCCCGTTCGAGGGTTTGGAAGATCGAATGATACATTCGACAAAAGTGCTGACGCCGCCCAAGTAATGATCAATGCCCAGAAGAACAAAATCGCAGGATCAGGAATTTTGTTACCTGTCCTCTCGATAAAGTTTAAAAAGCGCTCCATCCCGCTCGGCTTCGATGATGGTGCCTTATTTACAGCTTGGTTACTCATGGTAACTCCATAGTGAATGATGTTGGTGCCAAGGCCTATTTGAATAATTATAACGACCTACTATCCAACGAGTATTCTAGTAAACACTAATGGAGAAAGCACAAGGTTCTAGATTTTTTTTCATAATTGGAGACATATTTTGCAAAAACACCACTTCAATTAAACATAATAAAAACAGTAGCACATCAACTCAATTAACAGTTCAAAAACTATTTATTAACCGTGACAAATCCGGTATTAAACAGGAATTACACCCGCATTTGTCCCAGCCCATGTATGCAATTGAACTTAGTTTTCGAATTCACTGTATTGTGAGATCATCGTTTTAAGCTGAACTGATCGCGTCTCGCCGATTCTATCCTTCCAGCTAGAGGTAATGGTGATAGTTTTCAGTGTTCCTGAAACCGTGGCAGCTGGAACTTCCCACTCGACGACATAAGATCCAGTAACAGAAGAGCCTGTTGCAATAGAAGCAAAATTTGCAGGTGTGATGGTAGACATCGCCGCAGAAGCACCACGCGTCCGGAACCATTCGAGCTGGTTTTCTGCTAGACGAAGTGCTTCAATACTTTTTATGGCATATTCGGATTCGCGTTCTAAATACACGTTTAGCTTAGTTAAACCTAGTGCCCCAACACCGATAAGTAGAAAAGAAATTAGAACTTCAAGAAGGTTAAAACCTTTTTGTTTAGAGATCATTCCAGGAGCCTTTTTTCCATCTCGGAATTGCATGCGCATTCCTTGAATTGTCTATCACATCTTTATTGTATCTAAAGTCCAAAGAATCGAAGAAAACCGCTGCCTGATCTTCACTATCAAAATATTGACCACCAGATACCGTAAAAGAACCATGCTGATAATAAGAAGCTATTGTCCTGTATGAGTCTTCTACAACACTTGGCACATGATTTAGGTGAGCATTGGCTTCGAACCCAACCCAATCCGCTGTTGTCGGGGTATAATCATGATTGAAATGAAACAAGACCCCTTTAAACTTATTTGATGTAGCGCCGGAGCTCGGTGGTCCCATCACGGAGAAAAGACCATCATGAATGAGCACTGTTACGCCATTGGTCGATGATGTAGCATTCACTAAATCATTGTATTCCGATTGCTTGATTTCACAGCTCCCTTCCACCCATAAATGATGCTTCCCTGACTGAATTTCTGCTGTTAAAGCAGCACCACAATTAGGTATACCATCAGCCACTGAGCCCGTCATAACATGAAATACACCATTATCTCGGACATCGTTATGCTCTTCAGCCTTTACTCCAAAGAAGGATTCAAATGGCTTTAAATCTGTATCTTGAGTAAAATCATCACCAGCACCAACCCCGCCAACACTAGATGAGAGATGACGGTTTGCCGTCGTGTTTGCACAATCTTTATTTGTAGGGTTGTTAAAATCGGCATAGGGAGACTCTCCATGAATTACGCCTTTATTATCAACTGAAGAGGAGTAAAAGCGCTTTTTATACCTTAACGCAATACACTCCCACCCATCGCTGCTCAATTCCCCTGGGTCTGGAGTAGAGAACGTTGCACTAGAATGAAAATAAATGTCGGCACTAGACTGCATTGCACCATAACTCAAGTTACCTCCCAAAATAATCTCCTTACTAATGCTTGTAAATCCAACATTAGAAGTAACCAAATACCCATTGGAAGTACTCGTAAAATTCGGAATCGTCCAAAGTCCTGAGCCACAATCTGTTATTACGGCAGGTACAATATTATTAACTCTAAATTGCGCCCATGCACATTCAACACCTCCTTCCGCTAACCAATGTGCTTGTCGAGTTTTTATTTCGTTTTGCGCAACTTTTATTTGAAAAAATACACCTTTGGATGATGCTAATGATGCAATTAAAGCAAGTAATAAAAGTATAGAAGTCACAAGCAAAGTGGTATAACCGGAATAGCTATATTTAGATGTCATTGCCAATTCCTTTGTTTGATAGAAAACTCCGCAACTTCACTAAAGACTCCATCAATTGTTTTCAAACCTAACTTAACGCTCGTGACCGAACTTACATTTCCTCCATTAGTCACTGTTTCTAAACTAACGGTGAATTGGGTAACTTGGAAAATATCATCATCAAATAGAGAACGACAAAAATCTATACCATCAAAAGATAATATTTGTGTTTGAGACACAACGCCTTTCTCACATATAAAAAACCGAGTATCTCTCTTCTCATACTTAATATTTCGATAGTCTTCATTGGCAGCTGAGTCCTCTTTAAAATACACAAGCCCTACAGAAGAGGCGCCACTCAGCATTATGGTTCCTGTAGCTCCGGATAATTTGAGTGAACTACCGTTCCCACCATCATAACCTGCTCTTTGAATATCTTCTTTAATAACAGATAAAGTGATATTCAGACCTTGCAATAAATTTAGCTCTAAGCTTTTTTCCTTTGCTGTTTTTTGTAAACTCAAGAATATAGAGCCCACTACACTAAGAACAATTAACCCAATTAAAGAACTAATCATTAATTCAATTAAAGAGCTACCTATTTGATAGCGTTTGTTAGCACTGACGGTAATCATATAACTTCGCTCCAGAATTACTACAAATCTTAATCCTCCCAGGAGGGTTTGAGATCTTTGCTTGTAGTTTTATGTTTTGAGCATTGGTTGGGAAAAACTCTATATTTCCTCCTTGGGGCCGTCCACGGACCTCATCGAAGCTTATTTTTTGATTATCGTAACTGTGCTTCAAAGATAATTCAGAGTATGCGGAGCCGGAAAGGTTTAAGATTACTCCCCCTGAGCCGCTAGATGAGTCAGTTAACTGTAGAGACCATGCCCCTTGACTGACAACAACGTTTTTAGCCATGGAGAAATGTATATATAACTTTTGATTTCTCATTACCGCCTCGGACTTACTTTGGCTTAGAAAACCAGCTAATTCAGTTGCCAATCGCTGCATTTGCACAGTTTGTGAAACACGGCTAAAGCTTGGAGCTGCAAACGCCAAAATAATACTCAGTACAGCAACAGTAATAAGAAGCTCCAACAACGTAAACCCGCGAGGCATTTCCCAAATTCCTATGTAAACGGCAAAAGGGCCGTAATTCATCTTGCACAGATGCTATCACCTGCCAAAAATAGGCGGAAAAGTGAAAAGGAAACTACTCGTGATGATTCGAATTTCTCGTTGTAACGGCTACAAAAAAGGATTGAGAGGGATGACATTGATCGAATTACTGGTAGCTGTAGTGATTGTCGGGATCATTGCTGCAGTCGCATACCCCTCTTACACTAATCATGTAATCAAGTCTCATAGGACGGTTGCCTTGAGCGATCTTAGTCGAATTCAGCTAGAGCTAGAGACATCTTATGATGGTGGGTACGACTGGAGTCATATTCTCTCTGGAGGCACATGCACTCTATGTGACTCAGACACAAATAGATTTTCTTTCGATATTGCGAGCTCTGCAAGTACGGCCTATACCATTACAGCAACAGCAAAATCGGCTCTGGGACAAGACGACGACGAGTGCTTGACTGGTTCTAAAACGATTACTTTAACGTCAACAAATGTCGAAGAACCAAGTGATTGCTGGAATTAGGAAGAACACCGAGATGCAAAAAGGCCTGCATTTTAGCAGGCCTTTGTATTTGTGCTTTTCACTAACGTCTTAGCTGGTTAAATCATCAAAGAACTTTTTCACACCGTTGAAAAAGCCTTCTGATTTAGGCTTGTGCTTTGTCGCCGCTTCACCACCACAAGACTCTTCAAACTCTTTGAGCAGTTCTTTTTGGCGTGAGCTTAGGTTTACTGGTGTTTCAACAACCAACTTAACAATAAGATCACCAACACCGCCACCGCGAACGCCTTTCACACCTTTACCACGCATACGGAACATACGACCTGTTTGCGTTTCTGAAGGCACTTTTAGGCTTACGCGACCATCTAGGGTTGGTACTTCAACTTCACCACCTAGAGCTGCCATCGCAAAGCTTACTGGCACTTCACAGTATAGGTTGTTGCCATCACGCTCGAAGATATGGTGCTCTTTCACGTGCACTTGTACATACAAGTCACCCGCTGGTGCTCCCATTTCTCCCGCTTCACCTTCGCCAGATAGACGAATACGGTCGCCAGTATCAACACCTGCTGGGATCTTAACGTTAAGTGTTTTTGTTTTCTGCTTACGACCTTGACCATGACACTCATTACAAGGGTCTTTAATGATTTTACCTTTGCCGTGACAGGTAGGGCAGGTTTGTTGCACTGCGAAGAAGCCCTGGCGCATCTGTACTTGACCATGACCATGACAGGTACCACATGTTTCAGCAGATGAACCTTTCTTCGCGCCACTACCATCACAGGTATCACAGTGTACTAGTGTCGGTACTTCGATCTCTTTCGTTACACCACGAACCGCTTCTTCTAGCGTCAATTCCATGTTGTAACGTAGGTCAGCACCTCGCTGGGCACGGTGGCCACCACCGCCACGACGACCACCACCAAAGATGTCACCGAATACATCGCCAAAGATGTCGCCGAAATCAGCACCGCCGCCGCCAAAGCCGCCGCCACCGAAACCACCGCCGCCTTGTTCAAAAGCTGCATGACCGTATTGGTCGTACGCCGCTTTCTTTTGAGGGTCGGTCAGAACTTCGTACGCTTCTTTTACTTCTTTAAACTTGTCCGCCGCAGAATCATCACCCTGGTTTCGGTCTGGGTGGAATTTCATCGCTAGACGCTTATACGCCTTTTTGATATCGCGCTCTGAGGCATCACGGCTTACGCCTAATACTTCGTAAAAATCACGTTTTGACATGTTCTTCGTCACCAGTTAATTACTACAAACGGCATCGATTCACCGCTTGGTGTTTGTATCGTTCTAGGTAAGTGCACTTGTCTGCAACATACTTAACTAGAAAGACAGCGTTTACAAACAGACGGGCGTAAGAGTTGCCCCAAACGCCCGCACACGAAGTCTTATCGACCCCAGATGGCTATGCAGCCATCTGGTTAAGAAATATTATTTCTTGTCGTCTTTAACTTCTTCGAACTCAGCATCTACAACGTCGTCTTCTTTAGACTGTGCACCTGCGTCAGCACCTTGTGCTTGCTGCGCTTGAGCTTGTTGTTGAGCGATTTCCATCAGCTTTTGAGAAGCAGTCATTAGTGCTTGAACTTTAGCATCGATAGCTTCTTTGTCTTCGCCTTTACGTGCTGTTTCTAGCTCAGAAATTGCTGCTTCAATCTTCTCTTTCTCTTCTGCAGGTAGCGCTTCACCAGCTTCTTCCACTTGCTTACGAGTACCGTGAATCATTTGGTCAGCTTGGTTACGTGCAGTCGCTAGCTCTTCGAACTTCTTGTCCGCTTCTTTGTTAGCTTCTGCTTCTTGAACCATTTTCTCGATGTCTTCATCGCTTAGACCGCCAGAAGCTTGAATAGTGATCTTCTGCTCTTTACCAGTCTGCTTGTCTTTCGCAGACACGTGTAGGATACCATCCGCATCAAGGTCAAACGTAACCTCGATTTGTGGCATACCACGTGGTGCAGGCTGGATGCCTTCTAGGTTAAATTGGCCTAGAGACTTGTTGTACATCGCTTGCTTACGCTCACCTTGTAGAACGTGGATAGTTACCGCGCTCTGGTTGTCTTCCGCTGTAGAGAAAACTTGGTTCGCTTTAGTTGGGATAGTTGTGTTCTTCTCAACTAACTTAGTCATCACGCCACCCATTGTCTCGATACCTAGAGACAGTGGAGTTACGTCTAGTAGTAGTACGTCTTTAACGTCACCAGCAAGTACACCACCTTGAACTGCAGCACCCATTGCTACTGCTTCGTCAGGGTTTACGTCACGGCGCGCTTCTTTACCAAAGAACTCAGCAACTTTCGCTTGAACCATTGGCATACGAGTCTGACCACCAACTAGGATTACGTCAGTGATGTCGTTTACTGATAGGTCAGCGTCAGCTAGAGCTACTTTTAATGGCTCAAGAGAGCGTTGTACTAGGTCTTCAACTAGAGATTCTAGTTTTGCACGAGTCACTTTAATGTTCATGTGCTTAGGACCAGTTGCATCTGCAGTAACGTAAGGTAGGTTTACGTCTGTTTGAGAAGTAGAAGAAAGCTCGATTTTCGCTTTCTCTGCTGCTTCTTTAACACGCTGCATTGCTAGTGGGTCGTTCTTAAGGTTGATGCCTTGCTCTTTGTTGAACTCATCAACCAAGTAGTTGATTAGACGGTTATCAAAGTCTTCACCACCTAGGTGAGTATCACCGTTAGTTGCTAGAACTTCGAATGTTTTCTCGCCTTCAACTTCATCAATTTCGATGATTGAAATATCGAATGTACCACCACCAAGGTCGTATACCGCGATAGTGCGATCGCCGCCCTTCTTATCAAGACCGTAAGCTAGCGCAGCTGCTGTTGGTTCGTTGATGATACGTTTAACTTCTAGACCTGCGATACGGCCAGCATCTTTTGTCGCTTGACGCTGAGCATCGTTAAAGTAAGCAGGTACTGTGATAACTGCGCCAGTTACTTCCTCACCAAGGAAGTCTTCAGCAGTTTTCTTCATTTTCTTAAGAACTTCAGCAGAAACCTGAGGAGCTGCCATTTTTTGGCCTTTCGCTTCTACCCAAGCATCACCGTTGTCAGCCTTAACGATTTTGTAAGGCATGATTTCGATGTCACGCTGAACTTCTTCGTCTTCAAAACGACGACCGATTAGACGCTTAATTGCAAATAGCGTGTTTTCTGGGTTAGTTACTGCTTGACGTTTCGCTGGTTGACCTACTAGCGTCTCACCGTCAGTGTAAGCAATAACCGATGCAGTAGTACGTTCGCCCTCTGCGTTTTCAATTACACGTGGTTTGTCGCCGTCTAATACAGCAACACATGAGTTAGTAGTACCTAAGTCAATACCAATGATTTTACCCATCTGGCTATCTCCGAATAAATTCTATTTTCGTTTGGTTATAACCCCAATGTGGGGGGAGGAGAATCGGGTTTCAACCCTTGCTCACAAACAAAAATAATCAATGTTTGCTTCTCTATGCCACATAGATAAGGGCGGCAAAATGCTTTTCAAGGGCAGAATTAAAAAAAAAGCGTCTTTTTTCGAAATTTATGTGTTTCTTTCTGATTAGTTGGGAACTCGTCACACTGCTGTAGCGCAACAAAACGTCATTTCCCAGATAAATTTATTTATGTCCGACTCTTCCTAAATAAAAAACGAACTCATAAGAGCTCGCTTCAATATTAGGGTTAAAATAAATGATTCAAGGTATTAGGCGTTCGCTTGAGCAGGCTCAGCATCAACACCTTCTTCTTTACCTATCTCACCTTCTGTTTTTGCAACAATGGTGTTCACTGCCGTGTCGCCGACAACGTTAGATGATGTACAGAACATATCATTAATACGGTCGACCGCTGCAATGATTGCTAAACCTTCAGGTGGTAAACCTAGTTGGTGAAGCAAAACGCCTACCATTACCACGCCGCCCCCAGGAACGCCGCCAGCACCAATAGATAACAGAAGAATAGTTAAGCCAAGTGTGAAGATGTCTGCGGTGTTAATTGGCTGGCCAAAAGCGTTCGCAACAAACATCGTTGCTAGAGCAATATAGATAGACACACCAGACATATTCATCGTTGCGCCCAGTGGTACACCGAAGCCAGCAACCGATTTAGAGACCTGAAGCTTTTCTGTCAGTGTGCGCATCGTTACCGGGATAGTCGCGTTTGAGCTCGCGGTAGATAGAGAGAAAAGAATCTGCTCACGAGTTGCACGTAGGAAAGTCTTTGGAGAAGTTCCTGTCGCAATACTCACTGCCATTGGGTAGAAGAAGAAGATCCAAAACACCAACATCGCAACCACCAAAGCCACGTAACCAGCAACGGACATTAATGTATTGGCGTTTAGCGTTGCACCTAGTTGAATCATTAGTGCGAACACACCATATGGTGCAAGACTCATCACTAATCCAACCAATTTCATCATGATTTCATTTGCCATTTTGAATGTGCGAATAGCTGGGCCACCACGAGAATCCAAAGCTTGAATTGCAAGCCCCGTCAAAATTGCCATAAAGATGATTTGCAGCATGTCGCCGCTAGCAAACGCTTGTACAGGATTGCTAGGAACAATGTTAACAACTAAAGAGAAAATGTCCGGCGTCTCTGTCGTTGTCAGCTGTACAGCCTCAGATACCGTTCCTGCTAGATTAGCGCCCGCTCCTGGCTGGAAGATCAAGCCGACAGTCAAAGCCGCCGTAATCGCAATGATGGTGTTAAGAATGTAAAGGGTAAAAGTTTTTCCACCAAGACGACCAAATGCACTGATGTCTTTCAAGTCAACAATGCCGCATACGATTGAAACGTAAACTAAAGGAACAACAAGCAATTTGATCAGTGAGACGAACATGCCGCCAACACCTTCTGCTGCTCCAAGTAGGTATGTATCAAAAATCGCAATACCGCTAAATAAGTACTGAATTGCTGTCCCCAGCACAAGGCCGGCAAACAAGCCTATAAAAATCTTACTAGAAAGCGATTTATCCATTATAAATCTCCGATATGTTGTGTTTACTATTTACATTTTTGTAGTTATATATGCTTACTTTTAAAGCATTAGTCGCAAATCATACACACCGAAGTTACAAAATAAAGTGATAATTTACATTTTTGTTAACGAAATTGTTTTGGAAAAAATGACTATATTTACATTCCTATGCAGAACAAACATTCACACAGCGAATGATTACAACCACTTATAGCCCTTTCCGTTAATAAACACGCAGCGAGATGAGAGAAAATCTCCTATAGGAAAATAATTAACCAATAGGAAAAAATATGAAGGGGATCAAATTTTCATTTATCGATATACAACGAAGTTCGATGCAGTCATTTATGTTTAAAACAAAAAAGCGCCCATCAAAAATGATGGGCGCTTTTATATTTAAAAAACAGGTAGTTAAGGTTACTTAGCAACCATTACCATTGCCGGACGAATCACACGGCCGTTTAGTTCGTAACCTTTTTGCATAACAAACATAACAGTGTTTGATTCATGATCAGGGCTCTCCTGAATCGACATCGCTTGATGGAACTCTGGATTGAATGCTTCACCTTCAGGGTTGATTGCTTTCAAGCCAAATTTCGCGACAACGTCTACAAACGTTTTATGTGTTAGTTCAACGCCTTCTAGGA
Organism: Vibrio sp. Vb2880; assembly: GCF_033337975.1. Taxonomy (NCBI): domain Bacteria; kingdom Pseudomonadati; phylum Pseudomonadota; class Gammaproteobacteria; order Vibrionales; family Vibrionaceae; genus Vibrio; species Vibrio sp. Vb2880. The sequence continues at coordinate 92,016 of NZ_JAWORT010000011.1, forward strand.
ACGGCTTCACAGTTTCATTCTCTGTATCTGCCGCTTGAATTGCACGCTCTAGGTTATCAATAACAGGAAGCAGCTCTTCTGCAAACTTGTTCAACGCAAACTTACGTGCTTTATCGATCTCTTGCTCAGTGCGACGACGCATGTTTTCTACTTCAGCTTTAGAACGCAACACCGCATCTTGTTGCTCTTTTACTTTTGCCTCGCTAGACAATAGTGCCGCTTCTAGTTGAGCAATCTTAGCGTCTGTCTCATCACCAAGCTCTTCAAGCTCAGCTTCAACTTCTTGTGCTTCAGCTTCTACTTTTTCAGCCTCTTCGATGATTTGATCAAGCTCTTCTTCTGTAACTTTGTTTTCTTCGTTGCTCATGATATCTCCAGAATTCAACATAATGCCCTTAAAGCCATGCGCGTTTTTGCGGGCTTTAACCACATAAAAATTCGCATATTTAGGTGACTTGCCATTATTATGGGGATGAAGATTCCTGATTCAAGCCTCTTTAATGCGGAAATGCTATGAAAAATCCATGTAACGTGATCGCGATTATCGGAAAACCAAGAGATCAACAAGCAATTCAAACTCATAAAGAGTTGTACCAATGGTTGACCTCTGAGGGCTATAAAGTATTCATTGACGATCGCCTTGCCGCAATACTGGATGATATCCCACAGAGTCAGTTTGCTAGCTTAGTTGAACTAGGAAAAAATGCCGATCTAGCCATTGTGGTTGGTGGCGATGGCAACATGCTAGGTGCAGCAAGAATTTTATCCCGATTTGATGTACCAGTTATAGGCGTGAACCGCGGAAATTTGGGCTTCTTAACTGACTTGAACCCAGACGACTTCCAAGCGTCTCTGCAAGCGGTACTCGACGGTGAGTACATTGAAGAGGAGCGTTTTCTTTTAGAGGCGGAAGTACACCGCCACGGACAAATAAAGAGCCATAACGCTGCGCTAAACGAAGCCGTACTTCACCCAGGGCAAATTGCTCATATGATTGAATTTGAAGTGTATATTGATGAAAGCTTCGCCTTCTCTTTACGGGCCGACGGTTTGATTGTCTCCACTCCGACTGGCTCGACGGCATATTCACTTTCTGGCGGCGGCCCAATTCTTTCTCCTAGCTTGAATGCCATTTCACTCGTGCCAATGTTCCCTCATACATTGTCGAGTCGACCTTTGGTGGTTGATGGAAAACGTCGAATTAAATTGGTGGTATCACCAGAAAACCGTGGAACACAAGAAGTTAGCTGTGATGGACAAGTCTCACTTCCAGTTACCCCTGGCGACGAAATTCACATCTATCAAAGTCCAAATGTACTAAAGCTCATCCATCCAAAAGACTACAGCTACTATCACGTCTTACGGAATAAGCTTGGCTGGTCTAGTAAATTGTTCTAACACTTGTTACTCAGGGTAATAACTTCAATAAAAAAGCCAGCAGCTCAATTGCTACTGGCTTTTGGCTTTCTTAGACAAGAAATAGACACAAAGTAGTGAGGCGACACGATATTTGTCATCATTAAAGAGAAGCTTATAAATTTTGATCCTGTGGGCAAACTTTACACAAAAGATAGAAAAGCAAATTCAATGATCTATGTCCGGTGATATTCTCACCATGAATAGAGTATTAACTCTATTTCATACAATCAATAAAGGACATATTATGAAGAAAACCATCATTCTGTCTGTTCTCAGTACATTAGCACTTATTGGCTGCCAATCAGAGGAAACGCAAGTCAACAGTGTATCCAACGCAAAAGCGGAAGATATCACTAAGACGAAGCGTGCCCTAGCTCAACAATTGAGTGAGAACTATGCTGCCATTGAACCCATGTTGAGAAGAGATATTACTCCGCAACAGACTAACGTGTCTGTATCAGCATTTGTTAAGCAAAACCCTAACTCAGAGTTCAGCCGCCAGCTTGTACAAGCTGACACTCAAATTCGTAGCTGGAAAGGTATTTCTGAATACTCAGATCAGTTGTTAGAAGTTCGCTTGGCAAATGAAGCCATGATAACAGCATGGCAAAGTGGCGAGGTCGAGCCATTATTTGCGTTTGAACCAAGTGGTGATGATGAGAATTGGCAATACATCGAAGCATTTGATGTTTATGGCAACATCCATCAACTCGATGTTTACCAGCTCCCTGAGGTACCTGTACTTGTCGTTGATAACAATAGCTCTGCAGAGCTAAAAGCAGGCTTGCAAGCTATGCAAGCTGAGATGAAAAAACTCGGTCAACCAGCTTTAGTTCAACCATATATTGCTGATGAACAACGCCAAAATACACCGTTATTGTCAAGTAGCGCAGTGGGCGAAGCGGCTCCAATTCAAACCACGCAGTTGAAAAAGATCCGTCTAGCCGATGACAAAGAACCTTGGATCTCTGGCAAGGCAGAAATCTACGCTATCGTAACGGGCGTCAATCCAAGTCGTGATGAACCTACTCTCGATTTGGTGGAGCTTCCATACTTAGACTACGATAACCAAGATTACTATCCAAATCAGATCATTATTCACTGGTCTCGTTACCGCTGGGGTGCGGCAGACATTGTGCTCATGGAGCAAGATGACGGCACAGACTATAAACAATTGGCAAAACTCCTTGTTCAAGTTGCCGAAGAAGTATTGAAAGCGATTCCAGATCCAGAAGTTCAGGCTTACGCGATTATTCCGCAAATCACGAACAAGATCATCGACACTATCCCCGATGGTGTACTCACGAATGATGATGACTTCGTCGACGTATACTACACTCTAATGCAAGACACTTCATACGTGGATCACCCAGGTGCGGGTGTGAATGCAGTCGTCACGCTAGAACCACTAACGATTAACCCAACTCGTCCGTAACCTGTTCAATTTTAATGAGTCGTTGTAATCACATCGGCTCATTTTTCCCACTTCATCACAAAAAACAGCCTACAAAGAAAATTTTCCTCACCTGACTTTACTGTATAAAGAAACAGTATATACTGTTCTCTTATACAGTATTGTTCAGTTATACAGGTAAATAAAATGCTGGCTCATCTAAGTGTTAATAATTTTGCGATTGTTAAGTCTTTACAACTCGAGCTTTCTAAGGGCATGACCACCATTACAGGTGAAACAGGCGCGGGTAAATCCATTGCTATCGATGCTTTAGGGCTCTGCTTAGGCGGACGAGCCGATGCCGGCATGGTGCGACAAGGTGAAGAGAAAACCGAAGTTAGCGCCGCTTTTTTATTGGACAACAACTTACATGCAACACGTTGGTTAGAAGATAACGATCTGCTAGATGGCAGTGAGTGTATTTTGCGTCGTATTATCACAAAAGAAGGCCGCTCAAGAGCCTTCATTAATGGCAGCCCTGTTCCACTATCACAACTCAAATCTCTAGGGCAGCTACTTATCAATATCCATGGGCAGCACGCTCATCATCAATTGATGAAAAGTGAGCACCAAATGGCCATGCTCGACCAATATGCTGGGCATTTAAACCTACTAAAAAGCACACGAAGTGCTTACCAGCATTGGCGTCAGGCAGACAATAACCTCAAGCAACTAAAAGAAAATAGCCAGCAAAACCAGGCGCAAAAACAATTGCTTGAATACCAAATCAAAGAACTAAATGAGTTATCGCTAGGTGAAGAAGAATTTGCAGAGCTCGAGCAAGAGCACAAACGACTATCCAACAGTGGTGAACTCGCCACTACCTGTCAGCAAGCCATCGAACTTATTTACGAAGGTGAAGAAGTCAATGCGCTTGGTATTTTGCAATCGGCCAATCACTCCCTAATTCAATTAGCCGAATTAGATGAAAAGCTATCTGAGCTACCTAACATGCTGTCAGAAGCAATGATTCAACTTGAAGAAACGAAGAATGAATTACGCAGCTACTTAGATGGCATCGATGTTGATCCAGCTCGTATGGCTTATGTAGAAGAACGTTTTTCTAAAGTGATGTCTGTAGCTCGTAAACACCACGTAATGCCAGAAGAACTCTACCAGCATCATCAAGATCTTCTGGCCCAAGTAGAAGCGTTAGATTGCTCCGATGAACGTTTAGATGAACTTGCTCAAGAAGTAGAACACAAGTACCAAAGCTTTCTAACACAAGCAGAAAAACTGCACAAATCACGCAGCCGTTACGCAAAAGAACTGAACAAACTGATCACACAAAGCATGCACGAATTGAGCATGGAGAAAGCAGTATTCAGTATCGAAGTTAGCAATGACAACACACACCCATCGCCGCTTGGCATGGACAGCGTGTGCTTCTTAGTATCGACCAACCCGGGACAACCATTACAACCTATAGCAAAAGTTGCGTCAGGCGGTGAGCTATCACGCATCTCTCTAGCGATCCAAGTGATCACCGCTCAGAAAGTAGATACACCAAGTTTAATCTTCGATGAAGTGGACGTAGGTATTAGTGGCCCAACAGCTGCCGTAGTGGGCAAAATGCTACGCAAGCTTGGCGAATCTACTCAGGTATTGTGTGTCACTCACCTCCCTCAAGTTGCCGGATGCGGCCATCAACAAATGTTTGTAGCTAAGCAAACCAAAGCAGGCCAAACCGAAACCCAAATGCACGCATTAGATGAACAACAACGTGTGGCAGAATTAGCTCGCTTACTTGGGGGTAGTCAAATAACCGACTCAACGTTGGCAAACGCAAAAGAACTGCTTATCGCCGCTTAATAAATCGACAAGGGATGAGAAATGGATATCAGAGCAATACACAAAACCAACTGCTTAGATCTCATCCCTATTTTTATTGAGTTAGAACATTACTACTTCAAAGAAAAAGCTTCATCAAAACACGATCTGGTCCATTATCTAAAGAACCAAGTTTTCTCTGAACATTCTGGCGTTCATATCATTGCGGTTTACGATAATGATGACGTCGTAGGCTTTGTATCTTATACCGTCATGTTCCCTGCCCCAAAGCTCTCAGGGCAGATGTACTTAAAAGATCTGTTCGTATCTTCGAAGGTTCGAGGAAAAGGGGTTGGTCTCAAGTTAATGAAGTATCTGGCATCTTTGGCGATCAAGTGTGGATGCCAAAGGTTGGACTGGACAGCTGAAAGTAGTAACCCTACCGCAGGTCAGTTTTACCGCTCAATTGGTGCAACACTAATTCATGAAAAAGAGTATTATCGTTTTTCAGGTGATGCATTACGCGAATTCGCCAAAACCGACTAACGAGTCACTAGGCTTGGCTCACCGCTGAAAGCGTCCATCACCCTACTTCCGATTGAAATTTGCTCTTCGTCACCTAACTAATACGTCATGTGGTGACATTTACCGTCTAATATCGGTGAATAAATGCAACTCAACTCAAAATTCGTTGTCAGATTGTCTACCATACGACGCATAGCTTTTTACATCTGCGTCGAGCTTGTTTATTATCAGCGCAGTATTTTAAAGGTTACTAAGAAATTATTATGCAATTAAAGAAGTGGTTAGTTGCCGTACCATTAGCAATGACATTGCTGACAGGATGTTCGGTATTGGAAAGACTGGTTTATCGTATTGATATCAACCAAGGCAACTATGTAGAACAAAGTGCGGTTGATAAATTAAAGTTTGGGATGACTAAAGCACAGGTTCGCTTCGTATTAGGGTCGCCAATGCTTATTGAAAACGGCTATCCAAACACTTGGTATTACATCTATCATCATACTCCTGGCCATGGCGAACCAGTACAGAAAGATCTGATTGTAAACTTTAATGACCAAGGCACGCTCGCAGACATCAGTGGTGACTTTCCAAAAAGTGACGCATTTTACGAGCAAATTCAGTAAACTGACTTTTGCAAAAAAACCTCCCGTTTGGGAGGTTTTTTATTATATAGAAATCATGTTAGTCAAACTTTGAGTAACTCACATGAGCTATTGGGTTAATATTAATCCTGCTTATTTTTACGTACAGAACTAGGCTTGCCACCGGTGACTGGGTCTGCACTCCCCTCGGTTTTAGCCTGCTCCGCCCGCTTACGGCGAATCTCTTTCGGATCGGCAAGTAACGGACGATAAATCTCTATTCGATCTCGATCTCGAACGGTCGCATCCAACTTCACGTTACGACTAAACACACCCACTTTGTTCTTGGACAAATCAATTTCAGGGTACAACTCCAATACACCGGATTGTCGAATGATCTCTTCTACCGTTGCGTGATTATTTACCACTAAGTTAAATACACGCTGTTCATGAGGAAGAGCATAGACAACCTCAACGTGAATCATATCTGACTCAATACTCATAACACTCGTAGACCTGTTTTGCGCGTTTAGTAAATGCATTTACCATATTACTAGTAAGCTCGTTAAAAATCTTACCGAAGGCCATCTCAATCATTTTACTTGAGAATTCAAACTCAAGCTTTAGTTCAACCTTGCAAGCTTGTTCATCTAGCGCGGTAAAAATCCAACCACCACGCAACGTCTTAAACGGGCCATCCACCAAGTTCATCATAATTGCCTGACCGGGGATCAACTCATTTGAAGTCGTAAACGTTTTGCTGATTCCAGCCTTCGCCACATCGACAGAAGCCACCATACCATTCCCCGAAGACTCAATGATTCTAGAGCCCGAGCAACCAGGCAGAAATTCAGGGTATTTAGCAACATCATTAACCAGATTGAACATCTGTTCGGCGCTAAAAGACACAAGCGCAGAACGGCTGACTTGCTTCATACATACTCCTATCGATACATGTACAGATTTAAAGCTACTCGCCAATTTTACTTTTATTCCACGATTGCGCAAATAAAAGGATTTCCTATCCGATATCCAACCCGTATAATGACGCTATTATGGCAAAGAAAAAAACGAAACAAAAAGCGGGTAGCAATACTATCGCGCTGAATAAAAAAGCTCGCCACGAGTATTTCATCGATGATGAAATCGAAGCTGGCTTGGAGCTCCAAGGTTGGGAAGTGAAAGCCCTTCGCCAAGGTAAAGCCAATATTTCTGAAAGTTACGTATTTATGCGTGACGGTGAAGCCTTTGTGAGTGGCATGACAATCACTCCTTTAAATCAGGCATCGACACACGTTGTGGCGAACCCTACACGTGTGCGTAAACTACTAATGAGTCGTCGTGAGCTGGATAACCTATTCGGACGTGTAAACCGTGAAGGTATGACATTAACGGCCCTCTCACTGTACTGGTCTCGCTCTTGGGTGAAACTAAAAATTGGCGTAGCAAAAGGTAAAAAGCTGCACGATAAACGTACGGATCTAAAAGAAAAAGACTGGGCAAGAGAAAAAGCACGCGTAATGAAGAGCGCGCTGCGTTAATCTTGACCACTTAAACGCATAGTACTGGACAGCCAATGCTTTTCTGTTACTATGCGAATATTACCTGGGGCTGATTTAGGATTCGACGGGAATTCAGAAGTCTGAGGTGCATGCCGAGGTGCGGTAGGCCTCGTTAACAAACCGCAAAAAAATAGTCGCAAACGACGAAAACTACGCACTAGCAGCTTAATAACCTGCTAAGAGCTCTCTCGCCCTAGCTTCCGCACGTAAGACGGGGATCAACGAGGGATCAAACCCAAACGCGCTAGCCCGGATTCTCCCGCCTGAGAGATGAACGGCGAATTTTAATTCAGGCTAGTCATTCATTAGCGTGTCGGTTCGCAGGTGGGTGGCGAAATTAAAGATCGACTAAGCATGTAGTACCAATGATGAACGGTTTTCGGACGCGGGTTCAACTCCCGCCAGCTCCACCAAACATCATGTAAGCCTCTGATTTTTCAGGGGCTTTCTTTTTATATATGCCTATGAAAAGAGAAATTGAGGTACATCCTGTTCTACATATGGACGGAGATGACACTTTGCACATGACACAACGGGCAAACGGTAACTGGTACTATCAACGCCGTATCCCAACCCACTCTCAGCCATTCTTTGGCAACAAAAAGTCCATCAAAATCTCACTGCGCACCAAGTCTGTCGCAGAGGCTCGTGTTAGAGCGCGTCAGCTATCTGTAGAGCATGACGTCCTATTTGCGCAGCATGAGACTCTCGCAACAACGACAAGCAAACCTAAAGGCTACGCAAGTAACCCACTTGAGGTGCTCGTTGACGTCAAAGCTAGCCAAGCTCAACACAAAGAAATCACTCAAGCGACGTCTGGCAACCTAGTAGGAACTCAGAGCTTACTACACGCCCAAGTCTTTACTGCGCCACTAAAGGAGCGTGAGAGCGTCTTTACGGGTATTGAGGCAATGAGAGATGATTTATGCGAACTCATGTGCGACCTTGCCGAAAATAGATTGAGTGAGTATGACGCCAAGCTTTCGCGCTCGTGGCGTATCATTGAGGGTGCGATGGAATCAGAGCACTACGAGTACTTTGTAGAGCAACCATTTGAAAATCAAAGACAACTTGTCATCGAGAGCTGTAGAAAGTCGATACAAGGACTATCCTCATTAACTACTCAGCTCACGGATGTGATGGCAGAGCGTCTTGAGTTACCTAATGCGTCTGATACCTACCTTCATGAGCTAAGGGGAACGCAAGCTCCGACGGAGAGCGAACATCAAAGCTTGCTGTTATCTGAATGCGTAGAGCTTTACCTCAAGGATAGAGAAAAAGACAACATGCAACCCAAGACCTTTGAAAGCTACAAGGCTCGTATACGACTCATGCTATACATCTTGGGCGACCGTCCTATTGACTCTCTCAAGCGTGCTGATGCTTTGATGTTCAAGGATAAACTCTTGCAGTTACCAGCGAACCTCAACAAAGTGTCGAGCTTTAAGGGCTTACCTGTTGATGATGTCATTGCTCTCAAACCGACACCGATGGCAGTAAGCACAGCAAATGACACAATGACTGGTGTTAGCTCATTCTTCGACTGGTGCGTGTTGAATGAGTACGCGTCCAAGAATGCCTTTAAAGGACTCAAAGTAAAGACCAAGAAAAAGGCATCTGATGAGCGTAGCGCGTTCACTGAGTCTGACTTAAAGACCCTATTTCAGCATCCATACTTCCAAGGAGGTAAGAGTAAACACCCACACTATTACTGGCTACCTGTACTAGGGCTTTATACAGGTGCTCGTCTCAACGAGTTGTGTCAGTTGCATGTATGTGACGTTCGTAGAGATGACGAGAGCGGACTTTGGACTATGACCATCACCAATACTCAAGAAGACCAGAAAACCAAGAATATGAGTTCAATTCGCACTATTCCACTGCACCCTAAATTAATTGAACTAGGGTTCGTTGACTACGTACAGAACCTCACTCATGAGCGCGTCTTTCCTGAGCTTAAGAGAGGAAGAGATGGGTATGGACAAGCACCATCCAAATGGTTTGCTCGCTTCCGCGACAAAGTGCTGCCTAACGCCAAGAACGAACATAAGGCTTACCATTCTTTCAGGCACACTTTCATCAACGCCCTGAAGCAATCAGGCGTATCCCGCAGTCATGCAGCAGCCTATGTGGGTCATGGGGACGGAAGTGAAACGTTTGGACGGTATGGTAAAGCTTATGTCGCATCAGCATTAGCTCCTATATTGGACAACATTACGTTCGACTTCGACATAAAGCCCTGTGTACTATCTAACTAGTACAAATTAAAAGATAACACCTGACGTCTACCCAAGTGTTACCTTTCATTTTACATTTTACCTTCGGCTGCTTGTCTCGCTAAGCAGTCTGAATGCTCATTACCTTTGACGCCAGAGTGACCAGCTACGTGCTCAACGCTAACACGTGGACGAATAGCTTTAAGCTCATCTATCAACATCCATAAGTCCTGATTAGCGACAGGCTTCTTGCTTGAGTTGCGCCAAGCGTTACGCTTCCAGCTATCAAGCCATTCATTGAAGCCCCGCACACAGTACTTACTGTCACTAAAGACATTGTCCCCCTCACCAGCTACAAGTAAGGCAATGATGAGAGCCAGAAGCTCAGCCCTTTGACTGGTGACACCACCAGCCCTGCGAACGGAGGATGAGTACTCCTGAATGCAATGTCCAAGAGCGTCGTAAACAGCGACACCAACACCCCCTTGAAGACACCCGTGCTGATTGTCTGGTGCTGAACCATCGCAATAGATACTTAGTGGGTGCTGAGCGTTGTGTAATAGATGTGTCGTTTGAAGCTGTGTATTCATATTGAGTCCTTAATCGTAAAGCCACACCGAAAGCCCCACATAGCCAACTACACCAACGAAAGACTCGTAGTGACTAGCTGACAGCATGGCTTTGCGGTTAAGCGTTGGGTTTGAAGTGAAGTAGACCTTGTGGTGGCCTATTGTGGGTTGTGGAGATCTGAGGGTTAATCAGGCTGCTTGGAGTGATAGCGCTGATGTGGCATGTATCGAGCGTTTAAAGGTAATGCTGTAGTTCGCACCTTCATCACCACCTAAACACACGATATAGCCGTGGTGGTCAAGCCGCTTTAGCGACTCTCGAATAGTACGAGGCTTGAGCCTTAGAGCTTCTTCAAGCGTCGACATCGACACGATAAGATACTTTGCCCCTTTCGGTAGCATTCGTTCAGCAACAGTAAAGACTCGCTTGTCGCTAACACTGAGCCAGTACTGAGACTCACTTTCAGGGATTGTTGTCTCATGACGAGGTATCCCATACATTTGTGCTAACTGAGACGCTACCTTACGGCAAACAGATAAGTACAACGCAATGGTGCGCTTTGAATACGACTCGCGGCTTAGTACTTTGAGACTGACATTAAGACGCCTTTCAAGACTGTCATAGGTAAGTGTATCGAGCGTCTGAAGCAATCGAAAGATTCGGCTTCTAGACAGCCCTCGACCTACCCCAGACAAACGACAGGCGTTATCAAAGACGGCCATCTGGCGACGACTAAGGTCTGAGTACTCAAGTGCACAAACAAGCTTAGCTTTCAGCTTTGAGTTGTTTACATACGTCATATCAAGTCCTTTAAAAACAATAAATTACAGAACAATCCTGCAAGACTGCAACATATATAAGAAAGGCATTGAGTAGTTACTTAGGGTTGGGTAGAAAGGACGATGATTGATAGGAAGGCGCAGAGCTTAAAGTCTCTCTAAGAACTACTTTAAGTTAAGCTCTAAGTAAGTGATTGTTATTGTTAATAACTACAATCACATCTTAAAGACAGACTTTAAGTATCCACGCCCTACACCAGCACGTCTTACAAGCCTAAAGCTTCCCTTAAAGATAAAGAGAACTCTTAAGCTTTGCGTCTGGTGCATGTATTGCTCTTTGTCTCTCTGCTTGCCCAAGGCATTAAGACTCACTCTCTATGAAGCCGAGAGGTAACGAGGTGATGGCCTTGAAGCCCACTCAGTGCGTGACTCTGATGTGTGACTTCTTGCTGTGGTTTGGCGGCTACAGTCCGCATTGGGTTTGTTCTTATAGGCAGTCGTAAATACAAGCCATTAACACAAAAAAGGGAAAATAAATTAATTTCAGCCACTTAGCGTCTTTACATCTAAATAACACTTACATCCCTTTTAGTGTGACATTCCCTAGTTAAACCAGCTTACAACCTCACCGTATCGGGCTGCGCCCTATAGGCAGTCGTAATTCGATTGGCATTGCGTTGAGACTCAAAGAGAGCGTAAAGGCAGGGAATGAGAGCGTTGATACCTCGATGGTTTGACCTAACTAAAACAGACAAGGGCAGGCGTTGCACCCGCCCAAGTGACCTAGATAAGCTCGGCGTTAACCTCCGCCATGTAAGGCGCTAAGACATTCTCAATGCCATTTGTAGCGTCCTCAAAGACACCAAGCTCTACTAACGCTTTAACATGCCCCCACACCTCTTGGTGAAGCTGCGAGTCTTGCGTTGTAAGCAGCGTTTGAGTATCAAGATGATTAGAGGCTTTAATAGTTAAGACGTCGTTCATATCAATGCTCCTTTGTGCTTAAGGTGAGCTAAAGATACCGAAACTCAACTTGGTTGTGTTATGTGTAGTCACTAGTGAGTGCAATAACTTGAATATGGTCACGCAAGAGCTTGCTAAGTGAGCACTTATTGTTCAATCAGCCGACACTTAGAACACGGTGCCAGCTTCAACCGCCTTCTTCTTCACTCTCTGTACGGTACTTGCATTACAGCCAAGCTCCTGAGCGACACCACGGATAGACTTTCCCTCAAGTAACAACTCAATGATACGCTGATGCTGCTTGGTATTAGCTTTGCGTCCTTGGAACTTCTCAGCCCACTTCGCAGGGTTAGCTTTAAGCGCTTGTCTTCCAGCCTCAGCCGACGCTAAGCGATTCTTACGCTCTGCCGCAGCCATAGCCGTGAGCATGGTAATCTGGATGTCAGTGACCATGTTCTGCATGTCATCATCTTTGTTTGAGTATGAGAACGTCAGACCTTGGTTGATAGTCTTAATGCACACGCCTCTGTTGAGAAGCTCACGTATAGTCGATTCAGCGTCTCGATAGTCACGCCCTAAACGGTCAACCCACCATACGACTAGAGTATCTCCTTTACGTAGCTTACCAAGAAGAACCGATAGCCCTGCCCTCTCTTTAGCTGGAACAGTACTCGACACTTTCTCTGTCGTAATCTCCGCATCAGGGTAGAGCTTTGAGATGTCACTCAATTGGCTATCCACGTTCTGCTCCTTAGTCGACACACGGACATAAGCAAAGACCATTGAGTTGCTGTCATTGGATTGAGTTGTCATTGTCATACCTCGAACGAGTGCTTTAGGTTGCTGTGTGCTTAACTTATTGTATGCATATCGACAAGTCGACACCTAAAGCACACAAAAAATAACACCCTTAGAGTGTATGCATTTGGGCATAACCTAAAGAAAACACTGAAAATATATTTTTATCGTTAGAGGGTTATATCTCAAAGTAAAAATCCATCGGTATCCTTCCTGGGGGGGATGGGGGAAAATAGGCAACCACAATTATACTTACATGCCCAGACAAAATTGCTAACAAAATTCAGGTCGAGCTTTAGCTCCGCTAATCCGTCCAGCAATAAGAGCTTCTTGAGGAAAATACATGATTACTTCATCTGAGATGGAAACTTTAACCTCTCTAATGCAACTCGGACTATCTTCACATCCCTTGCTTGCAGTCGTACTTATCCTATTCGGCTTAGTGTTAGGCTATTGTATTTCTTACATAAAAAGTCACGCAAAAGAAAACGCCAAGGTCATCGGAAAATTAGATGCCATCGAGTCTCAATTACAACGCCACTTAAAGGTTTTGCGTGAAGAAACCCTACAAACTGAATCCGCAAAAATCGACGCTCTATCAGAAAAACTAGCACAAGTGATAACCCAACAAGTCGAGCTAACCAGAGCAACAGAACAAGTGAGTCAAGACTTAGCGCACCAAGTCTGGAACAAACAAGAGTTAACCCAACTAAAACGAATAAAATATGAACAGTATTACACTTGCGTTGATGGTCTTCCGAGTTATTTCGGAGAAAAATTCAAATATCACGCAGGTTTAGAAAAAAACGAACCGAAGGACCTCATTTGTGAGGCTGACCTTCTTGTAGATCTTTATCTTCCTGAACTAAAAGAAGCTCACAAAAAGTTGATACCAATAGTTTTCGACTTCAGAGCCCTAATAGAAGAAACCGCAAAACTTAGCTTTAAAAATGGAGGCAATCTCCTAAATATAGAGACAATTGAAGCCCTAATAAAGAGGCTAGGAAAAATTCGTGATGCTTTACTGCCCATACAGAGAGAATTAAAAGATAGCGTTTCAACAAATGCCATTCAACTACTAGGTAAGATAAACGATGATGCTAAACCCTAGTAACACACCCAACAGTTCAGCTCCCAAAGTCGGAACTGAACCGAACTAGCAGTGTTCTACAAGGTGTGCTACATTTCGAGTAAACCACTGATGTACCTTCCTTGTATATCAGAGACTTACATAGGAAAAGGCGACGAACTCTCGAATCCCGCCAGCTCCACCAAACGTTTGGAAAAGGCCACCTTCGGGTGGCCTTTTTTGTATCAACTAAAATAGTCTCTTTTTTCAAACATTCATGCTTTCTGAAATCTTACTACATGGATTACCGCATACCTTTGGCCCATGTAGGTTTACAAACTCGTTGAGTATTAATCAGTAAACAAGAAGTTCATAAGTACTAATCAAAAAGGCAGAGAGCATGGTACTAAAAGCCCTGTAACTTAAAAGTCTTCTGCTTACCTATCCTTTCTAAGAGATAACTAGATCTAAGTCTAAAGTCTATACTCATCTCCCTCGATGAATTGATTGATGTATTCATTGTTAGTCCCTACTCGCTTGTTTCATTACAACTCTATAGATGTAATGACTACAAACAGTAGTTACAAAAAATAATGTAACTCTAATCACAAAGTAACCTTAGATATTGAACAGAAACACAACATATATAGATTTTTAAATTTCAAAATGAAAATATTGTTGTGAAAAATTAAGTTGCTGGAATTATTACAGTCATATTAGTGAGCATTGTAATGAATTTTGAAGAAAGTAAATTGAATGACGAACACGTTAATCAATACACACCGCAAATCAATGGTGTGTTAACAAAGAAAGGAAAACCCCTTAGTAGCCTGAAGGTTAGCCTTAGTATTGGTTTAAGCACGTCAGGGAAATCAATAGACTTATCAACATTCACAGACAGTACTGGTCGTTTTGAGTTTTCTCCAGTCTATGAAAATAAAAACATCATAAGCACTCCTCTTATTGAACACTATGTAACTATTGTTTTAGTCGCAGAACTCAGCAATGATGAAAGTACTATTATTTGGGAAGGAAGCTTTGATGGTTATAAAATAGAGGATTACGTAAAAAATAACATGGCTAACCTTGCTTGTGACACTGAGAACCCTCTTAAGTACTTTGCTTTTTCAATTGATGATGAAGAAAACGATGACTACTACGTAAACAGCCAATGTAATTTATTTGGTTATATAGACTCTGACTTGTATGGAAATTAAACAATGCACTCATGATACAACTCCAGTTCCTATGTCTCCTCTTTGGCCATTTATTTACGGAGGATATTGAGTATCGGTTAGAAAGAGGTTCTGGTATCGACTTCCACGCTCATGGACTAGGAAAAAATCTATTCCGGGTTATGTCAATACCGCTACAAGTAATGAGTGATCGGCACTACAATCTAAGCCTTAAACTTACCTAGAACGTAACATATTTCTTGACTTCAACAATAGATATAACGCTCGGATGACTGATGATCTGGTAATTAAAATAGCTCTTCAACTTTGAATTTACTAAGAATTTCAGGTTTGGGTCATATAATACAACAGATGCGACTGCAGGCCTTACTACTTGGGTTCAATTAGCTAATTTCAGATCTAAAAATAAATGTAAAGAACACGTTCTCGGTATTATAGGCCACATAAATGTAATGTCAGGCAATGCGGAAATTAACCTATCTAATATTACTTGTAGAGCAATAAAGCTTTGTTTTTCAAGGTTAGTAAAAAGGCTAGACAGTCATGCTAGTAACGTATTAAATACCCTGGAGTAACAATAAAATAAATTAGCCATCGTTTTATATATACGCTTCATCGGTCTTAAATTATTTGAATGATAAATAATAAAAGTGCGAAGCTATTTTGCTTCGCACTTTTATTGAGTCCAGCACGGCTAACTATATTAGAAGCGATACTCTACACCTAGTGATGCTTGGTTAAAGTCTGTTTCCGTGTTTGCACCGTTCGCGACATTCTCCGCATTGAGTTCTACGTCGTACCACATATATTCTGCGTTAACTAAGAAGTTATCAGTAACTTTAAAACCCACACCGGCACCAGCGAATACACCTTCATCATCTTTGTTGCCTTGGAAGCCCGCAACGTTGTAATCCGTCGAGTACCACATTTGACCGCCTTTTGCGTAAAGGTCGACACGATCAGCAATGGGAGCGGTAACTTTTAGAGCCGCTGTATAGCCGTCCGTTTCGGCATTTGCTAGGTTATTACCATAGCTACCGAAATCAATGTAACCACCTTCCAACGCTAAGTAAGGATTAAAACGGTAACCAACTAAACCTTGAATAACATCGCTGTCATCATCAAAGTCATCTTGTCCATCAACTTTTAAGTAACCGTAGTTGGCGCCAACATATACACCATGATCGTTGGAGTCCGCAGCATGTGATAAAGTACTAAACGTTGCTAAAGAAAAAAGGCTAATCAAAGTAACAACATTGCTTTTCATTTCATTCTCCTAATATAAGTTCCATTGAAGGTTCGAATAGTAAAGAGCAAATGCAATGCCAACTTTAAATTAATGAAAAATATATTTAATTTTATAGAACACTGACAATCCTCTAAAGAACGCCGAACAAAAACAGAAAAAAAGATCTGTCTGTTTACTTTATATAAACAATACTAAATTGAGGTTAATCGATGATGTGAAAAAGATTCTTGTTAATTTGTAGATTTTTCAAAGAAATTAAATAAACATCTAAAATACTCTTGTAGATTAATCAGTCAAAAAACGCTTAGCTAGTTTTTATAAGAAAGGAAGCTAATCACACATACGTTGCATCTTACTTTGCTTCAAGCCGTGAATACTCTACTCTTTGCCTAAGCAGAGTTTAATGGAACTGAAGTATGTTAAAAGGCAGTGAATACCCTTCTATTCGAGCATTAAGGACGTTTGTCGCGGTCTCTAATTACCTCAGTTTCTCTAAAGCAGCGGATGCACTATGTATTACGCAAAGCGCAGTAAGCAAACAAATCGCATCGCTGGAGCAATTGGTGGGTTTACCTTTAATACAAAGAGGGGCGAGTGGTATTGAGTTAACCGAAGAAGGCAAGCGTTATCTGCCGCAAGTCACAGAAGCTTTGGAGCTTATTCAGCATGCAACTGCCAACTTAATCCAGTCAGATTCAAAGCAAGAATTACTCACCGTGGACGTAACCCCTTCTTTTGCCAGTCTTTGGTTGATACCTAATATTGATGACTTCCACCAGCAACATCCTAACATCCGAGTAAGAGTCTGTACCGGGGATGGGAACGTCAAAGATTCGAGCAACGAAAGTGACTTACATATTCGCTGCCTTCCATTATCCACACATTATGAATACAGCCACTTACTGTGCGAAGAAACATTGTTATTAGTCGGTTGCACAAATGCTCCTGCAATTGAGAGTGTGCACGCTGTTAGTAATTATCCGTTTATACCTCAAATCACTCGCCCTCAGCTATGGGAGCAATTTAAAGCTGTCTACACTGTAGAATCTCCCGTTACCTATCAACCTGTAGGCGTCGAACATTTTTACCTAGCTTGCGAAGCTGTCAGAATGGGAAAAGGGCTCGCCTTGCTTCCCGATTTTATGGCGCAGTATTCGATTTTAAGAGGGGACATTCAGCATGTTCTCAACCTTTCTTTACAGAGCGGTTATGGTTATTACGTGATGATCCCAAATTATCGCCTTTCGGCTAAAAAAGTAGCGGTGTTTCACGAATGGCTGAAGAGCAAGCTAAGTTAATGTTGTTTCTTTAAGCTCGTTTAGGTAAACCAAAACAACTCAAAGACTTCGGTATCTGTCTGCTCAAATTTATGGCATTCTCATCCATACTATTTAAAAAGGATAAATGGATAGTAGGATATGGACAGCAACACGCCAAGACTCTCTTTACGCACCATTGAGCCGACCGATTACCCAGAGCTCGCGGAATTAATGGACCTTGTTTTTCCTGATGTTGGTGGCTCATGGCCACGCCTGACCATCATGGATCTCATTCATCAGTTTCCTGATGGACAAATCTGTATTGAGGATAACGGAAAAATTGTCGGCGCAGCGCTAACAATCAAAGTGGACTACAACCGATTTTCACTTCCTCACCTATACACCGACATCATCACCGAGAACAACGTCATCCAAAACCAAGTGACCGGTGACGCCATGTATGGTCTCGATGTATTTGTTCACCCGGACTACCGTGGACTGCGTTTAGGTCGCCGTCTGTATGATGCGCGTAAAGAACTTTGCCGGAGTAAGAACTTCAAAGCAATTTTAGCCGGTGGCCGCATCCCGAATTACCACAAATATGCTGACGAATTGAGCGTGGCTGAATACATCGACAAGATAAAACGCCGTGAGCTTCACGATCCTATTTTGTCTTTTCAGCTTGCAAATGACTTCGATGTAAAGCGTATTATGCGTGGTTACTTGCCAGAGGATAGTGCTTCTAAAGGCTACGCAACTCTACTGGAGTGGGATAACTTCTTCTACGAAGAGGATATTCAATCCGTACACGATGTAGAAAAAACGCTGATTCGGATTGGTGTTGTGCAATGGCAAATGCGTGCTATGAATGACTTAGAGGACTTGCTCGATCAGGCTGAGTTCTTCATCTCTTCTCTTGCGAACTACAAAGCCGATTTCGCCCTATTCCCTGAATTCTTTAACGCGCCGCTGATGGGATTGCAAAACGACCAAAATTCCGTCGAAGCAATTCGCTTTTTGGCTAGCTTTACAGAAGAGATCAAAAACCGCTTCTCACAGATGGCCGTCACCTACAACATCAACATTATTGCAGGCAGTATGCCCGTCATCGAGGATGGCAAGTTGTATAATGTGGCCTACTTGCTGCAACGAGATGGTGAAATAAACGCTCAATATAAAATCCACATCACGCCTCATGAACAAAGAGACTGGGTGATCGACGGTGGTGACAATGTTCAAGTGTTCGAAACCGATGCAGGCAAAGTCGGCATACTGATTTGTTATGACAGCGAGTTCCCAGAGTTGGGAAGAATGCTCGCCGAGCAAGGCGCACAAATTGTGTTCGTTCCTTTCTGGACAGACACAAAAAATGGCTACCAACGAGTACGAATCTGTTCCCAATCACGAGCCATCGAAAACGAATGCTACGTTGCAATTGGGGGCAGTGTCGGCAACTTACCTCGTGTTGATAATGTCGATATCCAGTACGCACAATCTGCCGTATTTTCACCGTCGGATATCTATTTTCCACACGATGCGACCTTAACAGAAGCAAGCGCCAACACCGAAATGATAATCTTCGCTGATGTTGATTTGACTAAGTTGAAACAGCTTAATACCGAAGGCTCTGTCACCAACTTACGTCATCGCCGCCTTGATTTGTATGGCGCATTCACCAAAGCCAAAGAGTCATAAGGATCTCCCTAGTTCGCCGCTACCAAAGAGCGTGGCGGCGAGTAAAGCCAGCTGCAGGTTGATTCTGCGCAATTATCAGAGGCATGTCAGTTTTTCTCAACGGTGAGAAACAAGAATTGACCCAATAGGACATTCGGAGTATCACTCCAACTTCGTTCCGCTTTTATTAGGGGAAAGCTTTTGGAACATATTAACGAACTTCTCATGTCAATGAAGCCTTTGCTTGAGCAATACGGCTACGTTGCGCTGATTGTCAGTATATTTCTAGAAGGGATAGGTATCCCGATGCCTGGTCAATCACTGATGATCGCGGCATCTTTGCTCTCGTCAGAACAAGTCATGAACCTAAGTATGGTAATGATGGTATCGTGGCTGAGCTGCTTTTTTGGTAATACCTGTGGCTACTTAATCGGTTATTACTTTGAGGGGTGGTTAGATAAAAAAGGCTACATTTCCGGCCCGAAGATGCAAACGCTTCAATTGACTATCCAGAAATACGGCCCTACGTGCTTGGTGGTCAGCCGCTTTATTGAAGGAATGAAGCAATTTATGCCTCTTGCATGCGGTATCGCGAAAATGCCACGTAGAGCGTTTTTACTCGGTAACGCCCTCGCGGCGACGGTTTGGGTATTGGTATTCAGCTTGTTAACTCACTTTGCATTTGAACATTTAAGCGTGTTGAGCAACCTGTACACCGAATACAAATATCTGGTATGGGCATTTGCTGCTGTCTTATTTACGTGGATGGTTTTAGGTATTGTTAAACGCAAAAAAGCCAAATCAATGCAATAACGACAGTCTCTTCATTAGCGCATAACTAAAGCTCGTGGTATCAGTGAGATACGCAACACAAGCTTTTATCTTTTTCTTTACGTGTAAAATTTAAACAGCCATTTAGACGTCTAGACGTTGACAATGTAGAAATGTGATATTAGTCTGCTCTTCTCTCTTATCATTAACATTGTCGTTTACATGTCCGGTTCCCAACAAACTACTAAAACAGTTGCACCGTCTGCGGTCGCACTGATCCCATTAATTGTATTCCTTGCGCTATTTATTGGCGTAGGCACTTACTTATCTTTGCAAGGCGTGGAATTTGCCTTCTACCAGCTGCCTGCACCCATCGCGGTATTACCAGCCATCATCATTGCGTTTCTTTTAAGTAAAGAGAAACTTAACCGCTCAATCGAACACTTCATGCGTGGTGTTGGCCACCCAGACATCATCGCAATGTGTATGATCTATCTGCTTGCAGGTGCCTTTGCTGCGGTAGCAAAAGCCTCTGGTGGTGTTGATGCAACAGTGAACCTTGGTTTATCCGCTATTCCAACCAGCATGATTTTACCGGGCATTTTTCTGATTTCTGCTTTTATCGCAACAGCAATGGGGACTTCGATGGGTACCATCGCAGCCGTTGCCCCCGTAGCGTTGGGGATTGCTGAATCAGCAGGAATGAGCTTACCGTTAACCGCAGGCGTTGTGCTGAGCGGCGCTATGTTTGGTGATAACCTTTCTATCATCTCTGACACCACCATCGCGGCGACACGCTCTCAAGGTTGTGAGATGAAAGACAAGTTTAAAGAGAACATTCGTATTGCTTTACCTGCGGCGTTGATCGCGATTGCAGTGTTCGCTTTCAACAGTACCGCGACTCAAGTGCCTGAAACTGGCGATATTGAGTGGCTAAAAGTCTTGCCGTATATCACTATTTTGATCCTAGCGGTATCTGGTGTGAATGTGTTTGTGGTTCTGTCGATTGGCATTCTTTTGGCTGGCGGCGTGAGCTTGGCATCGATTGACAATTACGGACTAACTAATCTAGCCCAAGACGTATACAAAGGCTTTGGTAACATGCAAGAGATCTTCTTGTTATCCATGCTGATTGGTGGTTTGAGTGAACTGATGCGTCGCCAAGGTGGTCTTGCTTTTCTAACAAATTTCGTTAGTAGCCTTATCCACGCGTTTGGCTCTAGTCACTCTAAGCATGCGAACAGTCGTGCAAGCGAGCTAGGTATTGCAGGTTTGGTATCAATGGTCAATGGCTGTACGGCAAACAACACCGTAGCCATCATTGTATCGGGCAGCGTTGCTCGCCAACTGGCGGAAGAGAATAATGTCTCTCCTCGCCGCTCAGCAAGCTTGTTAGACATTTTCTCATGCGTGGTGCAAGGCGTGTT
Source organism: Vibrio sp. Vb2880 (assembly GCF_033337975.1). Classification (NCBI taxonomy): domain Bacteria; kingdom Pseudomonadati; phylum Pseudomonadota; class Gammaproteobacteria; order Vibrionales; family Vibrionaceae; genus Vibrio; species Vibrio sp. Vb2880. The sequence continues at coordinate 113,297 of NZ_JAWORT010000011.1, forward strand.
GCCTTACGGTGCTCAAGTACTGCTGCTAGGTTCCGTATTCAACCTATCGCCACTTGAAGTAGTTGCCAATTCTTACTACTGTTTTGCATTAGCGATAGCGGCTGTTGTCGCGGTGTTTATCAAACATCCCGCTCGTCAACCTGTAGCGCAAACTGAGAACTAACGACAAATACCGAAAAGGCTCCGATGGAGCCTTTTTACTTTCCTTTCTTCTTTTTTTCTTTTCCGCGAGCAGATTTACTTCAAAGCTGAACGCAAACTTTGCGCACTGTGTAAAGGAATAGCAAAGCGATGCGCCACATCGCGTAGAGCTTCCACCTGAGCCGCGTTACTGATTGCTAATTCGCCTGCCACATCGACGTGGTTATTCTCAAACCCCACTCTCACATCGAATCCAAGTAACATCGCACTCGCTAAACAGTCTTGCTCTCGCGCGCCAAAAGCACAAATGGCACATCGAATTTCTTCCTCGACAAAACGCGCCAAATTCAAACCTCGTAAATCCCATGGCGAAGACTGTTGAGCTTGGTGATAACGCCCTAACACCACTAATGCATGCTGATGCGTTTTAGGTAACACGCCCGCATCACGCAGTTGGAAATAACGTTCAATGTCGGTTGCATCGTAGAGAATAATTTGGCTCACGATGTTGTGTTCTGCCACCCAATGGAAAAAGGCATGCCCTTCTTTCTCACTTGCGCGATCAGGGATTAACTCCCTCAATGCAAAAGAAGCCGCTTCTGGTTTCACAGCTTTAACTAACGCCATCTGTTGTGGCGGAGAATACAAGCCCACCGCCTCTGTGGTGAGCTGTACCATCATGTTTTGTCCCACCGCTTCTTTCACGGCATAGTAAATTGCCATGTTGTCGTCGATGTCTAATGAATGACGTCCGTTGGCGTCTCTAGCATGCAAATGGATCATGGCAGCCCCTGCCGTTTGACAAGCGATAGCCTCTGCAACCAGTTCGTCTGTTGTCATGGGTAAGCTGGCGTGATCGTGCTTAGTTTTTCTTGCACCGTTTGGGGCCACGATAATAGCGATAGGCTCTCGTATACATCGATTTTCTAATTCCATTCCTTCGCTACCTCTTTTAGCGTTAATGAGAGTTTGCCAACTAGCTCATCAATATGGTGAGGCTGAATAATGAATGGCGGCGCAAGCAAGATATGGTGCCCATTAACGCCATCAATCGTTCCGCCCATTGGATAGCACATTAAGCCATTTTCCATTGCTCGCTGTTTGATGCGTTTGTCTGCCAATGTGGCTTTACTCAGAGGCGCCTTGCTTTCTTGATCCGCCACCAGCTCAATGCCAAAAAACAAACCTTTACCACGAATGTCGCCAATGTACGGTAAATGGGCAAATGCAGAAGTAAGCTCATTACGCAGCAAAGCACTTTGCCGATTCACCGCCGTTAACAAATTATCTTGGAAGATGGTTTGAATGGTCGCCACGGCAGCAGCGCACGCCACAGGGTGCGCCATAAAAGTATGACCATGTTGGAAAAAACCGCTTCCATCAGCAATAGCTTGATAGACTCGATCATTCGCAACCACCGCGCCAATAGGTTGATAACCCGCACCAAGCCCTTTAGCCATACACACCAGATCGGGTTCTGCCTCTTCTTGCTCAAACGCAAAAAAACTGCCACTGCGTCCAACGCCACACATAACTTCATCCAAGATCAATAACACATCGTATTGGTCGCATATTTCGCGAATACGCTTGAAATAGCCTTGCGTTGCAGGCACAGCTCCAGCGGTGGCACCCACAATGGGCTCGGCGACAAAAGCCATGACATTATCAGCCCCCAACTCAAGAATTTTTGCCTCTAGCTCATTCGCCGCTCGCAATGAGTAATCCAATTCCGACTCATGACTCTGCTGATAACGATAAGCATAGCAAGGGGCGATATGATGGCTCGGGTGTAAGATGGGTTTGAACGGTTCACGTCGCCATTCATTACCTCCGACAGCCAGAGCCCCCAAGGTATTACCGTGATAACTTTGCTGACGCGCGATGAATTGCTTTTTCTCTGGCTTACCTGATTCCACGAAATACTGCCGCGCCATTTTTAGTGCCGACTCCACCGCTTCTGATCCTCCACTGACTAAATACACATGGTTGAACTGTTCAGGCATGTGCTGACAAATCAATTCTGCTAGGCGCTCACTGTTGTCACTAGTAAAAAATCCAGTATGAGCAAATGGCACTCGCTCGATCTGTTCCAACATGGCTTTTTTAACGGCGTGATGACTGTGGCCAAGGTTTGATACCGCAGCACCACCACAAGCATCGAGATACTGCTTTCCATGCTTATCGAATAGATAAACACCTTCACCTCTATCGATGATTGGTAGCGTGGCATGGCAATGACGGTGAAATACGTAAGACATTTGAGTCCCTTCCAATGTGTAATACTTGCACACATCATCAGGAACAACCCCAAACGTGACAAGAGAATAAATCTCACCCTCTATGAGCTTTTGGAATACCACAAACCAAAAACACCAAAACCCTTGATATTTAAACAATAAAATAAAAATAGGCCAGCTTTTTTAAAGGCTGGCCTATGGGTAACCCAAAGCTAAAAACAGAATCGTTTTACGCGTTTAGTGCCTGTTCTAAATCGGCTAGAATATCGTCAATATGTTCAATACCCACCGATAAACGAATCATCTCTGGAGACACACCAGCTTGTTTTTGTTCTGCTTCGCTCAATTGACGATGAGTCGTCGATGCAGGATGGCAAGCCAATGATTTTGCATCGCCAATGTTCACCAAACGCTTAAAGATTTTCAAAGCATCATAAAAACGCACACCAGCGTCATAACCATCTTTTAAACCAAACGACAAAATCGCAGAAGGCTTACCTTTCATGTATTTTTCGGCGAGATGGAAGTGTTCAGAACTTGGCAATCCGGCATAACTTACCCAACTGACTTTGTCATTCTGTTCCAAGAATTCAGCCACTTTGAGTGCGTTATCGGTATGGCGCTCCATACGCAGCGGTAACGTTTCTAGCCCTTGCATAAGCATAAATGCATTCATCGGTGATAATGCGGCTCCGGTATTACGCAGTGGTACGGTACGCGCACGCCCGATAAATGCCGCCTCACCAAACGCTTCGGTATACACCACGCCGTGGTAAGAAGGTTCTGGTTGGTTGAAAACAGGAAAGCGGTCTTTGTGCTGCGCCCAAGGGAATTTACCTGAATCCACAATCACGCCACCTAATGTGGTGCCATGCCCACCAACGTATTTAGTGAGAGAGTGAACTACGATATCCGCACCAAATTCGATGGGTTTGCAAAGCACTGGCGTCGCAACGGTGTTATCCACAATCACAGGTACGCCTTGTGCATGAGCAAGCTCCGCCACACGTTCTAAATCGATGATATTACCCGCAGGGTTACCAATGCTCTCGCAGTACACCGCTTTGGTATTTTCATCAATTAATTCGGCCAAACTTTCTGGCTTGTCATCTTTAGCAAACTTCACCTGAATACCTTGATTTGGGAGCATGTGCGCAAACAAGGTATAAGTACCGCCATAAAGTTGCGGCGTAGAAACGATGTTATCGCCCGCTTGCGCTAAGGTCAGAATTGCATAGTTAATCGCTGCACTCCCCGCACTCACGACCAATCCAGCAATGCCGCCTTCTAACGCCGCCATGCGTTTTTCCAGAACATCGTTAGTCGGATTCATGATGCGAGTGTAGATATTCCCCGGCACTTCCAAGTTAAACAGATCAGCGCCGTGCTGCGCGTTGTCAAACTCGTACGCGACTGTTTGATAAATCGGCGTCGCGACAGATTTAGTGGTAGGGTCAGTTTCGTAACCAAAATGGATGGATAGCGTTTCGTCTTTCATGTTCTTCCCTGTCTTTCATCACTCAAATAGCGGCAAGCAAAGCACTTACCTTGCTTAAAACTTATATTGCCCAATTTTTCAACAAATAACGTAGGGATGAATCACAGAGATAAAACGCTAATTCAACTGTCCAAGTAACCAGTGACGAAACGTTTCTGTCGCATTCGTACGTGTGTTCATGATCAAGTAATACCCTGCATTGGCAGGAATCGGTTTGAATGGAGAAACCAAACGCTCTGTCGTCAATTCATCCTCAATCAGTGCCATTCGTGCCATCGCAATCCCAACGCCTGCTTCGGCTGCAGACATCGCCATATCCGTTCGATTAAAAAAGTGTCCGATATCGGTTTTAAAATCCAACCCCATCGCTGACGCCCAATATAGCCACTCATAGTCACGCGTCGCTTTTTCCCATGGCATCGCATCGTGTAGTAGCGTCGCCTCTTGCCATTGCTTCACTGGCATTGAGTTTTTTTGCTCACCAAACAACGTTTTTAGCCAGCCATGATCCTCAAGGTATTTTGGACTCATCACCGGTAGCAGATGCTCATCCAAAATCAGCTCCGCGTTAGCATTTCTATAAGGATGAAGACCATAGTCAATTGCGACGTCATAGTCTTTTATCTCACTATTTACCAGCGCACCTTCCGCAAAGATTTGTACTTGGATATCCGGATTATCATGATGGAAGCTTTCGAGCTTTGGGACTAACCATTTGAAAGCAAAAGAAGGCGTCAACTTCAAACGAATTTCATTGGTTTGCTTTTCTACTTTGAGCTCATCAAGCAATTTGCTCAGTTCCGAAAAGTGAAACTGCGTCGCTTGGTGTAACTGAGTGCCTTTTACGGTTAAACGAATACCGCGAGAGTGGCGTTCAAATAAAGTAAAACCTAATAACGCTTCCAAATGAATAATTTGTTGGCTTATGGCACCAGTGGTGAGGTGTAAATGTCTTGCAGCACCAGTAAAGCTGTTGTACTCCGCGACTTGGCTAAATAAACACAAACCACTTATCAGATTACTTTTCATCCTTGAGCCTATAGTTTTTCTAAACGCTGTGTGTAATTTATATCGATTGTTAACAAAAGGTAAAGAAAAGAAACTGAGCACTCTGATAAATGTGTGGAGTGCATCAATGGAAGTCATCGTATTAGGCAGCGGCGTTATCGGCTTAACCTCTGCTTGGTATTTATCTCAAGCAGGCTATCAAGTTACCGTCATTGACCGCCAAGCAAGCAGTGCCATGGAAACGAGCTTCGCCAATGCCGGGCAGATCTCATATGGCTATTCTTCGCCTTGGGCTGCGCCTGGTGTTCCTGTTAAAGCCATTAAGTGGTTAATGGAGGAGCATGCTCCACTTAAAATCAAACCCACTCTGAATGCCGACATGATCCGCTGGGCAAGTAAAATGGTCGCGAACTGCACCCTACCTCGCTATCAAGTTAACAAGGCTCGCATGCTTTCTATCGCTAACCACAGCCGTATTTGCTTAGAACAGTTACGCCAAGAACACGCCATTGAGTATCAAGGACGTCAGTTTGGGACCTTGCAAGTATTCCGAACACATCAACAGCTGCAAGCCATTGAAAAGGACATGCAGCTCCTTGAACAAAGCGGAACCCGATTTAAGCTAATGGACGTCGAACAATGTATTGAACAAGAGCCAGGGCTTGCACTTGTGAAAGACAAACTGGTTGGTGGCTTGCATCTACCTGATGACGAAACGGGCGATTGCCATCAATTTTGCCAACAACTAACGGAGCTTGCTAAGGCACACGGTGTCCGATTTGAGTTCGATACTGAAGTAAGCAATTGGGTTACAGTAGGCAAAAAGATCATAGGTGTCCAAACGAACCGAGGACAATTTAAAGCAGACCAATATGTGGTGGCCTCTGGCAGCTACTCTACAGCGCTACTCAAGCAACTCGATATTGATATTCCGGTCTACCCTGTCAAAGGCTATTCACTCACCATCCCGATGGAAGATGAACACTTCTCTCCTCGATCTACTGTGATGGATGAAACCTATAAAGTCGCTATGACTCGATTTGATGACCGAATTCGCGTAGCTGGCACCGCAGAATTAGCAGGGTTTGATGCTTCCCTTCCACAAAAGCGCAAAAACACTATCGAAATGGTCATCCGTGATCTTTTTCCTCGTTGTGGTGACTTCAGCCAAGCTGAGTTTTGGAGCGGCTTTAGGCCAATGACGCCTGATGGCACACCAATTATCGGCGCGACTAAATACGATAACCTTTTTACTAACACCGGACACGGAACTCTGGGCTGGACGATGGCTTGTGGTTCAGGTCAATTGCTAGCAAGCGTAATGAAAGGTGAAAAAACAAAAGTGATGGATAATGCGGAACTTAACCTTTGTCGTTACGCCTGAGCACATGACTGAACAAAAAAATAGACAGACACTTACTCCACAAAATGCATAACCATTGGCATTTTTAACTCATCAAAATCGCAGCACATTTAAATGACAATGTGCTGCATAATTAGTCATCAGGCAAATCTTCTACCTAAAAGGAGCAAATAAGCAACAAGAACCAAATTTTAACAACTACTCTCCATTCTGTGTTCATCATCACGCTACAAAGGATTTGTAGCTAAAAAAGTTAACAATTGCATTACATAAAGGGTAATGTATTGTGTGAAAAACAACCACAAACACAACTAACAGGGAAAATACTCATGCAGTCATTAGTTGATTTTCTGAATGGAATTATTTGGAGCCCGGTACTGATCTATTTGTGCCTTGGCGCAGGTTTGTTCTATTCAATCATGACGCGTTTTGTACAAATTCGTCACTTCTTTGAGATGTGGCGCTTATTACTTTCAGGGAAGAGTTCAACAAAAGGGATATCATCATTTCAGGCACTTGCTGTTTCACTATCTGGCCGTGTAGGTACAGGTAACATTGCTGGTGTTGCCGCTGCTATCGGTTTCGGTGGCCCAGGCGCCGTATTCTGGATGTGGGTCGTAGCCTTCTTTGGCGCTGCAACCGCATACGCAGAATCAACACTTGCACAAATTTATAAAGAAGAAGACGAAGGCGAGTTCCGTGGTGGCCCTGCTTACTATATTGAGAAAGCAATGGGACAAAAATGGTACGCTTGGATCTTTGCTATCGCGACCATCTTTGCTTGTGGTGTTCTACTTCCTGGCGTTCAATCGAACAGTATCGGTAACGCTGTAGAAGCCGCATTTGGCTCAGGTGACATGATTGAAACCGCTATTGGTACCTTCAGTTTTGCTAAAATTTTCACTGGTACGGTTGTTTGTGTCATTTTGGCTTTCATCATTTTTGGTGGCGTAAAGCGTATCGCGAACTTTACCCAAGTCGTTGTGCCATTTATGGCGTTAGCTTACATCATTACTGCGTTTGTCATCATCCTTCTAAACATTGGTGAGGTTCCACGCATTTTCGGCATGATCATTGGTGACGCGTTCACACCAATGGCAGGCGTTGGTGCAGCAATCGGCTGGGGTGTAAAACGTGGTGTCTACTCCAACGAAGCAGGTCAAGGTACTGGTCCTCACGCAGCAGCAGCAGCGAGTGTTGATCACCCAGCTCAGCAAGGTCTTGTTCAATCTTTCTCTATTTACATCGATACATTACTTGTGTGTTCAGCAACCGCGTTCATGATTCTTATCACTGGCGCGTACAACGTAAATGGTGCGATTGAAGGTACATTCCTGGTTCAAAACCTACCAGCGGATATTGGTGCAAATGGCCCTGTGTTTACACAGATGGCGATCGAAAGCGCACTACCTGGCGTGGGTAAGCCATTCATCGCAATCGCTCTATTCTTCTTCGCGTTTACGACCATTCTGGCTTACTACTACATTGCAGAAACGAACATTGCTTACATTCGTCGTACGTTCAAAGTAAATGGACTGATGTTTATTCTGAAAGTCATCATTATTTCATCCGTGTTCTACGGAACCGTGAAAACCGCCAACTTAGCATGGGCGATGGGTGATGTAGGCGTAGGACTGATGGCGTGGCTAAACATCATCGGTATTTTGATCATCTTCTTTATGTCGAAGCCTGCACTCAAAGCATTGAACGACTACGAAGAGCAACAAAAACGTGGTGTGACCGATTTTACATTTAACCCTGTTGCACTGGGCATTAAAGGCGCAGATTACTGGGAAGATAAGTACCGACGTAAAACGGGTAAAGCACCAACGGCAGACAGCAATAGCGCAGAAACTGTTGAGCAACCATCAACATAGCGTTATCACATAAATAAGAAAAAGCAGTGGTCCGATTGAGGACATAAAAAAGGGGGATTAACCAATGGTTAATCCCCCTTTCTTCATTATGAGTAACAGCTTAGGCGATAACCGCTTCAACTTTACGAGCGATTTTTGCTTTACCGACAGGTAATACTTCACGACCAAATTCGTTGTTCAGTACTTGCGCCATTGCAAAGTAAATTGCACTTGCGCCACAGAAGATACCCTCGAAGCCAGCGATAGCACCGATCACTTCGCTACCAGTGAAATCACGAGCAGCAAGCAAGAAGAACAGGATAGTTAGAGAACCAAATACCACTTGCTTCGCTGTTGGGTAACATAGAGAACCAATGAACATGAAACCAGTGAAGATGCCCCAAAGCGCTAGGTACCAACCCATAAAGCTTGCAGGGCTTGCAGGAAGACCCATGTGAGGCATTACGATTAGACCAACCAATGTTAGCCAAAATAGACCGTAAGAAGTAAACGCAGTTGTGCCGAACGTATCACCGCGTTTAAAACACATGATGCCAACGATTACTTGGCTAAGGCCACCGTAAAAGATGCCCATCGCTAGAATCATAGAGTCAATTGGGAAAAATCCTGCATTATGAATATTGAGCAGAATAGTGGTCATACCGAAACCCATTAGACCTAGCGGTGCTGGGTTAGCCAGTTTTGTCGACATGTACAAATACCTTTTTTCAAAAATGTTGATAAAAAATGCGCGCGAATTTTAATGGGCTCCAGAACAAAAGAGAAAAGCTGTTATTGAAAACTTAGATTCCATAAATAAACCACTACATATATAAAAAAAGACCCTGCAAAAAAGCAGAGTCTTTATAGATGGTTAGGTTGTTTTTTACTCGATCACTGACAAGAAATCTCGTCCCAGAACCAGTTGCTTTGCGTTGGGCTTTCCCACACTCCTGGGCCATTTTTCGCAACAAAACATTTGTTTTGGTACGTCACTTTATCGCCGTTAGCGACTTGCGTTACACCTGGCTCCCACTGAATAAAATTGCCTGTCACTGGTGGTTCTGGCTCGGTTACTGGCGGCTCAGGTTCTGTGACGGGCGGCTCTGGCTCAGTCACCGGTGGTTCAGGTTCCGTTGTAGGCGGCTCCGTAGGAGTGCCTGAAACCAGCTTCCACGGGTCTCCTTTCGTTGGCTCATTACCTTGTGACCACCATTTCGCTTCGTAAACAGCACCTTGGTAAGAGACTTGTTCCCCCGTGTTATATACTTTGCCAGAATCCCAAGCTGCCACACCACCTACAGGCGGATCGACCGGATCCACTGGATCTAACTTGTCAACTACACGAACTTCTGGCCAACCCGCATGAGATTGGTAGAAGTTAGTTACACATTTCTCATAATCACCCGCAACTAGCGCAGAGTAAGCCGTTTGGAAACCAACAAGTTCACATTCAAAAGAGTGGCCTCCCGGACGATCTGAGTAGTATTTCCAGTTTCCATCCCAGTTGGTGTACAACACGTCTGTCGCACCATTCAGATTTAAGCTACCGTAAGGCGTCTGCTGCCAACAGGTATTGGTCTCATCGGCTTCAATTGGAATTTGATAATGGGCGGCAAGACCTTCCCAATAACGAATACGGTTAACAGGTTGACCTTTATCCTTGTTTTGCTCACCACACTCAATACCACCATTGATCACGTTGATGGTGGTACCAAAGCCGTAACCAATGCCAGCATCAAGCTCACGCTGTGAAGGCACCCAAGTACGGTCAATCACATGTAGCATTGCAGGTTTCGGTGCTTGTGGGGTTAGGAAGAACCAGATAGCCGATGCTAAGTTCAGCCACGAATCCGCAACCAAGCCTGGATTTTTTAGCAATACAGATGCATCACCATCAAACATCACTTCAGAGAACGCGCCATAGTTAAAATGGTAAGAAAGCTGTTTTGCACCACGTCCAAAGTAACCTTGTCCAGGTTCACATGGCCAGCGTTTGTTTTGCCAGTCATTTTGACCACAACCTGTTGTGTAACCTTCTTGCCCTTCAGACCATCCCATTTCTCGCACATGAACCAAAGCTTGCTGCCACTCTTCCAACCCTAGCGGATTATCCGATACGTTATCGATCGAAATATGGCCACCGGTTTCTTGTGCAAAGTGAGCAAACGCTGTCACGATCGATTTTTTACAAATTGCATCCGAATCACGACCGTCTGTGTACTCACCACAGAATGCAGGGAACTTACCAATTGCACGTAGGAAACGCGTGTAAGTGTATTCAGGTGCCGCCATTTGAGTCAGGAAGTCCCACTCACTTTCGGGGAATACACGCTCTACACGCTTCACGTTTTCTGGGTTGGTTGTCGCCCCTGGAACAATCGCTTCAACCACTGAGTTCGGGCGTGTCTCTAATGCTTGTGACCAAATGGCATACATAGGATCAGAAGTTTTGCTTTGCTCTACGGCTTGAACGTCACCACGAGCAATAACATAACCATTCGGATTTTGCGGATCGGGCTGAATATTCATACTCGCATTCACTTGTGCTGCTAAGACACAACTCAATGCAAGAGGAAGATGTTTGAGTGCAAACATGTCTAGTCTCCGGATTTCAACAATACAATATACGAGGAATAACTAGACATATAGTGGATCATATATACGAAACACCGAGCCAAGTACGTTGATTCTGCGAGACAACATGAATAAATAGGTCCTCACACACATTTTGTCACAAGAAAAATGTTACCTTGACTCAAAAGAAAAGCGGAGACCCTGTGAGCCTCCGCTTTGTGATGTTTCTCTCTTTATTGTTCTGCCGAAACCACCTCTAGCTTCGCGGTTGACTTTTGTTTAGACAGCACAAAATAAACCACACACTGAGAAATAATTGCGGCAAGCACAATCACTGGTGAGGCGTTGATTCCAGCTAAAAGAAAACACCCCAATGCGATCATTCCATTGAGTAATGCGTAAGGTAATTGTGTACGGAAGTGCTCATACTGTTCACACCCCGCTCCTGTCGACGACAAAATCGTAGTTTCAGAGATGGGAGAACAGTGATCGCCAAACAAGCCACCAGATAATACCGCACCAATACAAACCAACAGTGGTGCATCAATCGCGACGGCAGTTGGGATCACTAATGGCATCATGATGGCAAACGTCCCCCAAGATGATCCCGTAGCGAACGAGATAATACCGGCCAGTAAAAACGCAACCGCTGGCAATAACCAGTAAGGGAAACCGGCTTGAGCTTGTTCAGCAATGTATGCTGCTGCACCTAATTCTTTCCCAACCGAGCTAAGCGCCCAAGCCAATACCAGAATCACCGCCACTGACATCATGTTTGACATCCCTTTCAGATAAACCTGAATACCATCCGAAAGCTTTCTTACGCCATAAAACGCCATCAGCGCAATTAAAGTGAAGGCCGCGAAGAAATATGCAGAAGAAAGTGCAGCCCTGAACGTTGAGCCTGCTACTTTTTGAAATGGAAAACCGTGTGGCACCAGAATGGTACATAGAACCACCAGCATAACGAGCAAAGGTGCCCATACAAAACTGGATTTTGCATTTTTATGCGTAAACACATTCATGGACTCCTGCACTTTCCCAAAGTCGGAGCCCTGCTCTGCTAGTTGTTCAGCCTTCGCCATCGGTCCGAAATCTAATTTGAAGAAAGAGACAATCGGCACAATCGCGATCGCAAGAAAGGCGTAAAACTGATACGGGATCGCACCAATGAAAGCATCCCAGTCACTCATACTGACATTCAGGGCAGTAAACTCTTTTTGAATCAACCCCATGATGTAAACACCCCATCCGATAAAAGGAATCAAGATTGCGACCGGAGAGGAAGTTGAATCGATAATAAAAGCTAATTTTTGGCGTGATACTTTTAACTTATCAAATAAAGGGCGAAAAACAGGGCCAACAATCAGTGGTGTACCAAGGTCTGAGAAGAAAATAACAACACCACCGAACCATGCGGACAGTTGAGCTTGGCATTTACTCGCCACCCATTGAGTAACCTTTTTAGCAAACGCCACACCACCGCCAGATTTCTCCATCAAGGCAACAAAGCCACCAATAAAGACCAAGAGCAAAATGACGCCCGCATTGTAGCTGTCAGTTAATTGCGGCAGTAGATAGCTTTTCATCAATGCACTAAACGAGTCTAGTGGCCCTTTTTCGACAAATGTCCCTTCGAGCATAGCGACACCACTCACCACACCCGCGAATAAACCAACAACGACATTTCTTGTGGTCAGCGCGAGGAAAAGAGTAATAAGGATGGGAATGAGAGAGGTAACGTCAGCCTGTTCCATAGCAATACCATTTATGATAATTAAACAATTAAAATGAATATATATTTGATTTAATCGCATGTATATATCTCTCACAAAAAAGTTGAGCCACCTCTTCACAAACTTGAAGTACAAAAAAACCAGCCCGAAGGCTGGTTCTTATAAACTCAACTGTCTAGAGGAAAATTATTCCCACTCGATAGTCGCTGGTGGCTTACCTGAAATGTCGTAAACAACACGAGAAATGCCATCAACTTCGTTGATAATACGGTTAGAAACCTTACCTAGGAAGTCATATGGTAGGTGTGCCCAATGAGCAGTCATGAAGTCGATAGTTTCTACCGCACGTAGAGACACAACCCAATCGTACTTACGGCCATCGCCCATTACACCAACAGAACGTACTGGTAGGAATACCGTGAACGCTTGAGATACTTTGTTGTATAGATCAGCTGCGTGAAGCTCTTCAATAAAGATAGCATCAGCACGACGTAGCAAGTCACAGTATTCTTTCTTGATTTCACCAAGAACACGAACACCTAGACCTGGACCTGGGAATGGGTGGCGGTAAAGCATGTTATAAGGCAGGCCTAGCTCTAGACCAATCTTACGTACTTCATCTTTGAACAGCTCACGTAGTGGCTCAACAAGACCCATTTCCATGTCATCTGGAAGACCGCCCACGTTGTGGTGCGATTTGATCACGTGCGCTTTACCAGTCTTAGATGCAGCTGACTCGATTACATCAGGGTAAATCGTACCTTGAGCTAGCCATTTCGCGTTTTTCAGCTTCTTAGACTCTTCATCGAATACATCTACGAATACGTGACCGATAGTCTTACGCTTCTCTTCTGGGTCAGACTTGCCTTCAAGTGCTTTTAGGAAGCGTTCTTCAGCGTCAACTTTGATGATGTTCAAACCAAATTGGTCGCCGAACATATCCATTACTTGTTGACCTTCGTTTAGACGAAGTAGACCGTTATCAACAAATACACACGTTAGCTTGTCGCCGATTGCTCGATGAACCAGCATCGCAACTACCGATGAATCAACACCACCAGATAGACCTAGGATAACTTCGTCGTCACCCACTTGCTCTTTAATGCGAGCAACCGCGTCTTCGATGATAGATTCCGAAGTCCATAGACGCTCACAGCCACATACGCCAAGAACAAAGTTCTCAAGCATTTGTAGGCCACCTTTTGTGTGTGTCACTTCTGGGTGGAACTGAACACCGTAGTATTTCTTCTCTTCGTTCGCCATCGCAGCGTAAGGACAAGTGTCTGTCTCACCAACTTTTACGAAATCGGCTGGGATCTCTACTACTTTGTCGCCATGGCTCATCCAAACGTCTTGAGTTGCTTCAAGATCTTTAAATAAGGCACATTCACCAGAAACTTTAACCTGAGCGTAGCCAAACTCACGTTCGTTAGAGCCCGCTACTTTGCCTCCTAGCTGTTCCGCCATGGTTTGCATGCCGTAACATACGCCAAGCAAAGGAACACCAGAATCAAACACATATTGAGGCGCGCGTGGAGAGTTCTCTTCCGTTACGCTTTCTGGACCGCCAGATAGGATAATGCCATCTGGGTTGAATTCGCGAATATCCGCTTCTTCTACATCCCAGCTCCATAGTTCACAGTAAACGCCGATTTCACGTACGCGGCGAGCTACTAATTGAGTGTACTGAGAACCGAAGTCCAAGATCAGAATACGTTGGTCATGGATATTTTTAGTCATTTTGAGCAGTCTTTTTAAGGCTAAGTGATTAAAACCGAGGCGAGTGTACTCGCCTCTTCTTAATGCTTCAAGGAAAAAGCAAACGTTTCCGTTGGGTAATTAGTTCCCTAGACGGTAGTTCGGCGCTTCCTTAGTAATTTGAACATCGTGTACATGAGACTCTTGCATACCTGCACCAGAGATACGTACAAATTCAGCTTTCGTACGCATATCTTCGATAGTTGCAGAACCAGTTAGACCCATGCTTGAACGTAGACCACCCATTTGTTGGTGTACGATCTCTTTTAGACGGCCTTTGTATGCGATACGACCTTCAATGCCTTCTGGTACTAGCTTGTCCGCTGCGTTGTCAGACTGGAAGTAACGGTCAGAAGAACCTTGAGACATAGCACCAAGAGAACCCATGCCGCGGTAAGATTTGTAAGAACGGCCATTGTATAGAATCACTTCACCCGGCGCTTCTTCAGTACCAGCAAACATAGAACCAACCATCACACATGATGCGCCTGCTACGATTGCTTTACAGATATCACCTGAGAAACGGATACCACCGTCAGCAATAACCGGAATACCATAATCATTAGCCACTTCTGCCGCATCTGCGATTGCAGTGATTTGTGGAACTCCCACACCCGTTACAATACGAGTTGTACAGATAGAACCAGGGCCGATACCAACTTTCACTGCGCTTACGCCAGCTTCGATTAGTGCTTTAGCACCAGCACCTGTTGCTACGTTACCACCGATGATGTCTAGATCTGGGTAAGCAGCGCGAGTTTCGCGGATGCGGTTTAGTACACCTTCAGAATGTCCGTGTGAAGAGTCGATAAGTAGAATGTCAACGCCTGCTTCAACTAGAGCAGCAACACGCTCTTCGTTACCAGCGCCAGCACCAACGGCTGCGCCAACACGTAGGCGACCACGCTCATCTTTACATGCGTTTGGTTTACGTTCTGCTTTGTGGAAGTCTTTCGCAGTAATCATACCGGTTAGTTGGAACTCATCATTCACAACCAATACTTTCTCTACACGAGCTTCGTGCATTTTCTCTTGCACTTCTTCTCGTGTTGCACCTTCTTTAACTGCTGCCAACTTCTCTTTTGGCGTCATTACTGAAGATACTTTCTTAGAAAGGTCCGTCACAAAACGAACGTCACGACCAGTGATAATACCAACAAGCTCATTGCTCTCAGTGACAACAGGGAAACCTGCAAAACCATGCTTTTCAGTGAGTGCAACAACATCAGCGATGGTCGCGTCAGGGTTTACAGTAACCGCGTCAGTTACCATACCAGCTTCGAACTTCTTAACTTTACGAACTTCGGCTGCCTGCTGCTCAATAGACATGTTCTTGTGGATAAAGCCAATGCCACCCTCTTGCGCTAGCGCAATTGCTAGACGAGCTTCAGTAACAGTGTCCATAGACGCTGAAATCATTGGGATGTTTAGGGTGATGTTCTTAGTTAGCTGAGTGCGAAGATCAGCTGTGTTTGGGAGAACGGTGGAGTGTGCTGGCACAAGTAGTACGTCATCGAATGTCAGCGCTTCTTTGGCAATTCTTAGCATTTGCAATATCTCACAATTAGAGGAGTAAAAAGAACAATCCAATCTCATCGTTTCGCATAATGAGGGTAACCTGCGTTAGCAACTAGCTACATTTGGATTAGATATTGCGGAGGGATTATACGGTTAACGCAATCGCTTGACCACAAATTTTTTAATTTTTTTCTTGCAATTACCCTCTTGTTATGTATTATATTGCCGCTAATTTCCATACTCACGTCTAAGAGATTAGCTGTGCTCTCCAAGACCAATCAAAACATCTTTACTGTTTCTCGTCTCAACGCAGAAGTTCGTTTACTCCTTGAAAACGAAATGGGGATCGTTTGGCTCGTCGGAGAGATATCCAACTTTTCAGCTCCTGTCTCTGGTCACTGGTACCTCACTCTTAAAGACTCTCGCGCTCAAGTTAAATGTGCCATGTTTCGTGGTAACAATCGCCGCGTTACTTTCAAGCCCGCTAACGGTAATCAAGTCCTAGTAAAAGCTCGTCTGTCTCTTTATGAGCCTCGCGGTGACTACCAATTGATCATCGAAAGCATGCAACCGGAAGGTGATGGCCGTCTTCAACAAGAGTTTGAAGAGCTGAAAATGAAGCTTGCAGCAGAAGGGTTGTTCGCGCAAATCAATAAGCAATCTTTGCCTGAGCACCCTAAACGTGTTGGCGTCATCACATCGAAAACTGGTGCCGCGCTTTACGATATCTTAGACGTATTGAAACGTCGTGATCCTTCCCTACCTGTTGTGATTTATCCGACAGTGGTACAAGGTGAGGACGCAGCCATTCAAATTGCACAAGCCATTGGTCGCGCTAACAGCCGTGATGAATGTGATGTGCTAATTGTGGGCCGAGGTGGTGGTTCATTAGAAGACTTATGGTGCTTTAACAACGAGATATTAGCTCGCACGATTGCAGCAAGCCAAATTCCTATTATTAGCGCCGTTGGACATGAAGTTGACGTGACAATAGCTGATTTTGTCGCCGACGTACGCGCGCCTACTCCATCAGCAGCCGCTGAGCTAGTAAGCCGTGATAACAGCCACAAAGATCAAGCTTTAGTTACCCGCCAGCATAAGTTAGCGAGCGCGATGCGTTACTACCTAGCACAACAAAAGCAGCAATCTGCTCAATTAGTGCACCGTCTAGAGAGACAGCACCCAAGCTATCGCTTGCAACGTCAGACGCAACAGTTAGATGAGTTGGACATGCGCTTACAGCGAGCGATGAGTCGTTTTATTGCCTTGCGTCAACAGCGAATCGAGCGTCAACATTATCGGCTGCAATTAAATTCTCCTGTAACACGCCTTGCCGAGCAGAAGTCGAAGCTAGAACGTGTTGAGCAAAAGCTCATGGATGCAATGGATCGCAAATTACTGACTATGCGCCATCAACTCGCGATTGCCGCAGAAAAGTTGGACACCGTCAGCCCACTAGCGACATTGAAACGAGGTTACTCAATTACTCAAACTGAGCAAGGTAAAGTAATTACGCAATCTTCAGATGTAAAGTCGGGAGATGTATTGATTACCTGGTTAGCCGAAGGCGACGTTCGTTCTACCGTTAACTGAATACAAACTCTGGTTAACTGACTTTCTGGAACTCAAATCGGACACGTGATTTTGATTTGAGTTCATTACACACATTACAAAAGTAACTCGCAGCACCGCATGCTTGCAGCTTCTCCAGCTCCGCCTCACAATCAGGGCAAAAACCTACTTTTTTAAAATCCGATTCACACTGTGCACAATGGTATTGTCCTGTCCATTCCAGTTCGACATTGCAAGTCGGGCAAATGTTCTGCTGCATATCCCGTTCCTCTCTCTAAACTAAGCAATTTCGAGTAACGCATGCTACTCAAAATAACCAACAAGTATGTTGATCTTCATCACCGCCCCAACAAGTTTCACGAGGCGTTAACCATACTTGATACGTAGGATCTTATACTGATCGTCTGATATTTACTCCTTGATCAGCGATCACCCCTTAAAAGAATATTTATATAACCACACACCGAAAGCATAAGTTACATATTCTGCATTCCAATTTAAGATAGAATAAAAAACCTTATGGGGATTTAATTAAACGAAAAATCAGAATTTAATAAAAAGATCTTATTCAAAAAGCAGTGTTTACATTGGTGTGCATTTCGATAGTTTGAGCGTCGAGCTCAACGAGTTTAACTTGGATAAAAGCAAACTCATTTAAATGGCTCGCATGCGTTCCACCACAAGGGATTACCGCTAATTGACCTTCCCCTAAATCGCACTTCCAATAGCGAGAATCCGTTAAGCTTTCGCCGTGGCATTCCATGGTGATCATCGCATCTCTTTGAAGCCATTCAACCAGTTGGCCATTCACTTTTTCTGCAATCGCCTGGAGGTCATTCAGCATATCTGCACTGTTTAATCCTCTTTTACGGAGTGTTTTGCCTAAACGGTACGTATCGAGGCACTTGTCTGGAGTGACATAACTCGTGACTTGCGCATAGCTATTAAAGTCATAATAACCATGTGGGTCTTTGCGGTCTGCGTCTTTTCGCCAATAGTCTTCCGATAGTACTTTATTCAACGCCAAATACGCTAAGTGTCCTGCAGTGTGGCCTCGACTCAAAGCATTTTGATAGTCTTTATCTACCGCTAATGTTACCAAGTCATTAATTGCACATGATTCCGTGCGTGATAAAACATGCACGACGACAAACACCCAACCTTCAGCATCACGCTTTACAGGGATGTCACTACCCACATACAGAGCACCACTTTCCTGTTCCACTGCCCCAACTTGGCAATCTACTACGTCATGCTCAGCCCCATTCACCTTCAACGTTCCTTTGTCTGCAGGGTGATCCGGCCATATGTGACTAACGGGATGGAACGGCGTGACATCTGTAATAACGTAAGTCACTTCTTCCGTATATTGAACGAGCTGTATTTGTGCTTCTAATTGCCATGTTTGATGACAAAAACGAGTCTTTGTTGCTGTGATAGTCATTTTTACGATTACTTTTGATAAAAAAATACCCAAGTAGAAACTTGGGTATTCGAATTTCATTATTTATTGCGGTTTTTCACCATCGACATCATACGCTTACGTTTACGCTCTTGTGATAGCGTAAGCTTATTCGTACGGTTCTCGTATGGGTTATCACTGTTGTGGAAGTTAATGCGAATCGGTGTTCCCATAATTTCCAGAGACTTACGGAAGTAGTTCATCAGATAACGTTTATACGAATCTGGCAATTCACGAACCATGTTACCGTGGATAACAACGATCGGTGGGTTGTAACCACCTGCGTGTGCGTATTTGAGTTTGATACGACGACCACGAACCATTGGCGGTTGGTGATCATCCACAGCCATCTTCATGATACGCGTCAGTACTGACGTACCCACACGCGTTGTCGCCGAGTTATATGCTTCTTGGATAGATTCAAACAAGTGACCAACGCCAGTACCGTGCAGCGCAGAGATAAAGTGGATACGCGCGAAGTCGACGAATCCTAGACGGCGGTCCAGTTCTTTCTTCACGCTTTCTTTCACGTCACTGTCTAGACCATCCCACTTGTTAACGGCGATGACAATTGAGCGGCCAGCATTCAGTGCAAAACCAAGCAAGCTTAGGTCTTGGTCTGAAATATTTTCACGAGCATCAATCACTAGTAGAACGACGTTTGCATCTTCTACCGCTTTCAGCGTCTTAACAACAGAGAACTTTTCAACCGTTTCATTGATACGACCACGACGACGAACACCTGCGGTGTCAATTAGTACGTATTCGCGTCCATCACGCTCCATCGGGATGTAGATAGAATCGCGCGTTGTACCAGGCATATCGTATACAACCACACGTTCTTCACCCAGAATACGGTTAGTCAGTGTCGATTTGCCTACGTTAGGACGACCGATGATCGCCAACTTAATCGGCTGCTCTTGAAGGCGTTTGAATTCAGCTTCTGCGTCTTCTTCAGTGTAATCTTCAACAAGAGGCTCTTCGTCTTCGAATCCAGTCAGGTCTTCAATCTCACCTTCTTCAGATTCACTTGTTAGTAGATCATCAAAGAATGGAGATAAAGCACGCTCAAGCAAAGCGGTCACACCACGGCCATGAGCGGCCGCAATCTGGTACATATCATCCACGCCGAGCTGCCAAAAGTCAGCACACGCCGCATCGGCATCAATACCATCGATTTTGTTTACTACCAGCATCGCTGGCTTTTCAATTTTACGCAGATGCGCAGCAATTGCTTCATCTGAAGGTGTCAGACCAGCACGACCGTCAACAAGGAACAATACAACATCAGCCTCATCAATCGCGGCTAATGACTGTTCTGCCATCTTTGTTTCCACGCCTTCTTCTGTGCCATCGATACCACCAGTATCAATCACAATGAATTCGTGCTCTTCACCAAGTCTCGCCTGGCCATATTTACGGTCTCGCGTTAGGCCTGGAAAGTCCGCAACCAACGCGTCACGAGTGCGAGTCAATCGGTTAAATAGTGTAGATTTACCTACGTTCGGACGCCCTACTAGAGCTACAACAGGTACCATAACAACCTCTACAATAATCTTTCTTCTGTAGTTATAGGTAACGACTTGCTCGATGCCAAATCAAACCAGCTTTTTACCTATAACCACGTCAGGGTTAATAAATTCAAACAACAAAACGGCTCCTAGCTGTCACCAGCCAGGAGCCGAATGTGAATTATATCACGATATTATTCGTTAATGGTTAGTTTCTTTACATCGCCGTTGCGAGTTGTAATCACATAACCATCCGACAATAACGTCGGGCCAACTGCCAAGCCACTATCATCGACAAACTGCTGCGCAACAAATTCGCCCGTTGAACGATCCATCCAGTGAAGGTAACCAAGCGTGTCACCGACAACGAGATAATTGCCAACAATAACTGGCGCTGTAAGTTGTCGGTGCTCAAGCAAGCTGTTTTCCCACAACTCAGTTCCGCTTCGTGAATCAACGGCAACAACATGATCTTTTTCCGTTATCACAAAGATGCGACTACCATCTGTAGAAATGTCTGTCGCAGATGAGTAATTACGCTTCCAAATCGGGTTCGCTGAACGCAAGTCAATGGCGATAAGTTGACCATTGTATCCAATGGTGAAAAGAGTACCGCCTAGCACAATTGGCGATGAATCAACGTCAACCAAACGATCAATTTCTGTCGCGCCTTTTGGCGTACCAACAGGCTGTTGCCAAATCAACTGACCACGCTCAACGATAGCAGCTGCGAGTCGGCCATTTGCCGTTCCCCAAAATACACCGCCGCCAATTGCAGTCGGAGTACTGTCGCCACGTAAAGTTAAGTTCGGCACTTCTGTACTCAATGCCCAGCGTTGCTCACCTGTACTCTCATTAAGGGCAATCAACATGCCTCGGCTAGTATTGATGATAATAAGGCCTGAATCTGCAACTGGCTTCGCCAGTACCTCACCACCAACTTTTACACGCCAAACAATTTCACCTGTTTCTTGGTCAAGAGAGATGACTTCACCATTCTCAGAGCCAATGTAAAGGTTTCCGTATGCCGCTGTGATACCACCAGAGAGACGAGCAATGACATCTTCTTCTAGGTCCGTTTGCCAACGTTGTTTACCGTTTTCAGGATCCAGCGCTTTTACTAAGCCATCACGACTTGCCACGAACAATGTATCATTCGCAAATACAGGGGATAGTTTTGAAAAGTAATGACCAACACCATCGCCAACCGATGTGCTCCACTCACTACTGGTTGTAAACTGACTGTCTACCTGAGGTAGTGGCGCCATTACAATGGTGTCTTTCTCACCTGCACAACCGGCAAGTACTCCCATTGTTAACGCCCCTAGCAAGGCTTTCTTAAAGACTCTTTTCATCCAATGCGGTCCTTATTTCGCCAGATCGTCCAATTTCATTTGTAGTGTCGGGCTTGCATCTGCCGCTTGCTGAGCTTCAGTATACGCAGCGTACGCAGCATCTTTGTCACCTTGGCGAATCGCAATATCGCCACGAAGTTCAGCAATACGACCTGTCCATGCTGTATCAGTGACGTTACTTAGCTCTGCCGTTGCAGCGTCGAAGTTACCCATTTCCGTCTCAATACGCGCAATGCGGTAACTAATCAATGGTAACAACGCAGCATCTTGAGTGTGGCTTTGCGCCCACTTCAGTTGCTCCAATGCAGCAGAAAGGTCTTGAGCTTCAACTTGTGCTTTAGCAAGTTGTAGCGCAGCCAATACTGAATATTCTTTTACTTCATTTGACTCAATGAAAGCTTTCACGTCAGCTTGAACATCAGTGCCTTTGTCTTGCAAAGCATTCATTGCTGTCGTGTAGCTTTGAGAAGCTGCTTCACTCGCCTGAATCACAGAATCCTGGTAGTAACGCCAGCCGAATAGACCACCTAAACCAACAACCGCACCGATGATGACGGCTTTGCCGTTTTCCTTCCACCAGTCTTTAATGGCTTCAACTTGTTGTTCTTCAGTATCGTAAAGTTCCACTTCCTGTCCTCTTAAAACATGTAAATGGCAGCTTAGCTGCCATTGTTCCTATTTCGTTTAAAGGCTCCACATTTGGGAGCCTTAGCTTACGAACTAGGATGTAATTTTGTTAGATTACTAAAAGACTTAAATCAGTGCTGCGATCTTTTCTGCAACTTCTGCTTGGTTGTAAGTCTCTTGCTCACCACCAGCTAAGTCTTTCAGTACTACGGTATTATCCGCAACTTCGTTTTCGCCCAGAACCAATGCTACAACAGCACCAACTTTGTCTGCGCGTTTAAACTGTTTCTTGAAGTTACCGCCACCGAAGTGATTCATCACACGAACGCCTGGAACAGACTCGCGAAGCTGTTCTGCTAGCTTCATTCCTGCCATCATGGTGCCTTCACCCGCAGTGACTACGTACACGTCAACACTGCGACGAACGTCTGTTAGTTCCAACGTTTCTAGCATCAGTACTAGGCGCTCTAGGCCCATTGCAAAGCCAACCGCTGGTGTTGGTTTACCACCTAATTGCTCTACAAGGCCATCGTAACGACCACCTCCACATACAGTGCCTTGAGCACCTAGGCTCTCAGTGATCCACTCAAATACCGTGCGATTGTAGTAATCCAGACCACGAACTAGACGTTCGTTAACTGTGTATTTGATACCTGCGGCGTCTAAAAGTTCACATAGACCTGCGAAGTGTGCTTTAGATTCTTCACCCAAGTAATCTGAAAGGCGAGGCGCATCACCTAAAATAGCTTGAACGTCTGGGTTCTTCGTATCCAGAACACGCAGTGGGTTCGTGTGCATGCGACGCTTACAATCTTCATCTAGCACATCAATATGTTGCTCAAGGAATGCAACCAGTGCAGTACGGTAGTCTGCGCGGTCTTCTTGAGAACCGATAGAGTTCAGCTCAAGACGAACATGTTCATTGATACCTAGCTCACGCCATAGACGCGCCGTCATCATGATAAGCTCTGCATCAACATCTGGACCATTTAGACCAAACACCTCAACACCACACTGGTGGAATTGACGGTAACGACCTTTCTGCGGACGTTCATGGCGGAACATAGGCCCCATGTACCACAGACGCTGTTCATCACGGTTGATCAGGCTGTTTTGGATACATGAACGTACACAACCCGCCGTACCTTCTGGGCGAAGTGTTAGGCTGTCGCCGTTACGGTCATCAAAAGTGTACATTTCTTTTGAAACGACGTCTGTTTCTTCACCAACAGCGCGGCTGAATAGGTTTGTTTCTTCAACGATTGGCATGCGCACTTCGTTATAACCGTATGCGCTAATTACATTTTTCACTGTGTTTTCTAGTTTTTGCCACAGTGGCGACTGAGTTGGGAGGCAATCGTTCATGCCTCGAATTGCTTGAATTGTTTTTGCCACAATACTTACCGTAATTCTCGTTGAGATTAATCTTGTACTTTAACTTCGATGCGGTTTTCGCCATTCATCATAGCTGCTTTCGCACGGATCTTAGCTTCTAGCTTATTCACAAGGTCATCGTTATCAAAGCGCTCTTTCTGGCGTTTACCATCTTCGTAGAATGCGCTCTTCTTGTTACTACCTGCTAGACCTAAGTGAGAAACTTCTGCTTCACCAGGGCCGTTTACCACACAACCGATGATAGACACATCCATTGGCGTGATGATGTCTTCTAAACGTTGCTCCAGTGCATTCACCGTACCAATCACATCGAATTCTTGGCGTGAGCAGCTGGGGCACGCAATAAAGTTGATGCCTCGAGAGCGAATGCGCAGAGATTTAAGGATGTCGAAACCGACTTTGATTTCTTCAACTGGATCGGCCGCCAAAGAGATACGCAGCGTATCGCCTATCCCTTCAGATAACAGCATACCTAAGCCAACAGATGACTTAACAGCGCCAGCTCGAGCACCACCCGCCTCTGTGATACCTAAATGAAGAGGCTGATCGATTTTCTTCGCCAGCAGACGATATGAATCCACAGCAAGAAAAACGTCTGAAGCTTTCACGCTAACTTTAAATTGGTCAAAGTTAAGACGATCGAGATGATCTACGTGACGCATCGCCGATTCAACCAAGGCTTCTGGCGTTGGTTCACCGTATTTCATCTGTAAATCTTTTTCCAAAGATCCACCATTGACGCCAATACGGATCGGGATGTTTTTATCGCGAGCGCAATCAACAACAGCGCGAATACGCTCTTCATTGCCGATGTTACCTGGGTTGATACGTAAACAGTCAACTCCGTACTCCGCAACTTTCAGCGCGATACGATAGTCGAAATGAATATCAGCCACTAATGGTACAGAAACTTGCTGTTTAATCAGTTTGAAAGCTTCTGCTGCGTCCATCGTAGGTACAGAAACTCGAACGATATCTGCGCCGACTTTTTCTAGTGCTCGGATTTGAGCGACTGTCGCTTCTACGTCAGTCGTGCGAGTGTTAGTCATTGACTGTACTGCAATTGGCGCACCATCACCAATTGGCACATCACCCACATAAATACGCGTCGATTTACGACGAATAATTGGAGATTCGTGTTGCATAATTTTTTATAACGGTAGAGTGAATCTAGCTACTTTGCCTGAAGTATACCCAGAAAGGTCGACAGGTTCACTTGCAAATGTCATTGTAACCCCTTCCGGTGCGCCCAATATCACTTTAAATGGCGCTTTTCCGGTAAGTTCTACATCTTGTCCTGGCTTATGAGTACCACTTACCAGCGTTTTACCATTGGTGTCTTTTACTTGAATCCAACAGTCCGCTTTAAACTTCATAGTAAGAAGTGTCATGCCTTCAGGTACTACTGGCGCAGGCTGTTCCTCTTCCGCCGCTTCAATCACGGCAACAGGTTCTTCAGAATCTACGCTTGTTGTATTTTCAGTGTCAGTCAGCAAAGGATCCGCCCCTTGCTCAACGGGGGCTTCAGTCGATTCAGCAACGCCTTCATTAGTTGAAGCAACTTCTTCAGGAGTGCTTGCGATTAACTCTTCAGCCGTCATCAAATCGATATCAGCTAATTCTTGAGCTGTGGGCTGCGGCGCTTCAACACTTGAATCCGTTACTTCCTTAGTTAGGCTATTCTCTTGTTGGTTTTGCCACCACCATGCCGCTGAAATGCCAATAATGACCAGCCCGATAACCCAAGTAAGGAGCATAATACGGCTATTGTGCTTCTCGTCTTTTGTTTTACGAGAGAAGCTTTGCATTTCAATTTCTTGCTCTTGAGGCTGAGCATCGGCAGTCTGCTCTAACGCCGTCAAAACCACCTTCTCATCAAGACCTACGAATTTAGCGTAAGAGCGTAAGTAACCACGCGTAAATGTCGCGACTTGTTGAGATTCAAATCGGTTATTTTCAATATCTTCAATCACAGAAATGCGAAGCCTCAGGCGATCGGCAACTTGCTTTTGGCTCATTCCCAAGGATTCACGTTTGTTTTTCAGTAATGTGCCAGCTTCAATAGAGAGTGGCACTTCATTCGTATTTTCGTGTTCTGTCATAATGGCGGTATTTAATCTGTTTTAGTGGCTAACGTGGTCATGTATTTTCGTTATTGTTCTTAAGCCTCTTTAAAAGATAGCTAGCCTAAACGCGTTAACCAAAAATAATAATTTTAAGAAACTCTCAGCGATCTGAGTGCGAATACCCGTTTTGCAAAAATCAGCAAAACGTATGTGAGAAAGTGCTGAGAATTATCGGTGTCATCGTTAGTGTTACATATCATGATAAGCGAATGCGCAACGAAGACAAAAACTCTTTACACTCAAACTAACAGATAGCTCAAGCTTTTGTCCAAACTTTGACAAAGGAATTCGAAATTATACCCAAATAACCTTAGGTTGAAGAGTGATAGTCCCAAATCTTGGCGAAAATGTCCTAAACAATAAACAAAATAGCCAGAGCGAATGGCTCTGGCTATTTTTGAATTCCGGTCGTTTATACAGCTTTCACTTCAATGGTATCGGCACCGCGTGACGCTTTCAGCATTGCCGTACGTTTAGTTCGGTCAATTACATCACCGACCAACTGACCACATGCGGCATCAATGTCATCACCACGTGTTTTACGAACCGTAACTGTGTGCTCGTATTGCATCAATGTTTTTTGGAAGCGATCAATACGTGAGTTACTTGGTTTGTTGTAAGGTGAACCTGGGTACGGGTTAAACGGAATCAAGTTAATCTTACATGGTGTGTCTTTCATCAATTCAGCCAGTTCACGAGCATGGTCCATGTCATCGTTCACATGATCAAGCAACACGTACTCGACTGTTACCTTGCCACGGTTTGCATTCGATGAAGCAATGTAACGACGAACGGATGCTAGGAAATCTTGAATATCCCAACGATCGTTAATTGGCATGATTTCACTACGCAGCTTATCGTTTGGCGCATGAAGAGAGATCGCTAACGCAACGTCGATTTTGCCCGTCATCTGATCCAGACCAGAAACGACACCTGATGTTGATACGGTTACGCGACGCTTCGACAAACCAAAGCCAAGGTCATCCAGCATTAACTCCAATGCAGGAATCAAGTTCTTCATATTAAGAAGCGGCTCACCCATGCCCATCATCACGACGTTCGTAATTGGGCGACGGCCTGTTTCTTTCTCAAGACCAATTTCACGTGCAGCACGCCACACCTGACCGATGATCTCTGAAACTTTCAAGTTACGGTTAAAGCCCTGCTGTGCTGTTGAGCAGAACTTACATTCCAATGCACAACCTACTTGAGAAGATACACAAAGCGTTGCGCGATCATCTTCTGGAATGTAAACCGTTTCTACATCCTGATCACCAACCTTCATTGCCCACTTGATCGTGCCGTCTGAAGAATGCTGAGCTTCTGCTACAGTTGGTGCTTTAATTTCGCACTTGTATAAAAGCTTTTCGCGCAGCTTCTTGTTGATGTTTGTCATTTTTTCGAAGTCATCTACACCGAAATGGTAGATCCACTTCATAACCTGATCGGCACGAAACGCTTTCTCGCCAAGTTCTTCCGCGAAAAACTGACGCATGCCTTTGCGATCAAAGTCGAGTAGATTGATTTTTTCAGTGGTCATGTTGCCTCTCAATGACTGAAACAAGAATAAGGGCGCGAATTGTACAGCCTTTATGCAGCTACAACAAGGGGTGTAAGACCCTGAGTTTGCTAAGGCATTAAAATAAAAACGATTAAATTTTAATCAGACTTTACGGTAAGAATAATGATTAGACAACCGACAACAAAAGCGTAGAAGTGGTACAGAGAAAACAGTGAGAACAAACACACGTAACTAAGCTTTCACCCCTGTAAGATGCTCAGATTAGCCAATATCTTCGCGAATAATTACGAATGAACTCGCCGGTGAAATGGAGAATGCGGAATAAAAAACCTCGGACAATTCCGAGGTTATTACGAACTAGATCATCACGCAAAAGTGATGCATGAACGAGTTAGCGAGAGAAAACTTCTGATTCAGGGAAGAAAAACTCAATTTCACGAGCGGCAGACTCAGGGCTATCGGAACCATGAACTGAATTGTGACGCATGCTGAGTGCGTAATCAGCACGCAAAGTGCCACATGCCGCGTCCTCTGGGTTGGTTTTACCCATTAGCTCGCGGTAACGTGCAATCGCATTTTCACCTTCCAATACCTGAACCATAATAGGACCAGATGTCATGAACTCTTTTAGAGGAGGGAAAAACTCTTTACCTTCATGCTCTGCATAAAAGCCGCTTGCCTGATCTTCTGTCAGGTGAACCATTTTGGCAGCGATGATACGTAGGCCAGCCTTTTCAATACGATTGTAGATTTCACCAATTAGGTTTCGCTCTACAGCATCAGGCTTAATGATTGAAAATGTTCTTTCTAGAGCCATAAAATTTCCTTTCTGTACTTGTAATAATAGTTGTGCTTTTAAAGTGACTTACTGGGTAAGAGCAGCACTCAAACAAGAGAGTGCTGCAATCAATCTTATTTTCCAGCTTGCTCATTGAGGAAACGAGCAAGTGTACGAACACCCATACCCGTTGCTCCCGCAGCCCATTTATCAGAAGCGGCTTTACGATACGTACCCGCACAGTCGAAATGTAACCAGCCTTTTTTGTAGTCCTCAACGAAGTAAGACAAGAATGCAGCTGCAGTGCTTGCACCTGGAGAATAATCACCAGAGCTGATATTAGATAAATCGGCAAAATTAGATGGCAGCATTTCTCGATGGAAGTCAGCAAGTGGTAGCGGCCACAAGCCTTCTTTTTCCTGGTTTGCCGCCGTAAGCGCTTGATGCGATAGCTCATCATCAAAGCTCATTAGCGCATGGTAATCGTTACCTAACGCATTCTTCGCTGCGCCTGTTAGCGTCGCGCAGTCAATAATTAACTCAGGCTTTTGCTCACTGGCGTAGATAAGACCGTCGGCAAGCACCAAGCGACCTTCCGCGTCGGTATTCATAATCTCAACGGTTTTGCCGTTTTTGTAAGTGATGATGTCGCCAAGCTTAAGGGCACGGCCAGAAACCATGTTCTCAGCACAACACAAGATCAGTTTTACGCGCTTGTTTAAACCGCGCAAGATAGCTAATCCTAGGCCACCAGTTATAGTACCCGAGCCACCCATATCTGCTTTCATTGCACTCATGAAGGTAGAAGGCTTCAAGCTGTAACCACCGGAATCAAAGGTGATGCCTTTACCCACAAGACATGCGAATACAGGTGCGTTTTCGTCACCAGTTGGGTTGTAGTCTAACTGAAGCATCGCAGAAGTACGCTCAGAACCACGGCCTACTGCGTAAATACCTTCCCAACCTTCTGCCAACAAGTCTTTGTCTTTGACGATACGAGCTGTCACCGTGCCTTTCGGCGCAACAGATTTGATGAATTCAGCAGCCATTGTCGCTAGCTGACGAGGAGCAACTTCTTCTGCCGTTTTGTTGATAATATCGCGGGTAAAATCAGTCGAAGTAATACGAGCTTGAAGCTCTGCTTGATCTTCATCAGACAATGCTGCCCACTCAACTGAGCCATGTTTTTTAGGGTTACGGAACCCTTGGTGGAAAGCCCATACGCTCTCTAGATCCCAGTTATCACCAGAAAGAAAAATAGAACGAATTCCTTGGCCATCTAGCTGACGAGCTGCACGTTGAATTGCGCCGAGATCATGACCTTCACCTAAGTGAATAGTTGCGCCGTTTTCAGCGAATGAAAGCAGTGCTTTTTCACCCCAATGTGGTGCTGCCGACTCTTGACTTAAAAATACAGACATCTGTGTAGACATGGTTTCTCCTTGTCTTATAGCAGCGTTGCCTACGCTGCTTCTTTTAAATAACTCACGGATGTTAGCATTATGTAGGGCAAAAATGTCAATTGGATAAAAAAACGGACCTAAAGGTCCGCTTTTTTTAGTAAGAATTGTTAACTAGGCTGTGTTTTACAGACTTAGTCTGCTTCGTCCATCCAGCACATGATAACGGCTTCTAGAATCTTTTCATTAGAACGGTTTGGCTCATCGTCAAACTCATCTAACTCCATGATCCATTGATGAAGATCGGTAAAACGCACTGTTTTTGGATCGACATCTGGAAACTTGTCACAAAGTTCAATCGCGATATCGCGAGAATCTGTCCATTTCATTGCTCATCTTCCTTTTGCTTCTTCCCTATATTGGGAAGATAGTTTTAGTGATCTTCTGAAGCGTGGTTTAATGTGTATTTAGGAATTTCTACCACCAAGTCTTCATCAGCAATTCTCGCCTGACACCCTAGGCGTGACTCAGGCTCTAGACCCCACGCTTTATCTAGCATGTCGTCTTCTAGTTCTTCACTTTCTTCGAGTGAATCAAAACCTTCACGGATGATTACGTGGCAGGTAGTACACGCACATGACTTCTCACACGCATGTTCAATACCGATACCGTTTTTTAGCGCTACGTCTAGAACGGTGTCACCAGAGTTTGCTTCCAACACTGCACCTTCTGGGCACAAATCGTCGTGTGGTAATACAATAATCTTAGGCATAACTACTTATCTCTTATATATCGTCTACTGATTGACCTGACAACGCAGCTCGAATCGATTTATCCATACGGCGTGATGCGAAATCTTGGCTCGCTTTATCGGTATCTTTAATGCCTTGCTCTATCGCATCTGCATCATCACCATTACGCAGCTCAATCAAGGCTTCGATGGCTTTAATCAAGTTTTGTTTCTCTTGTTCTGATAGTAAGTCATCACCATCAGCTTGCATCGCTGCAATCAAACCTTCTATCACTCGGTCGGCTTCAACACGCTGCTCAGCTAAGGCACGAGCTTGCATGTCTTCTTTTGCGTGCGTCATTGAATCACGCAACATATCCGCCACTTCATTGTCACTTAAGCCGTAAGAAGGTTTTACTTGAATCTCTGATTGAACACCAGTGCTCTTCTCCATTGCCGTAACAGAAAGAAGGCCATCAGCGTCAACTTGATAAGTCACGCGAATATGTGCCGCACCCGCTGCCATCGGAGGAATACCTTTTAACGAGAAGCGAGCAAGTGAACGACAGTCATCAACCATTTCACGTTCACCTTGTACCACATGAACACTCATCGCCGTTTGGCCATCTTTGAATGTGGTAAATTCTTGCGCACGCGCAACGGGAATCGTAGTGTTGCGGGGGATGATCTTCTCGACCAAACCACCCATGGTTTCAATACCGAGCGACAGTGGAATCACATCAAGAAGCAACATTTCAGAGTCAGGCTTGTTACCCGCGAGAATGTCTGCTTGGATACCCGCGCCGATTGCAACAACTTCATCTGGGTTAATGCTTGTCAGTGGTGTACGGCCAAAGAATTCGCCAACCATTTCTCGTACAAGCAATGTGCGTGTTGAGCCACCGACCATGACTACTTCAAGTACATCTTCCGCATCTACATCTGCATCTTTCAGCGCACGGCGGCAAGACATCAGTGTTTTCTTCACTAGCGGACGAATCAGATCTTCGAACTGCTCGCGAGTCACGGTGCCTTTCCAGCCAAAAACGTCAACGTCAACACTGTCTTGCTCAGAGAAAGCAATCTTAGCTTCAGTAGCAATGTTCAACAGTATACGGTTCTTTTCTGCAGAAAGCGGCGCTTCTAGACCCGCTTGCTCCATTAAATAATCGGCAAATAGATGGTCGAAGTCGTCACCGCCTAATGCAGAATCGCCACCTGTTGCTAATACTTCAAATACGCCTTTCGATAAACGTAGGATAGAGATATCAAAAGTACCGCCACCTAGATCGTAAACCGCAATCACACCTTCTTGACCAGAGTCTAGGCCATAAGCAATTGCCGCAGCGGTTGGTTCGTTAAGTAGACGGAGAACATGAAGACCAGCTAATTTCGCCGCATCTTTTGTACCTGCACGTTGCGCGTCATCAAAGTAAGCAGGAACGGTAATAACTACACCAGCTAACTCACCACCTAACGTATCTTCAGCTCGCTTACCCAATACTTTTAGGATGTCCGCAGATACTTCAATCGGGTTTTTGTCACCTTGAGGTGTTTGCAGAATTGG
This sequence comes from Vibrio sp. Vb2880, assembly GCF_033337975.1. NCBI lineage: Bacteria > Pseudomonadati > Pseudomonadota > Gammaproteobacteria > Vibrionales > Vibrionaceae > Vibrio > Vibrio sp. Vb2880. Next base: position 145,034 of record NZ_JAWORT010000011.1, read on the forward strand.
CAGGCCGTTTTCACTCTCTTTAAAACGATAAGGAAGTGAAGAGTAACGGGACTGAATGTCCTTTAATGAACGACCGATCAAACGTTTTACAGAGATAATCGTGTTCTCTGGTTCAAACTCTGCTTTGGCTTTGGCTTCGTGGCCGACCGTTAACGTTTCCTCAGCGTAATTAACGACTGAAGGTAAAATAGTACGGCCCTGCTCGTCCGCAAGTGGAGTTGCATCGCCGCTACGTACAGAAGCAACCAAAGAGTTGGTAGTACCTAAGTCGATACCCGCTGCTAACTTATGCTCATGAGGTGCCGAGCTTTGGCCCGGTTCTGCGATTTGAAGTAGTGCCATGATAGGTCCTTGTCACGCTTACTAGCCGAGGAGTTTGTCTTCGACTAGCTCAATTTCGTTCTTTAGTTTGGCAATGAATTTTAGCTTACGAACTCGGTCTGCGGCTTCAGCCCATAGACCATCATCAAGCTCTTGCTCGACGCTTGCCAGATGCTGTTTGTACATTTTGCTGACCTTAGAGTCGAAGTCAAAAAGCGCCGATTCAGGATCGGACTTGTCAGCAATCTCTTCCAGTTCTTCGCGCAGTTCCATTTGCTCCATTAAGAACATCGGATCTTGCATTGTTTGCTGTTCACCTCGGATCTCAACACCTTGCTCTGCGAGGATATACTCGGCGCGAGAAATAGGATTTTTCAGAACTTGATAGGCATCGTTGATTTGCGCCGCCTTTTGCACCGCCATCAAACGGTCACGTTCTGAGCCCGTTGCAAAGTTATCCGGGTGGAAGCGTTTTTGTAGTTCTCGGAACTGAGAAGAAAGAAGGCTACCATCCAGCTTAAACTGACTTGGTAGCCCAAATAATTCAAAGTGATTCATTAAGTTCGGGTCCTAGTAAAGCCTTCCGGACTCGTTTGCCCAGAAGGACAATCAATTAGACGTTGAAGCTTTCACCACAACCACATTCACTTTTCGCGTTAGGGTTGTTGAATTCAAAACCTTCATTCAACCCTTCTTTCACGTAATCCAATTCAGTACCATCTAGGTACACTAAGCTCTTTTGATCGATGATAATTTTCACTCCAGAGAGTTCAAATACTTCGTCTTCTTCATTGAGCTCATCAACAAACTCAAGTACGTATGCCATGCCGGAACAACCAGTCGTCTTCACTCCAAGACGTAAACCGATACCCTTGCCTCGGTTATCTAGGAATGCTCTTACGCGACTTGCCGCTGATTCTGTCATTGTGATGGCCATACTGCACCTTAGTCTGTCTAAATTTCGATTGGAATGGGAGCGTCAAAGCTCCCATTATATTACGGAATAATTATTCTTGGTGTTTTTTCTTGTAGTCAGCAACCGCTGCTTTGATTGCATCTTCAGCAAGAATAGAACAGTGAACTTTCACTGGTGGAAGCTCTAGCTCTTCAGCAATCTCAGAGTTTTTAATTGCTGCCGCTTCATCAACTGACTTACCTTTTACCCACTCAGTTACTAGTGAGCTTGATGCGATTGCACTACCACAACCGTATGTTTTGAACTTCGCATCTTCGATGATACCTTCAGGTGTCACTTTGATTTGAAGCTTCATTACGTCACCACACGCAGGAGCGCCAACCATGCCGCTACCTACTGATGGATCTTCTTTATCGAATGAACCAACATTACGTGGGTTCTCGTAGTGATCAATTACTTTTTCGCTGTATGCCATGATAAATTACCTCGAATCCTCTATTTCAATCCCTGAGATTAATGGTGAGCCCATTCAACAGTGCTCAAATCAATCCCTTCTTTGTACATATCCCATAGAGGAGACATGTCGCGTAGCTTAGTCACTGCAACGCGGATTTGTTCAATTGCGTAATCAATTTCTTCTTCAGTCGTGAAACGACCAAACGAGAAACGAACCGAGCTGTGAGCCAATTCGTCATCCATGCCTAGGGCACGAAGAACGTAAGAAGGCTCAAGACTTGCAGACGTACAAGCACTACCAGAAGATACCGCTAGATCTTTAAGCGACATTAGTAGTGATTCACCTTCTACGAATGCGAAACTGATGTTTAGGTTGTGTGGTACACGCTGCTCAAAGTCACCGTTTACCGTCACTGCTTCTAAGTCTTTCACGCCATCAAAAAGACGGTTACGAAGCGCTAAAGCATGATCGTAATCTTTTTGCATGTCTTCTTTTGCAATGCGGAATGCTTCACCCATACCTACGATTTGGTGAGTAGGTAGTGTACCAGAGCGGAAACCACGCTCATGACCGCCACCGTGCATTTGCGCTTCAAGACGAATACGAGGCTTACGACGTACATAAAGTGCACCGATACCTTTAGGACCGTAAACTTTGTGAGCAGAAAGTGAAATTAGATCAACTTTCATCTCTTGAACGTCGATTGGTAATTTACCAGCAGATTGCGCAGCGTCCACGTGGAAAACAATTTTACGCTCACGGCACAGTTCGCCGATCGCTGTAATGTCTTGAACCACACCAATCTCGTTGTTTACATGCATAATAGACACAAGCACGGTGTCATCACGCATGGCTGCTCTAAGCTTCTCTAGATCGATCAAGCCATTTGATTCTGGCTCAAGGTAAGTCACTTCAAAGCCTTCACGCTCAAGTTGACGACATGGGTCAAGAACGGCTTTGTGCTCTGTTTTACAAGTGATTACGTGCTTGCCTTTCTTCGAGTAAAAGTGCGCTGCACCTTTAATCGCAAGGTTGTCTGATTCTGTCGCACCAGATGTAAATACGATTTCGCGAGGATCTGCATTTAGAAGGTCAGCAATTTGCTCACGAGCAGTATCGACCGCTTCTTCTGCCTGCCAGCCGTAACGGTGCGAACGTGACGCTGGGTTGCCAAATGTGCCATCCATTGTCATGTACTGAACCATTTTTTCAGCAACACGTGGATCAACTGGACATGTAGCGGAATAATCAAGATAAATCGGCAGTTTCATTCTCTACTCCAATGTAAAAAGCTGACCGCTAAGAGCGGACGTTTACACCGATGGGCGCGGCGGTTGTATTTTTGTTTGATAGCCCATGGGTTACCGCCAGATCAATGTCCTGACGATCAGAAATTTCGAGTACTTCATTGTCTGTCATCAACTCACCAAGAGTGATGTTATTCAAAAAGTCACTAATGCGAGAGCTTAGGTCACGCCACAGCGTGTGAGTAAGGCAACGTGTTCCACCTTGGCAATCTCCTTTACCTTGGCATTTAGTTGCATCTACTGACTCATCAACGGCAGCAATCACGGTACCAATAGCGATACTGTGAGCGTCGGCACCAAGTCGGTAACCACCACCAGGACCACGAACGCTGGCAACGAGACCTGCTTTACGCAATTTTGAAAATAGCTGCTCTAAGTAAGAGAGCGAGATCCCTTGACGCTCTGAAATATCAGCCAGAGGTACAGGGTTTTGTTGCGAATGCAGTGCCACATCCAGCATGGCTGTCACCGCATATCTTCCTTTAGATGTAAGTTTCATACCACACCGTATCCACATGGTTTGTAATGGTTAAGATTTTTCCATACCTGAGTAATTTGGTCAAGTATTTATTTGACCATTTTACTCAGGTATTCATCCTTACACCTAAAGTGGTTATTATTCACTCAGAACTTCTTTTCTATCGAAGTCAAAACGCCTCGTAGAATATTAAGTTCTTGGGTTTCTGGTCGAGCACGAGAGAACAAACGGCGCAACTTATTCATCACCTGTCCAGGTTGCTCTTTGTTAATAAACTGGGTCTCAACCATCACCTTTTCAAGATGCTCGAAGAACATTTCGAGTTCTCGATGACGCGGGTATTCTTCCGATTCATTTGGGGAAAACTGGCTTTGCTCTAAGTTCAAGTGTGCAACTCGCACTTCGTAACTGAGAGTTTGTACAGCCATCGCTAGGTTAAGCGAGCTGTACTCAGGATTAGCGGGAATACAAACATGGTAGTGGCACTTTTGTAGCTCTTCGTTTGTCAAACCAGTTCTTTCTCGGCCAAACACGAGCGCAACCGGATGCTTTCGGCCTTCAACTGCAAATTTCTCACCGCATTCACGTGGTTCGAGCATTGGCCATTCTAATGTACGAGAGCGGGCGCTAGAACCCACAACAAGGCCACAATCTTCAACCGCTTCTTCTAATGTGCCGACAATCTTTGCATTTTGAGCAATATCACCAGCACCCGCAGCTAAAGCAAGAGTTTGTTCATCCACTTCACATTGTGGATCGACTAATACTAGTTGGTTTAAACCCATCACTTTCATTGCTCGAGCTGCTGAGCCAATATTGCCTGAATGAGAGGTACCTACGAGTACAATTTTTACTTGATCCAACATCTGTGTTTGCTACCTAAATTAAAACCGCAGAATGTTATCATAGTTTTTTAAGACACCCTAGAGGCAAGCAGACCTCTCTTCTCATTCTTGGTTATTGTTCTCGTCCGCAGTATGCTCTGTACACTCAACCAGTCGCATTTAGAACAAAAAATAACCACTTCCCTTTTTAATTATCTCTGGTATACTCGCCGCCGCTTTCATTTGTTCTTTAACATCCGTTGGGAAATTCGTATGCATCCAATGCTAAACATTGCTATTCGCGCTGCGCGAAAGGCAGGCAATCATATTGCTAAATCATTAGAAAACACTGATAAAGTAGAATCTACTCTTAAAGGCACTAATGACTTTGTCACTAACGTAGACAAAGAAGCAGAATACATCATCATCGATACTATCAAGCAGTCTTACCCTGAGCACTGTATCGTTGCTGAAGAACAAGGTCTTATCGAAGGTAAAGATAAAGACGTACAATGGATCATCGACCCACTGGATGGCACCACTAACTTTGTAAAAGGTTACCCAACTTTCGCGGTTTCTATCGCTGTTCGTATTAAGGGCAAAACTGAAGTTGCTTGTGTTTACGATCCAATGCAAAACGAGCTATTCACTGCGCAACGCGGTGCCGGCGCTCAACTAAACAGTGCACGTATTCGTGTTGCTCAACTAAAAGACCTTCAAGGTACTGTTCTAGCAACAGGCTTCCCATTCAAGCAGAAACAACACGCTGAGTCTTACATCAAGATCGTTGGTGCGCTATTCACTGAGTGTGCTGATTTCCGTCGTAGCGGCTCTGCTGCTCTAGACCTTTGTTACGTGGCAGCTGGCCGTGTTGATGGTTACTTCGAACTAGGCCTAAAACCTTGGGATATGGCAGCAGGTGAGCTTATTGCTCGTGAAGCTGGCGCAATCCTAACAGACTTTGCTGGCGGCACTGACTACATGAAGTCTGGTAACATCGTTGCTTCAAGCGCTCGTGGCGTAAAATCTATCCTTAAGCACATCCGCGAAAACGGTAACAGCGCGATCCTTAAGTAAGATTTGAAAGTCATATTTAGCCCGTCACGCTGATGACTTTAGAAAGCCCCGCTCAATGAGCGGGGCTTTTTTGTATCTACCGAACCGTATCTACTTAGCTGCAATGTAAGGCTCTCCATACAATGAGGTTCGGCAAGCTCACGACTCTATTCAGATACAAAAAAACCGCTGATTGTTCAGCGGTTTTTGTTTTCGGTTCTCAATCTGCCTTATGGCATTTCGTCGAACTCTGCACCTTCTTTTTCTACTTGAGGTGGCATCAAGTGCTCTTTCTGGATACCCAGTTTTAGAGCCAGTGCTGATGCTACGTAGATAGAAGAGTAAGTACCTACAGTGATACCGAGTAAAAGTGCGGTTGCAAAGCCGTGAATCATAGCACCACCCTGCATGAACAGTGCAATTACCACGAACAACGTCGTACCAGATGTAATCAATGTACGGCTCAATGTTTGAGTGATTGAAGCGTCCATGATGTCCGAAGGTTCACCCTTACGCATCTTACGGAAGTTTTCACGAATCCGGTCAAATACAACGATGGTATCGTTGAGTGAGTAGCCCACAACCGTCAGTAGCGCAGCTACGATAGTCAGGTCAACTTCAATTTGTAGAAACGAAAAGACACCTAGCGTGATAATTATATCGTGAGCCAATGCCATTACCGCACCAGCCGCTAGACGCCATTCAAATCGCATCGATACATAAAGCAGGATACAGATCAGCGATACCAAGATCGCTAGACCACCAGCTTCTGTTAGCTCATCACCAACGTTGGGACCTACGAACTCAATACGACGCATTTCTACGCTTTCGCCAGTACCATCTTTGATAGCACCAATGATTTGGTTACCTAGCGTTTCACCAGAAACGTCATCACGTGGACGAAGACGGACCATGACTTCACGAGCACTACCGAAGTTTTGTACTGTCGCATCGCCAAAGCCTTTTGAATCTAGTGCTGCACGAATCTCTTCAAGGTTTGCTGGCTGTTCAAAACCGACCTCGATAAGCGTACCGCCAGTGAAATCTAGACCCCAATTAAGCCACTTGGTTGACAAAGTGAAGATAGAAGCAGCAATCATTATAATTGAAAAAACGAATGCTACTTTCGACCAACGCATAAAGCCGATCGTCTTCTCTGCTTTTAGAATTTGAAACATATTAATTCCCAGCCTTAGATCGACAATTTATCAACGCGTTTGCCACCGTAGATCAGGTTCACGATACAACGTGTACCAATAATGGCGGTGAACATTGAAGTTAAGATACCGATAGATAGAGTAACTGCGAAACCTTTCACCGCACCTGTACCGACCGCAAATAGAATGATTGCAGTAATTAGTGTTGTGATGTTCGCATCAGCAATCGTGCTGAATGCATTCGCGTAACCTTGGTGAATCGCTTGTTGTGGACTGCGTCCATCACGAATTTCTTCACGGATACGCTCGAAGATCAGTACGTTCGCATCAACCGCCATACCGACTGTTAACACGATACCGGCTATCCCTGGAAGCGTCATGGTAGCGCCTGGAATCATCGACATAACACCAATGATAAGCACCAAGTTTGCCATTAGAGCGATGTTTGCAATCAAACCAAAGCCGCGGTAGTAAAGCAGCGTAAATAGCATTACGGCAACCATACCCCAGATACATGCTTGGATACCCATATCGATGTTTTGCTGGCCCATTGATGGACCAATGGTACGTTCTTCAACGATAGAGATAGGTGCAATCAGTGCACCAGCACGTAGTAAAAGTGCTAGGTTGTGTGCTTCTGCAGCAGAGTCGATACCTGTGATACGGAAGTTACGACCAAGAGCCGATTGAATCGTTGCTTGGTTGATGACTTCTTCATGCTTATCCAGAATAACTTTGCCTTCAGGCGTACGACGGCCACTGTCTTTGTATTCTGCAAACACGGTAGCCATTAGCTTACCAATGTTCTTCTTAGAGAACGCAGACATCTTATTACCACCTTCGCTGTCTAGCGAGATGTTAACTTGTGGACGACCATATTCATCAACACTTGAGCTTGCATCTGTGATGCTTTGACCGCCAAGAATAACGCGCTTCTTAAGCACAACTGGGCGACCATCACGGTCCATCTTGATTTCACTACCTGCTGGCGCACGACCATTTGCCGCTGCCGATAGGTCAGCTTTATCATCAACTTCACGGAATTCAAGCGTTGCCGTAGCTCCGAGAATTTCTTTTGCACGAGCAGTGTCTTGAACACCAGGCAGTTCAACTACAATGCGACTAGCACCTTGACGTTGAACCAATGGTTCCGCAACACCTAGTTCGTTGACACGATTACGTAAAATCGTAATGTTTTGCTCAACAGCATAGTTACGGATCTCTTGTAAACGTTGCTCAGTAAAGGTTGCAGTAAGAGCGTAACGGCCATTTGAATCAGAATCGACAAAAATCATGTCCGGGTGATTCTTTTCTAGCGTTGCTTTCGCTTCTGCTAATTGCTCTTCGTTACGCAACAACACTTCTACCGCTTCTTTTCCAGAAGGGCGGATTGCACGGTAACGAATCTTGGCGTCACGAAGTTCGCTACGGAAAGCTTCTTCTTGTTGACCAACAAGCTTTTCCATCGCTGCATCCATATCCACTTCCATTAAGAAGTGAACACCACCGCGAAGGTCAAGACCTAGCTTCAATGGTGACGCGCCAATCGCTTCTAGCCAATCGGGTGTAGAAGGTGCAAGGTTAAGTGCAACAATTGTGTCTTTGCCTAGCGCTTCGCTGATGACATCACGAGCACTGATTTGTGTGTCAGTGTCGTTAAAACGAACAAGAATTGATCCATCTTCGAGAGCAATGGATTTATGAGAAAGTTGCTCTTTGTTAAGAGCAGTAGTGACAGCATCCAGCGTTGACATATCTACAGAGGCGCCACGCGCCCCTGTAACTTGAATAGCCGGATCTTCACCGTAGATATTTGGAAGTGCGTATAACGCAGCGGTGATGATGGCAAAAAGCACCATCAAGTACTTCCATAATGGATAACGGTTTAGCACAGCGAGGATCCTTTAGCTGTTTTATAGAGACTTAAGCGTACCTTTTGGTAGCACTGCAGTGATGAAGTCTTTCTTGATTACTACTTCATTGTTCGCGTTAAGCTCAATTGAAATGTAGTCATTGTCTTCAGCAATCTTAGTGATTTTACCCACTAGGCCACCGCTAGTTAAAACTTCGTCGCCTTTGCCCATAGAAGCCATTAGGTTTTTGTGTTCTTTTACGCGTTTCGCTTGTGGGCGGTAAATCATGAAGTAAAAGATCACTGCGAACATGCCAAGCATGATTAGCATTTCAAAACCACCGCCTGCTGGCGCACCTTCTGCTGCTGCGTGAGCCTGAGAAATAAACATTAAAACATCCTCATTATATTTTATTGATAATCAAACAAATTGGGCTTTCGCATTTTAGATTCAAGTCTGAGAGTAACTAATAGAGATCGCTCTCTCAAAAATAACGTGCGTTAGCCTACTTTATTAGCAAAAGCCTTTGGCGACATACCAAAGGCTTTAATTCTTTTAGTTTTTCAATTACTGCTCTTTTGCTAGTGGTGGCACTTCACGGCCACGACGCTCATAGAACTCAGTAACAAATTCATCGAAGCGATCTTCATCAATTGCTTTACGAATGCTTTCCATCAGACGCTGGTAGTAACGCAGGTTATGGATTGTATTCAAGCGAGCGCCTAAGATTTCATTACAACGCTCTAAATGGTGAAGGTACGACTTGCTGTAGTTTTGACAAGTGTAACAGTCACAATGCGGATCCAATGGTGTTGTATCCGTTTTATGTTTCGCATTACGGATCTTGATCACACCACCAGTCACAAATAAGTGACCATTACGTGCGTTACGCGTTGGCATTACACAGTCAAACATGTCGATACCACGACGAACACCTTCAACCAAGTCTTCTGGCTTACCTACGCCCATCAAGTAGCGAGGTTTGTCTTCAGGAAGTTGAGGACAAGTATGCTCAAGAATACGGTGCATGTCTTCTTTAGGCTCACCTACTGCCAAACCACCAACCGCGTAACCGTCAAAACCGATTTCCGTTAGACCTTTTACCGACACATCACGTAAATCTTCGTAAACACCACCTTGAACAATACCAAATAGGTTGTTCGGGTTTTCTAGCTTCTCGAAATGGTCACGTGAACGCTGTGCCCAGCGTAATGACATTTCCATCGATTTCTTCGCTTCATCGTGTGTCGCTGGGTAAGGCGTACACTCGTCAAAAATCATAACGATGTCAGAGCCCAGGTCTTTTTGAATTTCCATCGACTTTTCTGCGTCCATGAAAATCTTGTCACCGTTTACTGGGTTACGAAAATGGACACCTTCTTCAGTGATCGTACGCATCTTACCAAGGCTGAATACTTGGAAGCCGCCTGAATCAGTAAGAATAGGACCGTGCCAGTTCATAAAATCGTGCAGGTCACCGTGCATTTTCATCACTTCTTGACCAGGACGTAGCCACAGGTGGAACGTATTACCTAGCAGAATTTCTGCACCAGTACCTTTTACTTCTTCTGGTGTCATACCTTTAACGGTACCGTAAGTACCTACTGGCATGAACACAGGAGTTTGAACAGTGCCGCGTTCGAAAGTCAGTTGACCACGACGTGCATTGCCGTTTTTCTTCTTAAGATCGAATTTTAATTTCACGATGCCTCCGGGTGTCAGAGAAACAGTCTGACTGAGTGTTTAGGGCTCTACCCTACTTTAAGGAGCGGTCGCTTTTCCTTGCGAGAGACAAAGCAATGGATGCTTTATTTCCTAGCTTACTGCTAGCACTCGTAAATCTATTTTTAACTACGCCGTTTTCTTCTTGATGAACATTGAATCGCCATACGAGAAGAAACGGTATTTGTTTTCCACCGCATGTTTGTAAGCATTCATGGTGTTCTCGTATCCAGCAAATGCACTCACCAACATGATCAGTGTTGATTCAGGCAAGTGGAAGTTTGTGATCAAGCAATCCACCAACTGATATTCGTAACCAGGGAAAATAAAGATTTCTGTATCGCCAAAGAATGGGGCCAGCTCAGTCCCTTTTTGCAATGCGTCTTGCGCTGCACTTTCAAGTGAACGCACAGATGTGGTACCAACAGCAATAATTCGTCCGCCACGCGCTTTCGTCGCTTTAATTGCTTCGACGACTTCTTGCGGTACTTCTACGTACTCGGCATGCATGTGGTGATCGTTGATATTTTCCACTTTTACTGGCTGGAATGTACCCGCCCCAACGTGCAAAGTAACGTAAGCAAACTCTGCACCTTTCGCTTTGATTTTCTCCAAGAGAACATCATCAAAGTGAAGGCCCGCTGTTGGTGCCGCAACCGCACCTGGCTTTTGATTATATACCGTTTGGTAACGCTCTTTATCTGCATCTTCGTCTGGACGGTCGATGTAAGGAGGAAGCGGCATATGGCCGATTTCTTCCAGAATTTCTAGTACCGTCTTATCAGAACTAAATTTCAGTTCAAATAAAGCATCATGGCGTGCAACCATTTCTGCTGAATATTCATCATTCTCGCCAACAATAATGGTTGTACCTGGTTTTGGTGATTTAGAGCAACGAACGTGCGCGAGGATGCTTTTCTCATCCAACATGCGCTCCACTAGCACTTCTAATTTACCGCCCGACTCCTTGCGGCCAAAAAGACGAGCAGGAATAACACGAGTATTATTAAACACCACTAAGTCACCGGGTTGAACTTGGCCCAATACATCAGTAAATGTGCCATCAATGAGCTCTCCGGTATTGCCGTCCATTTGCAGCAGTCGGCTAGCGGTACGCTCTGGTTGAGGGTAGCGAGCGATGAGTTCATCTGGAAGGTCGAAATGGAAATCTGATACTTGCATGTTACTTGTCTTATCTATTGGTCAAATCACGTCTAGACGACGATAAAATTGCGACGAGTTTTTCGCAGCAGACTAGTATATGTTTACATGCTGCAATAGCAAGCAAATCACCAGAATATAGCAGTAAAAGCCATGGTGAAGAGTGTAATAAAACGTGAAAAGCCTCGATTACTTGGCACTATTTTTAATTTGAGCCCAAAAGAGAAAACATGAAAAAAGCAAAGCAGCGTATACCGCTGCTTATTAGTTTGGCATTCCAATCGCCCTATCAAACCTCACGCTTTCGCCACAAGAATAACGGCACGAATAAACCCAATAACCAAAACCCTAGACTGCCACCTTCATCATCTGAGCCTTTGAAATCACAGTTATTGGTCGCAATGCCATCGTGACACTCTTTATTGTCACCACTTTCATTGTTAGCACTTTTGATAAAATTCGGCGCAACGATGTAACGACTTGGTGGCGCATCGGCAGTGATGTAAGACTGTACCCAGTCGTAATAGTGGCTCACCTTGGTGTAGAAACTTGGGATCGTCAAAGAGCCACACGTTGGTAGAATAAGGGGGCCGCCACTAACAATACCAATTTGTTTGCCGGTCGCCACATCGACCAACGGGCCACCACTGTCACCTTTACATGCAGAGTTGCCATATTGAGTATGGCTATCTGGCTCCAATACATGGTTTTGTGTTGGTAGCGTACAAATTTTGGTTTGGTTGTCTCTTGAATCAATGATCCCCGGAAAACTGCTGCCAATTTCTAAACGCTCATAACATTTGTCGATGGGTAAAAATGTGCTAATGGTGGTTTTGAGCGTATTAGAAGGTTCAGAAGCATCCGGCTGAGTAGCCCCCCATCCAAACACTTGCACATTTTCGACACGTTGATTGGTCAGGTAATTATCGTTCCAATCCGCCACCAAACGTGCTTCGATACTCTCCATGTCAACTTTACTCGCTAGGTCAGCAAAGTTCGCGTTTGCCACTGGGCGCGTGAGATACAGCAACGCGATGTCTGAATCTAAACCGGTTTGGATAGGTTTCACGTTGCCATTACCGTCGGTCTCAGCTTTTGAAATCCGAGTGTAATCCGGATGAACCACAACGTGAGACACCGGATAGAAGTTATCAAGCCCTGCAGAATTAAGTTCATACACATTCGCATTCACCGACAGCTCACCCGGCGGGGTCACATAGTAGGTTGCTTCATTGGTTCCTTGTCCCATCACCACACAGTGCGCCGCAGTCAGTACCCATTGCTCTGTCAGCATCGTTCCACCACACAGCGGAAACTCTGCCATATTACTTGCTCTCAAAGTAACGCGGTCAACATGATCGGTTTGTTCATCTCCTAACACAATCGCCTGTGTTGATGGCACACTGAATGCCGCCACTGCCAGCGCAATAAGTTTGTTACACGTTGTTCGTTTCATCTAGGTTGCTGTCTTCAATTTGGTAAGCCTGGACGTATCTTCTTCGAGAGAAGAATCTTGGAAAATCCAGCGAATAAAAATGTGCGATTCAATTCATTGGATTACCTTGGGGACACATTCAATATCAACTAAAAATGCCAACTGACTCGCACACAAACCGACTTATTCAAATTAATAAAAACACCAATAAAACACAGATTACGCAGCCCATCAGCATTGTGCTATTTAATTGATGAAAAACGAGTTAGCTCCCAGATATACAGAAAAATATTCTCTATATTTAAGAGAAGGACAATGCCGCTGGAGGTCTCTATGATCAAGGTTGAAGACATGATGACTCGTAATCCTCATACCTTACTGCGCACGCACACCTTGCGTGATGCAAAAAGCATGATGGATGCGCTTGATATTCGACACATTCCGGTTGTTGATGCCAATAACCACTTACAAGGCTTGGTGACTCAACGCGACATTCTTGCTGCTCAAGAATCGAGCTTGCACCCAGATGAGGCTGAACAATCTTTTACTTTAGACACACCGCTCTACGAAATGATGCACACCAATATCATGACGGCAGAGCCTATCGCGGGGCTCAAAGAGAGCGCTATCTATATGCAAAAGCATAAAGTTGGCTGTCTACCTGTTGTCACCAAAGGTCGATTGGTCGGCATTATTACTGATAGTGACTTCGTGACGATTGCGATTAACTTATTGGAACTACAAGAAGAAGTGGAACCTGAAGAAATCGAGCAGGAAGAGTAGTACGCAAGCGTATTCTCTTTGTTGTAAGTTTCGTTTTTACACCGGTTAAACGAAAAAAGAGCGGCAGGGTTGCCGCTCAAAATGCCATTACTGACGCTGATTAAGGAAGTGTTTCTCTGCCAATTAGAATTGGTCTTCTTCGGTCGAACCTGTCAATGCTGTCACTGAAGAGTTACCACCTTGGATAGTATTGGTCATTCTATCGAAGTAACCTGTACCTACTTCTTGTTGGTGCGCAACAAACGTATAGCCTTTTTCAGCTGCTTGGAATTCAGGACGCTGAACTTTCTCAACATAATGACGCATACCTTCACCTTGAGCGTAAGCGTGTGCCAGTTCAAACATGTTGAACCACATGTTGTGAATGCCTGCTAGCGTGATGAATTGGTACTTGTAGCCCATGTCTGCAAGCTCTTGTTGGAACTTAGCAATGGTTTCTGCATCTAGGTTTTTCTCCCAGTTGAATGAAGGCGAGCAGTTGTACGCCAACAATTGATCTGGGTATTCAGCGTGAATTGCTTCTGCAAACTTACGTGCTTCTTCCAAACATGGCGTAGCCGTTTCACACCAAATCAAGTCTGCATATGGTGCGTAAGCCAGACCGCGAGAAATCGCTTGGTCGATACCCGCGCGAACGCGGTAGAAACCTTCTTGAGTACGCTCACCTTCAATAAAGTCTTTATCATATGGGTCGCAATCTGAAGTAATGAGATCCGCCGCATTCGCATCAGTACGAGCAATAACTAATGTTGTTGTTCCCGCTACGTCAGCAGCCAAACGAGCTGCAACGAGCTTTTGTACCGCTTCTTGCGTAGGAACTAATACCTTACCCCCCATATGACCACACTTTTTAACCGATGCTAACTGGTCTTCAAAGTGAACGCCCGCGGCACCGGCTTCGATCATCGATTTCATTAGTTCGTAAGCGTTAAGCACACCACCAAAGCCCGCTTCAGCATCCGCTACGATAGGTAGGAAGTAATCAATACCACCTTCATCTTCAGGCGTCTTACCAGCAGCCCACTGAATTTGGTCTGCACGACGGAATGAGTTGTTGATACGCTTTACTACTGACGGTACAGAATCTACTGGGTAAAGAGATTGGTCTGGATACATCGTCGAAGCGGTGTTGTTATCCGCCGCTACCTGCCAGCCTGACAGATAGATCGCTTCAATACCTGCTTTAGCTTGTTGAACCGCTTGACCACCCGTTAGCGCACCAAGACAGTTTACGTAACCTTTTTTCGCACTACCGTTGACCAGTGACCAAAGTTTGTCTGCACCACGTTGTGCAATTGTGTTTGCAGGCACCATAGAGCCACGCAGTTCCACCACTTCCTCGGCAGTGTAAGTACGCTTCACATTTTTCCAGCGTGGGTTAGTTGCCCAGTCTTTTTCCAGAGCTTCAATTTGTTGGCGGCGAGTTAAGTTAGTCATTGGTCTATCCCTCTTTATAATTTGCACTTTATGCGTGTGCGTTGAGTTTCCGTTCTCAGGCAGTACTTCCCTATCTGCCTTGAAAATCCTTCACGTTATTGGTGTTACAGTTATTCTTTATTAATCCAGGTAGTCATAACCAGGAACTGTCAAAAAGTTGGTCAGTTCATCGCTCGTCGTGAGCCTTGCCATTAAGTCTGCTGCTTCTTCAAATCGACCCGCATGGTAGCGCTGCTCGCCAATTTCTTGCTTCACGACTTCAATCTCCTCTTTGAGATAGAGCTCGAACAGCTCTTTAGTGACCTTTAATCCGTTGTCTAGCGACTTGCCGTGTTGAATCCATTGCCAGATAGAGGCGCGTGAGATTTCTGCCGTTGCTGCGTCTTCCATCAGTCCGTAAATCGGCACACAACCATTGCCAGAAATCCAAGCTTCGATGTATTGCAGCGCAACGCGAATATTGTGGCGCATTCCGCCTTCAGTGCGCTCGCCTTCACAAGGCTCAAGCAGTTCAGCTGCTGTAATAGGCGCATCCTCTGCACGGCTCACATCCAACTGGTTGGTGCGTTCACCCAGCACAGCACTAAAGACTTCCATAGCAGTGTCAGCCAAACCTGGATGAGCCACCCAAGTACCGTCGTGGCCGTTGTTAGCTTCTAACGATTTGTCAGTCTGGATCTTGTCTAATACTTTTTGATTCTCTTTCGGGTCTTTAGCTGGGATAAATGCGGCCATTCCTCCCATCGCGAAAGCACCTCGTTTATGGCAAGTACGTACCAATAATCGCGAGTAAGCGTTTAAGAATGGCTTGTCCATCGTTACCACTTGGCGATCTGGCAGTACTCGGTCTGAGTGTTTTTTCAATGTTTTGATATAGCTAAAGATGTAATCCCAGCGACCACAGTTCAAACCAACGATGTGTTCTTTAAGCGAGAACAGAATCTCGTCCATTTCGAATACCGCTGGTAAGGTTTCAATCAGCACAGTCGCTTTGATCGTGCCTGTATCCAAACCGAAGTAGTCTTCCGTGAAATGGAACACTTCGCTCCACCACTTCGCTTCGTGATGCGATTGCAGTTTTGGAAGGTAGAAATAAGGGCCACTGCCTTTTTGAAGTAACGCTTTGTAGTTGTTATAGAAATACAGAGCGAAATCGAATAGCGCACCTGGAATGATCTGACCGTGCCACGTAACGTGTTTTTCTTTTAAATGAAGGCCGCGAACACGGCAGATCAACACCGCTGGGTCATCTTCCAGCTGATAATGTTTGCCATTGCCAGGATTGGTGTAACTGATGGTGCCATTAACAGCATCGCGCAAGTTAATTTGACCATCCAGCACTTTACTCCATGCAGGAGACATTGAATCTTCGAAGTCTGCCATGAACACTTTTACATTCGCATTCAGTGCGTTAATCACCATCTTGCGGTCAGTAGGTCCGGTAATCTCCACACGGCGATCTTGCAGATCTTGTGGGATTCCTAGGATCTTCCAACTTCCTTCACGGATGTCTTGTGTCTCTGGTAGAAAATCTGGTAGCTCACCAGCATCAATACGTGCTTGCTTCTCTTCTCTTGCTTCCAGCAACTGTTCAACACATCCGGCAAATTTTTCACACAGTAGAGATAAAAAGGTTTGGGCTTCAACAGGGAAAATTGCTTGATGTTCTGGAGCAACGACTCCATTCACCTCAAGCATGCCTTGGGTTTGCTTTAGTTGTTGTGTTTTTTGTTCTGTCTGAGCAAGCATAATCATTCATCCTTAACGTGCTTTATCAATCTTGGGCAGTCAGCGTAAAGCTACATTTGTAAGTTATGAACAACAAATTACATCCTTTAACTTTGTGTTCAACTCGTCTAGCTATGTCGATAGATTGCGTAATGCTACGTGTATTTTCAATCTAGACATAAGTCGTATCGCCTTTAAATAAGCTATATCAACAAAGGGTTTAGTGAAACCCCCAATATAAACAAAACAGAAAATTCAAAGTTTTATTCCGCAAGGTAAAAACCATCTATCAAGCACCTTATTTTGCAAGTTATTACGTAATAAAATTACATTAAATTTAAAGTCGTTTTATCATTTCAAACAAGCGTATGAATATAGACTGATAAACAAACACCTTGTATTCACAAGGGCTGAAGAGATGGATTTAAACAGGGGTCAAACAAGACATGCAGGGCTTTGTGTAAAATTAACATTGTGAAATTTCACTATTTTATGAAAGCTTCATCAAAGAAGAGCTGTAAAATTTTACAAGTCAAAGTTTACCAACAGAATAAAATACTAGAAAGCGCACTGTTTCCAGTGCGCTTTTAGATAAATAATGGAGAAGTAAGGGCTAATACTAATAGCTAAAGCAGCTCTGAAACGACTTCTGCGAGTTGATTAAATGTTTTCGTTCTTGACGAGCTCGGACGCCAAACTAAGCCGATTTCGCGATAAGCTTGTTTACCAGGAGGATCGATCACGACTAAATTCTGGTTATGCAGCAAGCCATGGTCGATAGCCATTTGAGGAATGAACGTTGTTCCCAAACCATTCGCAACCATTTGCACCAGTGTATGGAGGCTGGTTGCCGTAAACGGATTGATTTTTTCTTTGTCTGTTAATTTACACGCTGATACCGCATGTTCCGTTAAGCAATGTTCTTTCTCTAGTAGAAAGACGGATTCGTCAGGTAAATCCGCGTAACGAATCGGCACAGGGACCGATTGGGCTTGATTAGCGCTTATAACCATTCGAAACGGATCCTTACCCACTACTCGGCTTTCCATGCCATCAATTTCGACTGGTAACGCTAAAATAAGCACATCCAGCTCACCATGTCTGAGCGCTTGAAGTAAGTTTGTCGTCGTGTCTTCTCTTAATAAAAGATTCAGTTGTGGAAAACGGTAGTTCACCTCTTGTACCAAATCACACAGTAAAAACGGAGCAATTGTTGGTATACATCCTACTTTTAGCTGGCCTTGCATATCGTCGCCTTGGCACATACGTCCAAGCTCGACCAAATCTTGCCCTTTTGCTAACAGCTCTCGCCCCTGCTTTACTACCATTTCTCCTGTTTGGGTAAAAACCAGTGGACTTTTCTTGTCTTTCTTTTCATATAATGGACAGCCAATCAACTCCTCTAAGTTTTGAATACCCTTACTTAAAGTCGACTGACTGACAAAACAACGCTCTGCAGCGTCACTAAAATGTCTTGTTTCATGCAGTGTGACTAAATAGTGTAACTGCTTCAAACTGGGCCATTTATTCATAATTGTATTTGTATCTACCGCCGTTCCAGTGATCGAGTTAAGAGTTTTGTTATTATCGTTTTTTTCGATTAACTCAATCTATTTATTTCGCTTTTTTCAATACTACAATCTGTACTATAGTTTGTCTCGTACAAACACGAACCAAACCGACACAACTGAATTCGGTTTGGAGCTAACCATACTTTTTAGGAGCAAAAAAATGGTACTAGTAGGTCGTCAAGCCCCTGATTTTACTGCAGCAGCTGTTCTAGGTAACGGTGAAATCGTTGAAAACTTCAACTTTGCAGAGTTCACTAAAGGTAAGAAAGCAGTAGTATTCTTCTACCCACTAGATTTCACTTTCGTTTGCCCATCTGAGCTAATCGCATTCGACAACCGTCTAGCTGACTTCCAAGCTAAAGGTGTTGAAGTAATCGGTGTTTCTATCGATTCTCAGTTCTCTCACAACGCATGGCGTAACACTGCTATCGAAGATGGCGGTATCGGTCAAGTTAAGTACCCACTAGTTGCTGACGTTAAGCACGAAATCTGTAAAGCTTACGACGTTGAGCACCCAGAAGCAGGCGTTGCTTTCCGTGGTTCTTTCCTAATCGACGAAGAAGGCGTTGTACGTCACCAAGTAGTTAACGACCTACCACTAGGCCGTAACATCGACGAAATGCTACGCATGGTTGACGCTCTTAACTTCCACCAGAAGCACGGCGAAGTATGTCCTGCACAATGGGAAGAAGGTAAAGCAGGTATGGACGCATCTCCAAAAGGTGTTGCAGCGTTCCTATCTGAGCACGCAGCTGACCTAGGCAAAAAATAATAGACCTTCACCCTAGCTCAACGGGTGTGATGGTTGGATGTATATAAAGCAATAAGCTAATGCGGAAAACCGCAAACGCCAATCAGTCTAAGTAAAGTCCTATCAAAGCCCAGAGCCTCTGCTCTGGGCTTTCTTTTTCCTTCAGATAAACCGCCAAATGAGGTAACGCTTCAGCGTAAACTTTACCTCTATTTATCATCCCCTCCATACAGATTCTGCTTACTGGCCCTGTTAATATCTTAGCCACAACACTTATTTGTAACGTTAGCAGGATGAATGAACGTGGTTACTCACCTAGAAGTCTGTATTGATAATATTGAATCTCTGCACTACGCCATTGCTGGCGGCGCCACTCGGATTGAACTTTGCTCCTCTTTGGCTTTAGGCGGACTAACACCCAGTTATGGCTTTATGCAGCAAGCGGCTAAGCTTTCGAGTGTTCCAGTTTATGCCATGACCCGCCCACGCCAAGGTGACTTCTTCTACAATGAAGAAGAGATCGAAATGATGCGTTGGGATATTGAAGCCGCTAAACAAGCTGGCTTGAATGGTGTCGTGCTCGGCGTGCTCACTCAAGACGGCGACATTCATATGCCGTACGCAACGGCACTGTGTGAATTTGCTCAAGCGCTTGGCTTAGGCGTGACTTTCCATCGTGCCTTTGACCAGTGTCGTGACGCTGAAAAAGCTTTGGAAGAAGTGATCAGCTTAGGTTGTGAACGTATTTTAACCTCCGGTCTTGCGCCTTCAGCACCACAAGGGATCGATGTGCTTAGAGCTTTGGTTAAGCAAGCCCAAGGGCGCATAGCAATCATGGCGGGGGCTGGCGTTAATGCGAGTAACGTACGTGCGTTAGTAGAAGACACTCAAGTTCCTGAAATCCATCTGTCAGGCAAAACCACACGCCCTAGCCAAATGACCTTTGTTGCTGAACAAAGCAAAATGGGCGCATCCGATGTCGATGATTTTTTAATCCCCATCACAAGTACACAAGCCATTACCGATGTCGTAGCAGCTCTCAAATAGACCACCGTAACCTCACGCGCATAGCTTTTGAGTGCTAACATATTGTTTATCAAGGAGTGAGGAAAGGTGTATGTCTAAATTGAAGAAAAAGGAATACGAAAAGGAGCTCAAAAACCTTCAAGTTGAGCTCGTAAAACTTCAAGAGTGGGTCAAACACAAAGGGTTAAAGGTAGTGGTTTTGTTTGAAGGACGTGATGCTGCGGGCAAAGGCGGAGTGATAAAGCGAATTACAGAAAAGCTAAACCCGCGTGTTTGTCGCGTGGTCGCTCTGCCTGCACCGACCGAAAAAGAAAAAACGCAATGGTACTTCCAACGTTACGTCGCTCATTTACCATCTGCTGGTGAAATCGTTTTATTTGACCGAAGTTGGTATAACCGAGCGGGTGTCGAAAAAGTCATGGGGTTCTGTACGCCTGATGAATACGAAGAGTTTTTACGCTCTTGTCCTGAATTCGAAAGAATGTTGCAACGCTCTGGGATTATTCTGATTAAGTATTGGTTTTCGGTTTCAGACGAAGAGCAGGAAAAACGTTTTCTAGGTCGAATTAATACGCCGATCAAACGTTGGAAATTCAGCCCCATGGATTTAGAGTCACGTCATCGCTGGGCGGAGTATTCGGAAGCAAAAGATAAGATGTTTGCCTATACAGACACGAAAAACTGCCCTTGGTGGGTCGTCCCTTCTGATGACAAAAAGAAAGCGCGCTTGAACTGTATCAGTCATTTACTAAGCCAGATTGATTACAAAGCACTTGAGTACTCACCCATCGAATTACCTGAACTCAATAAAGAAGGTTACGTCAGAGCGCCCATTGATGATCAGACCTTCGTTCCTGATAAATATTAACGTGCTTTCCTTCTCTCTAATAAATAGGCCAGCCTAAAAGCTGGTCTATTTGTTGAAGTCAGTTACTTCAGTACGTCATCAATACTTTGATCACCTAGGTGGCGTACATCTTTCCCTTTCACAAAGTAAATAATGTATTCACAGATGTTCTGGCAGCGGTCCCCCACGCGTTCAATCGCGCGTGCCGACCACATCACTTGAAGAATATTAGGGATATTTTTTGGATCTTCCATCATGTAAGTCATCAACTGACGAATCACCGCTTCATACTCGGCGTCTAGTTTGTCATCTTGTTTATGCACCTCTGCTGCCGCTTCTACATCCATGCGGGCAAACGCATCTAAAACCTGATGCAGCATATTAATTGCCTGACGGCAGAGAGGCTCTAACGACACTTGGAATTGTCGTTCTTTTGATGATGGGCTTTCAATGGCAACGTAAGCAATGCGTGTCGCCACATCACCGATGCGTTCTAAATCCGTGATCGTTTTGATGATAGCCATGATTAAGCGCAAGTCTTTTGCCGTTGGCTGACGCTTAGCAATAATGCGTGTACAGGCGTCATCGATCGAGACTTCCATCGCATTCACTTTATGATCGTCACGCACAACCTTACGCGCCAGTTCGATGTCTTCTTTATGCAAGGCTTGAATAGAATACGAAAGCTGCTGCTCTACCAAGCCTCCCATGGTTAATACATGAGTACGAATCGATTCTAGCTCTACGTTAAATTGCCCTGAAATATGACGTCCAAAGTGCATGATGTTCCTTATTCCGTATAGAGTCGCGACTTAACCGTAGCGACCCGTAATGTAATCTTCGGTCTGTTTCTTCATTGGCGAAGTGAAGATCGAGTCCGCGTCAGAGTATTCAATTAACTTACCCATATGAATGAATGCAGTATGATCGCTCACTCTCGCCGCTTGTTGCATGTTATGGGTAACGATAACGACAGTATATTGAGTCTTCAGCTCATTGATAAGCTCTTCAATAGTTAAAGTTGAGATTGGATCCAGCGCTGATGTTGGCTCGTCCAATAACAGGACTTCCGGCTCAATCGCAACCGCGCGCGCAATGACCAAGCGCTGTTGCTGACCACCAGATAAGCCAAATGCGTTCTCATGCAAGCGGTCTTTTACCTCATCCCACAACGCCGCCGAGCGCAAGGATCGCTCCACTGCGTCATCTAAACTACGGCTGTTTTTTACACCTTGTAAGCGTAAGCCATAAACTACGTTTTCATAAATAGACTTAGGAAATGGATTGGGTCTTTGAAACACCATCCCCACTCGGCGTCGAAGTGTCGCAACATCGACATTAGGATGATAAACATTCTTGCCATGGAGACGCACTTTACCTGTGACTCGACACCCTTCCACTAAGTCGTTCATGCGATTGATGCAACGTAATAACGTCGACTTTCCACACCCTGAAGGACCGATAAAAGCGGTGACTCGCCCTTTGGGAATTCGCATCGAAATATCATGCAGCGCCTGAGTTTGACCATAGAACAGATTAAGGTTCTCGATTGAGATGGCTGTTTGTTCATCCGTTAAATTATGAACATCCAATGGTGGCTCATAACCTAATGTACTATCAAAATTAAACATACTTAATCTTGTCCTAACGTTCTGTATTTTTCTCGTAAATTATTGCGAATACTGATTGCTGTTAAGTTTAGCCCGACAATCACTGTCACGAGTAAGAAAGAGGTGGCATAAACTAATGGTCGCGCCGCTTCGATGTTGGAGGTTTGAAAGCCAACATCGTAAATGTGAAAACCTAAATGCATGAACTTTCTATCCAAATGCACATAAGGGAATTGTCCGTCAACCGGTAAACTGGATGCCAATTTCACGACCCCCACCAGCATCAGTGGCGCTACTTCGCCAGCTGCACGCGCAATCGCAAGGATCAAACCTGTGATAATAGCTGGCGTCGCCATAGGCAAAACCACGCGCCATAGCGTTTCGAACTGAGTTGCACCAAGTGCCAGAGAGCCATGTCGTACTGAACTCGGAATACGAGTTAAACCTTCTTCCGTCGTAACAATCACAACTGGAAGCGTCAGCACGGCAAGAGTTAGTGCAGACCATAACAAACCCGGCGTACCAAAGGTTGGTGCCGGTAGCTTCTCCGCATAGAATACGTTGTCGATAGAGGCACCAATCGTATAAACGAAGAAACCTAAACCAAACACGCCATAAACAATCGATGGAACACCCGCTAGGTTTATAACTGCAATACGAATAACTCTGGTTAGAGCGTTATTCTTAGCATATTCATGTAGATAGATAGCGGCGATCACCCCAAGTGGCATCACAATGATCGACATAATGAGTACTAAGAAAACCGTACCAAATATCGCAGGGAACACGCCTCCTTCGGAGTTTGACTCTCTTGGATCTTCAGATAAAAACTTCCAAACCTGTTTTCCCCAATGCATGACTTTATCAGGCAGTGACATTTGGTTTGGATACCAGTAGTCCAAAATATCTTCGAGCGGAATCGATACTTGTGACCCGGTCATATCCTCGACAATCAAGGCATAGTCAGAGAGCTGAAGTCGTAAACCATCAAGTTGCAAATCTAACGTCTCAAGCGCTTTCTCTATCTGCTCTTTTTTCGTCTGATTTTCCTTTAAGAAGCTTTCTGTCAGCGTGTCATTCAATTCATGCTTGCGCTTTTCTAATCGCAACTGCTCTAGCTTCCAACCAAGCTCTTTAAGCTGATCGACCACCAAAGAATCAATCTCATGGCGCAGAGTTTCTGCATCATCAAGCTTTTTATTTAGTACCGATTGAATATCACTGGTGTATATATTATCGCCATCTTGAAACGCCACCAGCTTACCAAAGAAATAACCACCGCTACTGCGCTCTATCACCGCCCACTCTTTTGGCGTAGTGGGCTCATCCAACTGCATTTGCAATACGGAGATAAAATCGGCGGGATACAACTCTCGGTTAGCGATTTTGATGTTGAGTCGCGTGGCAAAATCTTCATCGTCTTCTAACTGTTGTGCTGCGCTTTCAGGCAAATAACTCTTCGGTACAAAGCTGCGCTCATACACTTGACCAATCAGAATAGTATTTTCATGTAGCACTTCGCCTTGTACAGGTGTCAGCGCTGCAACATTCCACTGATACAAGGGCGCTGGCCAAAAGTAAGTCAGGCCTTTCCAGCCGATAAGGAGTAACAACCCTAATACCGACAACAAACTGATGCTGACTGCACCGCCTGTTAGCCATATCCACGGTGCGCCAGAACGAATCCAATTTAACACGTTATTACTCGCTCTTTATTCAAACCATTATTACAACGCACGGTACTTATCTCTCAGTCTCTGACGAACCCACTCCGCAAGCGCGTTTACTGCAAACGTAAACACAAATAAAATCAATGCAGCTAGGAACAGCAGGCGATAATGCGAACTTCCAACTTCCGACTCTGGCAACTCAACGGCGATGGTCGCCGACAGGCTGCGCAATCCTTCCAAAATATTCCAATCCATTAATGGCGTATTGCCCGTTGCCATTAACACAATCATGGTTTCGCCAACAGCGCGTCCCAGGCCCATCATAATGGCAGAAAAAATACCTGGGCTTGCAGTAAGCAAGACAACATAGATTAAAGTTTGCCAAGGCGTGGCCCCTAATGCCAAAGAGCCATCCGATAAATGCTTCGGTACAGAGAAAATGGCATCTTCGGCAATGGTAAAAATCGTCGGGATAACAGCAAACCCCATCGCTAACCCCACCACCAATGCATTGCGTTGATCGTAACCAATACCATGCTCGGTTAAGAATAAGCGCATATCGCCACCAAAGAACGTCTGCTCAATCGTAGGCGAAATCCACACTCCAAGCCCAATCAGTACCAATATGACAGGCATGAGCACTAAAGCATGCCAACCATTAGGCAGACGATTCCGCAGAGGTTGCGGTATTAATGCCCATAGCCCGCCCATAATCATGGTGCTCAAGGGCAAAACAAACAGCATAACGACGATCGTAATCAGGTGATCTTCGACAATAGGCGCGAACCACAATCCCGCGAGGAAACCTATGATCACCGTCGGCAGTGCTTCCATTAGCTCAATCGAGGGTTTTACGACACGACGCATGCGTGGCGACATAAAGTAAGCCGTATAAATAGCACCTAGCACTGCGAGCGGTACTGAAAACAGCATCGCAAACATCGCCGCTTTTATCGTTCCAAACGCAATAGGTACTAGGCTGAACTTAGCCTCAAAGTTATCGCTCGCCGAAGTCGATTGCCACACAAATTCAGGCTCAGGATACCCTTCGTACCACACTTCTTGCCATAATGAAGACAATGAAATTTCCGGGTAGGCATTGTCCACTTCCGCAACATTTAACGCATTATTTTGCCAAGTGATTAAGTAGCGTTCATTGTTAGACATTGCTGCGATTGCGGGCGCTTGATTGTACGCACGCTTAAACAACACCAGTTTTTCACTAGTTGTATAATGACTTTGCAACGTGCCGTTGGTGTAAAAGCTATAAAATCCTTTTCGATGAGAATCCGGCAACAAATACTTAAGCTCTGATGCCAATTTAAAATCACGAATATGCGTTAACGTGCGTTTTTCTTCTTGCAGCGTATCAAACCATTGCGACACCCGACCATCGTTGTGCGTCACCAAAAGCGAGTAAGCACCAGCCAATAAGTCTATCGTACGAACGGAATGCTTCTTATCACCTTGAGTTAGGTCGACCACCTCTCGCACAGCAAATTTACGTGCGGTTTTCTTTAACACGATCAACTCAGAGCCATCGCGCAAATAAAGCGTTTCACCATCAGGTGTCAATAACATTTGCTGAGGTGCATCAAAGCCTGAAGAGAACGTAAAATCGATCGTTGTCGGAGGTGTACCCAAAGACGAAGCCACTTGCCAACGAGCCTTTACTTCACCGCTTTGCTTCTGCCAAACAATCGTTGGTAAGGGCGTCGAAGCTGCAAATACAAACTGAGTCACAGGATCTTGAGGCGTACTTAGTGTCAGATCCATGCTGGTGTCTAGCTCAATCACTTCCGGAGGACGTGTATTTTCTCTCAATGTGGCATTAAATTCTGGCTTGAAAAGGTTCGCTTTACCCTGCCCATCAACAAATCCATACCAACCTAGCCCAGGAGCAGATTGAGAGAAAGCGACGGGTTTCTGGACGATTTGCTGTTTATACACCGCAGGTTTCGTAGGATCGTCCATCGACAAATATTGAATCTCACCACTTTGGGTTAGAACGAACGCGAGCTGAGCGTAATCATCCACTGAAATCGCAAGTGGTGTTTCAATATGAGTGGCTCGAATGGCTTGGTTGGTTTTGATCTCCGCATCAGAAAAAAGCGGAATGATCACCATGGCGAGGTAGACAAAGATCAAAATAAGCGCCGCGAGTACGCCGACACCACCGGATGTCACTGCAAGTCGAACTAAACGATCTTTTATCAGTCGTTTCTTATCTTTTTCCTGCAATGAAAACTCGGCTTGTGCCATTTAAATCTCTACCTTTTTTGACTTAGTACTAGAATATGTCGTTAAGATGACAATTATATTACAGATCACATTAAACACCTGAAAAGAATACAACTCTTATGCAATGCGTGGTATGAAATAAATCTGTAATGAAAATCTCATAATGTTCTCACTCATCCATTTTTCCAAGATGAGTACGTAATACTTCACTTTTGGCTAGGTAAGGTTATGAGCGCAGAAAAACTATATATAGAAAAAGAACTGAGTTGGTTGTCTTTCAACGAACGAGTATTACAAGAAGCTGCCGATAAAACCGTCCCTTTGATCGAACGTATTCGCTTTCTTGGGATCTTTTCCAACAATTTAGATGAATTTTACAAAGTACGCTTTGCGGACGTGAAGCGCAGAATCCTAATCAGCCAAGAGCGCGGTGGCAGTGATAGCCCTAAACGACTGTTAACCAAAATGCAGTCGAAAGCACTAAAGCTTAACGAACAATTTGATGAGCTTTACAGCGAATTGATTCGAGAAATGGCACGACGTCGCATTTTCTTGGTCAACGAACAACAACTGGATGAATCGCAACAAAAGTGGATCGCAAAATACTTCCGTAGAGAGGTAATGCCGCATATCACTCCCCTCCTAATGAAAGACGAGATCGATGTTCTGCAATTTCTCAAAGACGAGTACGCTTACATCGCCGTAGAACTGCGTAAAGAAGAACATTACCAGTACGCTCTGATCGAAATTCCGACCGATCACCTTCCCCGCTTTGTGATGGTACCAGAACAGAAAGGAAAGCGCCGAAAAACCATCATCTTACTTGATAATATTATCCGCCACTGTTTGGACGAGCTGTTCAAAGGCTTTTTTGATTATGATGAGCTTAGCGGCTATGCGATGAAAATGACGCGTGACGCTGAATACGATTTACGCAATGAAATCGAGTACAGCTTGCTTGAACAAATGTCAGAGGGGGTCAATCAGCGACTGACAGCAAAGCCCGTTCGCTTCGTCTACGAACGCGATATGCCGCCTCAAATGTTAGAGTTTCTGTGTAACAAACTGAATATCTCTAACTACGATAACCTTATCCCCGGCGGACGCTATCACAACTTTAAAGACTTCATCGGCTTTCCAAATGTTGGACGAGAATATCTTGAAAATAAACCTCTCCCGCCAATGAAATGTGCCGATTTCGAAGGTTATGCCAACAGCTTTGACGCGATTAAAGCGAAAGATATTCTGCTCTATTATCCCTACCACACTTTTGACCACATTAGTGAGTTAGTGCGCCAAGCCTCCTTCGATCCCAAAGTACTTAGTATCAAGATTAACATTTATCGCGTCGCGAAAGATTCTCGCTTGATGAACTCTTTAATTGATGCGGTGCACAACGGCAAAAATGTCACTGTGGTCGTAGAACTGCAAGCTCGCTTTGATGAAGAAGCCAATATCGAATGGTCAAAAGTATTAACCGAAGCGGGTGTGCACGTCATCTTTGGTGCGCCTGGTCTTAAGATTCACTCAAAGCTACTGATGATTAGCCGCCGTGAAGGTGAAGAAATTATTCGCTACGCACACATCGGCACAGGCAACTTCCATGAGAAGACGGCACGAATTTATACCGACTTCTCCCTGCTTACGGCAGATCAAGAAATCACTAATGAAGTCCGTAATGTCTTCGGTTACATTGAGAATCCATACCGACCAGTGAAGTTCAATCACCTTATGGTATCTCCTCGTAATTCTCGAACCCAAATCTACCGCTTAATCGATAATGAAATTGCGAATGCCAAGCTAGGGAAAAAAGCCGCTCTTACGATCAAGGTCAATAACCTAGTCGATAAAGGCATCGTCAATAAGCTTTATGGAGCAAGTACTTCCGGTGTAAAAATAAACATGATCATTCGAGGCATGTGCTCATTAGTACCGGGCATTGAGGGGATCAGCGACAATATTCGCATCATCAGTATTGTTGACCGCTTTCTTGAGCACCCTCGCGTGGTGATCACCCACAATGATGGCGATCCGCAAGTTTATATCTCCTCCGCAGACTGGATGACAAGAAATATTGATCACCGTATCGAGGTAGCAGTACCAGTCCGTGATCCACGTTTGAAACAGAGAATTATTGATATAACGAATATCCATTTTACCGATACAGTAAAGGCTCGTTTAATAGATAAAGAAATGAGTAACGCTTACGTACCACGAGGTAATCGCAAAAAAGTTCGCTCTCAAATCGCTATCTATGACTATCTTAAAAATATAGAAAAGCAAACTAGAAAACAAAATTCAGATGCCTCAAATACTTGAACAAGATACTCGCTACATTGCCGCGATAGACCTCGGCTCAAACAGTTTCCATATGGTGGTGGCCAAAGTTGTTGGCAGTGACCTACAACTGGTTAGTCGTCATAAACAACGTGTTCGCTTAGCATCAGGACTCGACAGTGAATTGAACTTAAGTCACGCCGCAATGGAGCGTGCGCTAGAATGCTTAGCCATGTTCGCTGAAAGGTTGCAAGGGCTTGATGAGTCAAATGTACGTATCGCCGCCACACACACACTAAGACGCGCTAAAAATGCCCACCTTTTCATCGAGCGTGCAAAAGAAGTGATGCCTTTCCCAATAGAAATTATCCCTGGAGAAGAAGAAGCCCGCCTGATTTACTTAGGTGTCGCGCACACTCAAGTAGAATCCAACTCCAAACTAGTCATCGATATCGGAGGCGGCAGTACCGAGATGATTATTGGACAAGAATTTGAGCCTGAGCTTCTCAACAGTAAACAGATGGGATGCGTCAGTTTTACAGAGCAATACTTTAAAAACGGCAAACTGTCAGGAAAAAACTTCAGCAAGGCGATGTTAGCTGCCGAACAAAAACTCGAGTCCATCGCTTCAACATATCGTAAAAAGGGCTGGGATATTGCTCTCGGCTCATCAGGAACCATCAAAGCGATTCAAGAAGTGCTAGTAGGATTAGGTTTTGAAGATGGCCTGATCACAGCGAGTCGACTGGATACACTTATCGAAACTCTGTGTAAATTTGATTCCATTGAAGATATTGAACTGGCGGGTCTAACAGAAGAACGTAAACCCGTATTCGCAGCAGGCGTAGCGATTTTGTCCGCGATTTTCAAAGCGCTTCGTATTGAGCAAATGTTTTTCTCCGATGGTGCTCTACGCGAAGGCCTGTTGTACGAAATGGAAGAACGTTTTGCACGCTCCGATATTCGCATGCGCACCACAGAAAATTTAGCCAACAAGCACCGGGTCGACTTAGAGCATGCCGCTCGTGTTAAGGGGCATGTACGTGAGATGTTATGCCAGGTACGCTCTGAACTAGGCATTAAGAAAAAGAGTGAGTTATTTGACTTACTAGAGTGGGCAGCGTTGCTTCACGAAGTCGGATTAAGTATCAACTTGCGTAGTTTCCATCGCCACTCTTTTTATATTCTGTTGCACTCCACCCTACAAGGCTTCAACCGTGAGCAGCAATTAGTGCTTGCAACATTAGCTCGCTTCCAGCGTAAAGCGCTCAAATTGCAAGAACTACCAGATTTCAACCTCTATAAACAGAGTGACGTTATAAGCCTCATCAAAATATTACGACTTTCTATTGTATTAAATGGGCAGCGTAATGAAGATCCATTGCCTGATATCACCTTATCTATCAAAAATGACGAATGGATTCTCACATGCACAGATGAAGCATGGCTAGAAAACAATAAATTACTTCACGCGGATTTACAGGAAGAACAAGAACGTTGGGATAGCGCGAAGTGGACACTCACTTTCTGATCTCGTACTGTCCATACCTAAGTAAATTACCACCTTCTAAAGAAGGTGGCTTTGTGTGAGCCCCCTAAAAGGGGGCCTTTGTTTAGTCCAGCGCC
>NZ_JAWORT010000012.1:0-152790 GCF_033337975.1 Vibrio sp. Vb2880
GAGTGGCCAAAGGGAGCAGACTGTAAATCTGCCGGCACTGCCTTCGATGGTTCGAATCCGTCCCCCTCCACCATATTGAAGAAGCCAGCTCATTGAGCTGGCTTTTTTCGTTTCAGGATCTTGATAGCATAGTCCTACTACAACGAACCTTTCACTCCTAACCGAAACTCTGCTCGATTGAATACCTATCACAGTAAATAAGTGATCAGAAATAGCGTAGGGAAAATGCTTGAGAACAAGGCGCAGTTATCGAGTATTTTAACAAGCTAGAATGACCAGTTATTTACTACGATTGGTATAACCTATACTCAATCTCACTAAAGCAACCAACCCCATGTGAAACTCCACAAACAAAAGGCTGAGGAGCAGATCTTTACCCTACAAACAATGTACTAGCTATTTTGATTTTGTTAGTTCGTATGGCCTTAATATGAATGTTCAATATAAATAGGAAAACACTTGAGGACTTACTAGAAAAAGTGGGCTCGCAAAATTACCAAACGGACTCAATTAGTGATGTTTGCATAAAAACACGTACAAGAAATATAAATGATAGATACAAAAAATCCCGCAGGGGATGCGGGATTTTTACTAGTGACTAAATTGGTTTAAAGGTGACTAGCCTTGAATACCAACGATTAACCATGGCGCATTAGGCGCAGTCAAGTCACGCTCTAGGTGCCAGATATCTTCGATTTCTTCTTCAACACCTTCTACTGTGTCACGGTAACGACCGCTAAACTGCAGACTAAGCTGTGCTTTATTTGCATCGTAATCAGCACGGACGATCTCCGCATCAACGTACATTACGTCAGTATGCTGCTCACCGTCGAGCTTCGCGCGCTCTGCTTTTAGGTCTTCAAACAAGCTTGGAGAAACATATTCTTCAATAGTTTCTAGCTGGTTGTGATTCCACGCACCTTGCAGGATTCGATAGTGTTCACGAGAACCATTAATGAACGCTGCTTGGTCAAAACCCGGTGGGTAGTTATGTGGTACGTCTGTTTGAGCGCCAAAACCACCAAAGCCACCATTATTTGTGTTTGGTTGTTGCTCAAAGTTTTGCATGTTTGGTTGCTCAAACTTAGATGCGTTGCCACCAAATGCAGGCTGTTGACGATGCTGGTTCATACTGCCCTGCTTCGCACCTAGCATACCGCGCATTAGTTTAAAGATGACAAAGGCAATCAAACCAATAATTAGGATATCCATAAACTGGATACCTTCAAAAGCACCGCCAAAGAATGCAGCAAGTAGACCACCAGCCAGAAGTCCGCCTAGCAGACCACCCATAAGGCCTTTCTTACTTGAAGACTTTGTCGTCTGATCTTTGCCGACCGTATTGGTGTTTTGTTGCTGTTGTTTCGGTGCTGGTGCGGTTTTGTAGCTCTTACCGAAAGACTTACTGCCACCAAACTTCTTCGCTTCCGCGATAGGCGCTACAGCAACAGTAAACATCAATAAAGCAACAATAGAAAATAAACGTTTCATCGTTATCCTTAAAGTTAGCTATCTAAGATAGTGCCCCATTTTCAAGACGAAACAATCGTTGTTTCAAACAGTAGCACGCCAAAGATGATTTTTAAGTCATCATACTCTGTATACCGATTGATGAAAATAGCTTATAGAAGCTGACATGTATCAGAATATTGCCAAAAATGCAGACTGCTCACACTGCTTACAATTCAGCTGAAGGCGCTTGATCAATGTAAAAAAAGTATGGAATAAGTTCACTAATACTCCAGATTGTTTTACTTGAATTAGAATCAGTGACACAGCTCAGAATCCTACACCTTGAGGGCACTTGGACACATTGCCTTGTTGACGGTTAATAGGTAGCTGACTATCATATTGAACGATGTTCAATAAAGTAGTTTGAGAGTATGGCGCGCAGAAACGATCACACCCGAGAAGAGTTAGTGAATTTGACGTTAACAACGGTCAAAAACTTTTTAGATGAGAATTCTTACCACGAACTCAGTCTTCGTAAAATCGCTAACATGATTGGTTACGTGCCAAGCACATTGGTAAATGTTTTTGGTAATTATAATTTGTTGTTGCTTCATGTTGTCGCTCAAACTTTAGATGAGTTATCTCAAGAAGCACGCAAAGCGACTAATGACAGCAAAGACTCCCATCAAGCGCTTTTTGAACTCGCTTATTGCTACCACGATTTTGCTCAAAAACACCCATACCGTTGGCAGTTAGTGTTCGAACACAACATGAATGGAGCAGAACTTCCGGAATGGCATGCCAAACGTATCGATGGTATGACGGGAATGCTAGAGTCACTATTGGCTCAAATCGCACCACATCGTACTGAATCCGAAGTGATTCAAGCGAGTCGAGTCCTTTGGTCTGGCGTACATGGCATTACTTTACTCAGTGTTGATGATAAGTTTTTCTCTAGTGAACCGATTGATGGCAAAGAGTTGATCAGTAATCTTCTTTCCAACTACCTCACGAACTGGTAACAAAGGATTATACATGTCATCCGACAGACAGCCGTCCTTACTTACGCAGAGAAAATTCCTGCCCTATTTCATTACTCAATTTCTTGGCGCTTTTAACGACAATATTTTTAAAAACGTTTTGCTGTTGTTTGTCGCATTCGCTGGCTCCAGTGCACTGCCTATTTCGAGCAATTTGTTCATCAACCTTGCGGCAGGCTTGTTCATTCTACCGTTCTTTCTGTTCTCTGCTTCCGCTGGCGTATTAGCCGACAAATATGAAAAGTCATGGTTTATTCGTAAGGTCAAACTATTTGAAATAGCCATCATGCTGTTAGGTGCCATCGGATTCATAACCGAAAGTTATGGTGTGCTTTTATTGCTACTGTTTTTAATGGGCACACAGTCAGCATTTTTTGGCCCAGTTAAATATGCCCTTTTGCCTCAAAAGTTAAATGCTAAAGAATTAGTGCCCGGCAACGCTCTTGTTGAAGCTGGTACCTTTATCGCCATCCTTATTGGCACCTTAGGCGCTGGGATTATAGCCTCTGCAGACAACGCAAAATACCTCGCCGCATTTTGTGTCGTGATCTTCGCATTGTTAGGCTACTTGTCGAGCCGCTCAATCCCCTTTGCTGCAGCCAGCGCGCCCAATCTCTCTTTTCGTTGGCAACCATATAAGCAAACCAAACACACGCTCTCTATCGCCAAATCCGATCGAGTTGTTTTTCAATGCATAATGGCAATAAGCTGGTTTTGGTTTTTAGGCGCCGCATATCTAACACAATTCCCGAATTTCACTAAGATTTACCTAAATGGCACCGAGAGTGCGGTGTCTTTCTTGCTCGCTCTATTTTCCATTGGTATCGCGCTAGGGTCGCTACTTTGCAATTGGATCTCAAACCATCGTATCGAAGTCGGTATTGTGCCAATTGGTGCCTTTGGCATTACGGTATTTGGGTACCTAATGGCCACTTCCATTCCCAATGATCTACCTATTTTCCATAACTTTGTAGACTTCTTTAGATATGAGCCTTTTTGGCCATTATTTTTCTACCTATTGATGATTGGCGCTTCGGGCGGTTTGTTTATCGTGCCTCTTTACGCATTAATGCAGCATCGAGCAAAGGAAACCGAACGTGCTCAAGTCATCGCAGGGCTCAACATCTTTAACTCTCTGTTTATGGTCGGCAGCGCTGTCTTGGGTATTGTGTGCCTAAGTGTAATCAAGATGACAATTCCTCAGCTGTTTGCATTGTTAGCCATTTTAAATTTCTTAGTTGCCGCTTACATCTTTTTGCAAATACCTATTTTTGTAGTTCGCTTTGTCATGTGGATGCTTACGCACACCATCTATCGAGTTAAGCATAAGAATCTACACAACCTACCCGAGCATGGTGGGGCATTGATTGTATGTAATCATGTAAGCTACATGGATGCATTGCTACTTAGTGCAGTATGCCCAAGGTTGATTCGTTTTGTGATGGAGGAAGATTACGCCAACCTACCTCCATTAAGGCGCTTTTTACGTCGAACTGGGGTAATTCCAATTTCAGCGAGTAACAGAAGCTCTATCAGACGTGCATTTAACGATGTGGAAGCCGCGCTAAGCGAAGGTCATATCGTCTGTATTTTCCCTGAAGGAAGATTAACTTCAGATGGTGAAATGAATGAATTCATGCGCGGTATTGATATCATTCTACGTCGTAGCCCAGTACCTGTCATACCTGTTGCACTAAAAGGATTATGGGGAAGCTATTTCAGCCGCGCAAAAGGTCACGCATGCTGTGGCTTACCGACTCGATTTTGGTCAAAGCTAGAAATTGAGGCAGGACAACCGGTGCCACCAAATGAAGCAACGGCAAAAACAATGTTCGATAAAGTGCATCAACTTAGAGGCGACTGGCGATAAATACACTTGAACACATGTTTAGGATAACTGAACATGTGTTCAAATCATTAAGACAAACTGACCACACCCAGTGCGATATACTCTCCCTTTCATTCACAACAGCGAATAAAAACCTTGAATAGAAACTACCTCCTGTTTGGATTGGCGTTACTTTTTTGTCTAACCCCTCTTGCCTCCTCTCCCATTGCTCTAGTTATCGGTTTTCTACTCGCAAGTTTTGGTTTTGTGCCTTCCGAGCTGCCCATCGCTTCTTTTACTAAAAAGCTGCTGTCTTACTCGATTATTGGCTTAGGCTTTGGCATCAACTTTGAGCAAGCACTTACAGTCACATCGGATGGTATCGGCCTGATCATCGCCACTATTACAGGCACACTGATCATGGGCACTCTCATTGCCAGGGTAATTAAATTGGAGCGAGTAACCGCTTACTTAATCTCATCAGGTACTGCAATTTGTGGTGGTAGCGCAATTGCTGCTGTGGCACCGGCGATTAAAGCGAAAGACGAGCAGATTGGATTAGCACTGGCAACAGTGTTTGTCCTGAACTCCATTGCACTCTTTGTGTTTCCTGTGATTGGACATGCTTTAGGGCTAGATCAACACACGTTTGGCACATGGGCTGCGATTGCCATTCATGACACATCTTCTGTTGTCGGGGCTGCCTCGGCCTATGGGGAAGAAGCACTAACGACGGCAACAACATTGAAACTCGCGCGCGCTTTATGGATCATTCCTGTTGCTTTGATCAGTGCCGTCATCTTTTCAAGAGGCCAAAAAGAGAATGGAAAGAAAAAACTAGCTATCCCTTATTTCATTTTTTGGTACTGTGCAGCTATCGCATTTAGCGACTTCTTTCCTCAATTTGAAATGGTCTATCACGGCATTTTCATTGGAGCAAAGCAAGCGTTGGTTGTATGTCTGTTCTTGATAGGTTGTAGCATTTCAATTTCAAAACTAAAGTCTGCTGGAGCTAAGCCACTGTTGTTTGGTGTGACTCTGTGGGTGTTAATTTCGACCACTTCTCTAAGTTGGTTACTGTTTTAGATATTGGTGGTCTGCTTATCGCGTTGAGGGGACGGTATTTCCCGTTTGCTATTTTTGTATATAACGACCAACGCAATAGCGTTCAAAAATGCCGTTAGCTCTGCAAGAGAGCGGGCTAGCCCTTCACTACTTATCGCGATACCAATTTGTAGTGCTACTGCCGCAATTAAAACTAGCTTTGCCATCCTGAACCTTATGCATTTTCTCTCCACTAAGAAGCATAATTATGATTCAGAGTTATAAGGATACGAAATTCTCTTTATGACTAATACATAGCAAAATTGACTAATGCTGAAGTGATGACAACAGCCACTCTTTCACGGCCTTACGTGAAATTTTGATCCCACCTTCTAGTAGAGTTTCTGGCATTACATGGTATTCCACTGGCCATTTAAACTTCTCTAACTTTGATTGCAAGTGCTGGTCATACTCCGACTTGCTGCGCAATCCATTGGTCTGAATCACAGCTACTGGTCTATGACCAAACTCCGCGTCTTCGACTGGAACCACTATACTCTGCACTACACCATCAATTTGGTTCAAAGCGGCTTCAATCTCTTCACAATGGATATTCTCACCACCAGAGATAAACTGATTGTCGGCACGGCCGATTATCTTTAATTCATCACCTTGCCACTCGCCAAGATCCTTGCTGTCAAACCAGCCTTTCTCATCCAGAAATGGGGTAACATGTCCTTGATGGAAATACCCTGCCGCTAATGTCTTACCGCCAATAAAAATGCGTTGGTCAACTAATTTTATCTTACGGTGCTTCAATACATGTCCAGCATTACTGGTGCTGTCAATTCTCTTTGCGGTAACGGTAGAGGCCGCCTCCGTCATCCCATAACCTAACCATGTCTCAATGCCTTGCCCTGTTGCTCGTAGTGCCAACTCGTGATCAACGTGGCTGCCGCCAAGTAGCACATGTGTCAATGACAAATGTGCATCATCATCCAATAACCGTTTGAGCTGAGTCGCAACCAAAGAAGCGTGTGATACGCCCTGAATATCTTCGACAAGTTTTCCTGTACCGATTTTCAATGTCGCTCCGACATATAGCCAACGATATACAATCGCCAATCCAGAGACGTGATAAAGCGGAAGCGACAATAGCCAAGAATCTTGCTGAGTGAAAATGAACTCTTGCAACAAGCCTTCTGCTGAAGCAAGGTGTTGTCGATGTGTATGAACCACGGCTTTAGGCTCCCCTGTCGAGCCAGAGGTAAATACCACTGAAGCGAGCCTGTCATGGTGATAGGCATCTTCAATCACCGCATCACGCTCTTGTTGTGAAACTAAGGGCGGTGAAAGCAATGTTGCCTCGAGTTTTTGTATATCATGTTCAGAAAAGGTCGAAGCGCACTCCTGAGAAAACCAGATAAACCGAGTTTGATCAGGCCTGTAAAGTGTAGCAAGCTTACCCTGCAACTTATCTAGTGGTTGTTCCATGGTCAGCGCAGCGAGCGCACCTAACTGTTTGGAGGCAAGATAAAACAGCAGAGTTTCGACTTGGTTTTTACCTACCAAAGTCAGCACATCTCCCCGCGTTACGCCCAAGTCATTCAAATAGTGAGCGTATTGCTCAATACGTACTGAGAGTTGTTGCCAGTTTAATGTTTCTGTTGGTGTCTTGAGTGCAATAGAAAAAGGGCTCGTTTGAGCCCAATATTTCCACGGTGCCTTCGCAACATTGTCTATGCAGAATGCCACACAATCTCCTGATCTTTCAGAGGAAAAACGGGAAGTTCACACTTAGGCCAGCCTTGCTCTAACTGAGCTTTGAATAGGCCAATCGTATCCAAACCTGGAACTTCATCAGGCAGCTGCCATTGGGCAAAGCGCGCTAATTGCGTTAAACCGAGACTGGATTCAATGCTCGAGCTAATAACCGCTTTCATCCCCAGTGACTTCGCTTTCTCTATCAGTGTAATACAAAAATCCACTGAACCAATGAGTGTGGGTTTGATGATGACCGTTTTCACACCAGTTAGATCTTCAAGACGGAAATCTTCACGACGAACCGCATCTTGCAATGTTTCATCCCAAGCGATAGCAATACCAGTATTAATCGCAAAAGAGAGACTATCGCCAGGAGAGCGGCACGGCTCTTCTAGAAACGTGATTCGTTGACGCAGAGACGGAGCAATGTACTTAGCGAACTGCTGCGCTTTTTCTGGTGTCCAAGCGCGATTGGCATCGAGTCGAAGCGTTAATTGAGGGATTGATTCAAGAAAAAGGTTCACAAGCATGCCATCGCGAATTGGCTCATAAAGTCCAACTTTCACCTTAGCGACTTTCTCACCTTCCATTTCGTTCAGCTTTGGAATGAGCTCATCTGGGTCGCCAGTGCATAGTGGCGCTGTTTGGTATTTACCTTGTTGTGGTAAGCCACCAGCTAATTCAAGCTGTGCCATCGATAAACCAAACGCAACCGACGGGTACATATTGGCATAATCCACATCCAACTCTGCTACCCAACGCTCCGCCTGTTCTTGTAGCTGAACACCCGCATCTTCGGTGCTCTCTAAACTAAAACTAGGAAGAGGAGCGACTTCTCCAAACCCTATTTGGTCACCTTCAGAAAGCGCAACAACATAACCAACACGTTCGGTTAGCTTGTTGTCACGTAGGATGACACCACTATCCATGGGCAAGCTATAACGATAAATTTTCGCTTCACGCATAATTCAAGTCCTATGTAATGCCGTATATTTGAGCGTTCTGACGAGCAATCCCACCAGCCTCCCAGAGGGCGAGGCGCTCAGGAAAAAAGGAACAGAGGAGCTAACACGCTCCTCATTTAGACGGATTATGGGTTGCGAGGGAATTTATCGAAGTCTGGGCGACGCTTCTCGTTAAAGGCGTTACGACCTTCTTGGCCTTCATCAGTCATGTAGAACATCATCGTTGCGTTACCCGCTAGCTCTTGCAGACCCGCTTGACCATCACAATCTGCGTTTAATGCAGCTTTCAGGCAGCGCAATGCCATTGGGCTGTGCTGTAGTACTTCACGACACCAACGAACGGTTTCTTTCTCTAGATCCGCTAGTGGTACAACTGTGTTTACTAGGCCCATGTCTACCGCTTCTTGAGCATTGTAGAAACGACATAGGAACCAAATTTCGCGAGCTTTCTTTTGGCCTACGATGCGAGCCATGTAAGATGCACCCCAACCGCCATCAAATGAACCCACTTTAGGGCCTGTTTGACCAAATTGAGCGTTGTCAGCTGCAATCGTTAGGTCACACATCATGTGCAGAACGTGACCACCGCCAACAGCCCAACCCGCTACCGATGCGATCACTGGTTTTGGACAAGTACGAATATCGCGTTGGAAGTCCAATACGTTTAGGTGATGCGTACCTTGGTCATCTTTATAGCCGCCATAGTCGCCACGGATCTTCTGGTCGCCGCCAGAACAGAATGCGTCTTCACCTAGACCTGTCAGAATGATCACGCCAACACCAGAGTCGTAACGCGCATCTGCCAACGCATCAATCATCTCTTTTACCGTTTGAGGACGAAACGCGTTACGCACTTGAGGACGCGCAATGGTGATTTTCGCGATACCATCTTCAGACTTATGGTAATGAATGTCCTCGTATTTCTCGCCGCAATCTTTCCATTGAACCGGAGCGTAAAGTTCTTCTTCAGAAATGCCTACTGTTTTAGCCATGGTGATTCCCATTGTTCTCGTTACTCTCACCAAAGTGAGACTGAATTATTTGCTTGGTATGTATCGCAAACTGTTTGGGCTGCTCTTGATGGACGTTATGACCAGCGCTTTCAACTTGTCGATACGCCAACCCGCTACGTTGTGCCAGTTGGCTAAATTTTTGGTCTTTCTCACCACACAAGTAATACACTGGTATGTTCTGCTTTTGCAGTGAGGGTAACAAATATGCCTGTTTGGCTAACGATGTCGCCATCAACATATTCGCCACCGCTGAGCCAAGATTATCACTTCGCTTCGCAATGAATGTTTGTCTTTGCTCATGGTTTAGTGAAGAAAAGACCAACTGTTGGTACCAATCGTTCAAAACACAGGCAAGAGGCTCAGTTTTGAAACGCTTTGCCCAGCGCGAATCGTTTTCGAATCGTGCCTGTCTATCTGACTCAGTTTGAAGCCCGAAGTTTCCCCCTTCAATAATCGCGCCTGCAATATTGAGATCTGGAAAGCATTGATGGGCAATACCATGCATCGCAATGCGGCCGCCCATAGAGTAACCAATCAAAATAAGTGGTTGTTGTGAGGGAAATAATAAAGATAGTGTGGAACCAAGAAGTTTGCAGCAATCATTCAGATCGCTGCAAGAAATAGATTGGCTATGCCCATGACCAGGAAGGTCAACCGTAACACGCTCATATTCGGGTAATGCATTTAAACACGCGAGCCAATCGGCACCGCTACCGAGTAAGCCATGCAAAAACACCAAAGTGGGCAACGTTCTACTTTGGTGTTTTTCTAATACAGGGAAACGTTCAAAGTAAAGCATTCAGACTCTTATTAAATGCCTTGAGTGTCTCAGCAGCTTGGTTAGATGGGGTTTGAACCTCGACCAGCAACGTTCCTTGGCCGTGACATAAATGCTCTTTTACAGATGATTGGAATTGCTCCAGTGTAGAAACATGCAAATACGCCAAACCAAACTGCTTTGCCGCGTGTTCAAACTGATAACCATGAGGCATTTGATAATATGTCGTCCTGCGCTCTGGTGGTACTGGCAACATATCAAAAATCGCACCGCCGTCATTATTGGTAATAACAAGTACCGCCGGCAGTTTATTGTGAGAAAATAGCGCCAGAGAATTGAGATCATAAAGTGCTGCTGTGTCACCGATATACATCAGTAACGGATTACCTCTTGCCCGTTGCACGCCTGATGCCGCAGCAAACAAACCGTCAATCCCTGACGCGCCTCGATTAGTGAAAACCTCTACACCATCCAATTTTCCGTACATATCAACAAGCCGAACAAACAAGCTATTACCCAAGAAAACATCTACGTTCTTTGTGCGCTCGTTGATGTCTGCTGCCAACGCAATTTCGTCAATGGCAGACGCTGAATCAGATAGGAAGGCTTCTTCGATACGTTGATGAACTCGCTTAACGTCATTCGCTAACCTATCAGCCCACCCAGCAAATATTGACTTCTCAAAACTAATGCGAGAAACCCACGTTTTAGGAGGCTCAACCCAGTGCATTTGCGCCAGATGATTTTGGTTATTCCGGTCCATACAAGGTGAGACATACCAATACTGAACGTCTTTACTTTGTTGATTTTTCGATACTTGTTTATCAATCCATTGGTTCAAACGTTTGGAGATGATTCGGCTACCAAATTGGATAATAAGTTCACAAGATTCAAGCTCGTTTGCGAACTCGGGAAGTTGAAGCCATACATCGTAACACGCCCAATCCGAACTGAGACCACTTTGCGGGTCTGCAAGTACTGGCCATCCCATCTTTTGTGCAAATGCCTGCGCCGACTTCGCTTGTTCAAGCGGTAAGCTGCCAATCACAACCAAGCCTTTTTTGTCCGAAAAAGGCGGGATGTTCGCCTGTGACAAATGGCTAAAACGCTGAGTATAAGTGCCGCTTCCTTTTCGCCATCCGGCGACCGAATCTAAGTAGGTTTGATAATCCGCTTTTGCGCCGTTGGAATACAAAGGCTCTGGAAATGCACAATTAATATGAACAGCACTACCCTGCAATTGCTGAGTAAACATCACTTCGTCAACAGAGGTCAGCAACCAGTTAAGCGACGTTGCTAAATTTGGGCTTGGTAAATTCAAACTGGCCGAAACATGATGTGAAAAAATACCCAATTGATTTATCGCTTGGTTTGCACCACAGCCGACAAGTTCTACTGGACGATCTGCTGTCAGCAGCACCAGTTTTTCACCAGTAAGTTTGGCTTCGGCAACCGACGGTAATAGGTTCGCCACTGCCGTACCAGAGGTAACGATAATTGCCACTGGCTCCTGAGTAGCTTTCGCTAAACCAAGAGCCATAAAGCCCAGTCCACGCTCATCAAAATGAGTATGAATGGAAAAGTCGGACTGTTCTGCCGCTTCTAAAGTTAAAGGAGTAGAACGAGATCCGGGAGCGATACAAACATGCTTAACGCCAAATCGCTGAAGCTCAATCAATATGGTTTCTGACCAAACTCGATTGAGCACCGCTTGGTCATGACTCATGATGCGACTCCCAATGGCGGATGATCAGAAATCAGCGTAAGTAACGTCGACATTTTCTTATCAAGTTCTGCCCACTCATGTTCTGCCACAGAACCAGGCACAATCCCTGCGCCCGCAAACAGTTGTACTTGATCACCGAGCACAAGCGCGCTTCTGATTGCGACACAAAACTCTGCTCGTTCATGGCTTATATAACCCATTGACCCCGCGTACCAGCCGCGTGCAAAGGGCTCATTATCAAGAATAAACTGCATGGACTCTTGTCGGGGTAAGCCAGCAACCGCCGCTGTTGGCTGAAGCGCCGATAACAACTGAACACCATTTATCCCCGCTCTTAGACTAGCGTGAATATTTCGCTTAAGGTGCTGCACTTTTCGTAGTCTGACCAAACTCGGTTCAGCTTCCACTTCAACCATTTCAGAATGCGGTGATAGACGATCAATGATGTCGTCCACCACATACTGGTTTTCGTTGAGGTTCTTTTGGTCTTGGGATAACCAATTCGCCAACTCCATATCTTGAGTGGCATTGTCTCCCCGACCAATCGTACCTGCTAACGCTTCGGTATGTAGCTCATGCCCTACGCGAGAATACAAACGTTCTGGCGTAGACCCCATAAAACTGTGCTTACTGTCTAAGCTCAGCATGAAATGGAAGCTATGATGGTTATTTAAGTAACTTGCTTTAAGTAGCTGTGCAGCACTTAATGTGTTATCAAGCTGCACGGTAGAGCGACGCGCTAAAACCACTTTCTTAAAATCATCATTCTCTATACCAGTCAGAACCTTATGAACTAACTCATTCCATTGAGGCTGACTTGGCGTATGAACAATAGAGCGGATGTGAGACGAAATTGGAGCTAAGGTCGCGACCTCACAAACCAGTTTATTCAACCCAGCTAGAGTTCGCGCTTTGTCTTCTGAAATATTAACTGCGAGAGACCACTGTTGGTCAAAACGA
Source organism: Vibrio sp. Vb2880 (assembly GCF_033337975.1). NCBI lineage: Bacteria > Pseudomonadati > Pseudomonadota > Gammaproteobacteria > Vibrionales > Vibrionaceae > Vibrio > Vibrio sp. Vb2880. The sequence continues at coordinate 12,571 of NZ_JAWORT010000012.1, forward strand.
ATTAACTCAATTTGAGGCAAAAAGAAAAAAGAAGGCATACAGCGACGATTCTTCTCATGCTGTCCATCAAAAGAGCGCCCGCCCCAGACTCTTTGCCCTTCACCTAGAATGGTATAAGCAGGACCTGGCTCAACAAAAGCGTGCAATTGCCCTAGTGCAACGACCTCTTCACGTGTATCGCGGGACTGCCAATAAAACTTAGGGAAAAGTGGTTGTGCATCAAGCCAATCAATAAATGAGAAATTAGGTTTCTCGCTAAGGGGCTCGACCAGACGTGTTTGATTGCCTTCCGATTGCTGAACTCGCTCGATAATTCTCTTTACGGCTTGATGGAACTGTGACAAATCAACCTCGTTGTATGTGAGGATAAATGGTAACTGACGGCTACTCTAAGTTTAGACCCAAAGCAAATCAAGGTCGTATGCGATCTTTTGCAAAATCCTGTGATAGCAAGCGAGCAAAACTTAACCAGCAGACAGATTATTTACAGATATATATTCTAATAAAAAACAAATTATTGTATTTTAATAAAGAAATTAACGAATTTTTAGGAATTAAACAATGCAAAATATCGGGATGTCGTCAAAACTCGACAATGTCTGCTACGACATTAGGGGTCCTGTACTCAAACATGCTAAGCGCATGGAGGAAGAAGGGCATAAAATCCTAAAGCTAAACATTGGTAACCCTGCCCCATTTGGTTTTGACGCCCCTGATGAGATTTTAGTCGACGTGATTCGTAATCTGCCGACTTCTCAAGGCTATTGTGATTCCAAAGGTATTTACTCTGCTCGTAAAGCTGTGGTCCAACACTATCAGCGTAAAGGTATACGCTCGCTAGATGTCGAAGATGTGTATGTAGGTAACGGCGTGTCTGAGTTGATCGTAATGGCCATGCAAGCGCTATTAAACAATGGCGACGAAATGCTGATCCCAGCACCAGACTATCCGTTATGGACAGCTTCAGTTGCACTATCTGGTGGTAAGCCGGTTCATTATCTATGTGATGAAGAAGCTGACTGGTACCCAGACCTTGAAGACATCAAAAAGAAAATCACACCAAAGACACGTGGCATTGTTCTGATCAACCCGAACAACCCGACAGGTGCGGTATACAGCCGTGACTTCCTACTTGAAGTGATTGAGATAGCACGCCAGCACAAACTGATCATTTTCGCAGATGAGATCTATGACAAAGTGTTGTACGACGGTGCAACACATACCTCAGTCGCCACACTCACTGAAGACGTGCTAGTCATGACATTCAATGGCCTTTCAAAAGCCTACCGTGTTTGTGGTTTCCGTGGTGGCTGGATGTTCTTAACGGGGCCTAAACATCTGGCTCAAGGGTACGTGAATGGCTTGGAGCTGCTTTCATCGATGCGTTTATGTGCAAACGTACCAATGCAACATGCCATTCAAACCGCGTTAGGTGGATACCAGAGTATCAATGAACTGATTTTACCTGGCGGACGCTTGTTAGAGCAGCGCAACCGAGCGTATGAACTGATCAATCAGATTCCTGGCGTTTCTTGTGTCAAACCTAAGGGGGCGATGTACCTCTTCCCGAAAATCGACACTAAAATGTACAACATCAAGAACGATCAACAGATGGTTTTAGATTTCTTAAAACAAGAGAAAGTCTTACTGGTGCAAGGTTCCGGCTTTAACTGGCCAAAACCAGACCACTTCCGCATCGTGACACTACCGCACGTTGAAGATCTAGAAATCGCCATTGGACGTTTTGAAAGATTCCTATCAACCTACAGCCAGTAATGAATCACTGGTAGTAATTAGTGCTGATCTCTCATATGCTTAGAGGAACTCCTAGTGAGTTCCTTTTTTACACCAGAAACGGAGAAAGCCATGAAAGAAAGCCATTTTTTCGCCCACCTGGCTCGAATGAAGCTGATCCAACGCTGGCCTTTAATGCGGTCCGTCTCACCAGAAAACGTTTCAGAGCATAGCTTACAAGTTGCTTTTGTCGCTCATGCCCTTGCCCTCATTAAAAACAAAAAGTTCGGCGGCAACCTTAATCCAGAACGCATCGCGATTCTTGCCATGTACCATGACTCCAGTGAAGTATTAACGGGTGATCTTCCGACTCCAGTGAAGTATTACAACCCTGAAATTGCCAAAGAATATAAGAAGATAGAATCGGCAGCGGAGCAAAAATTACTCTCAATGTTACCGGAAGAGTTCCAAGATGACTTTGCCCCCTATCTTCTTTCTCACTCTGCTCACGAAGAGGACGCAAAAATCGTTAAGCAAGCCGATTCCATCTGTGCCTATTTAAAATGTCTCGAAGAACTAAGCGCCGGCAACCATGAGTTCGCTCTGGCAAAAAAACGCTTAGACGTCACTTTGCAAGAACGCAGAACGCCTGAAATGGATTACTTTCTCAATACCTTTGCCCCAAGTTTCGAATTATCGTTAGATGAAATCAGTTAGCTTACGGAGATAATCGTGTCGTTTGAATTACACCCGCAATGGCAAGAGCGCCATGATGATGAGCATAAAATCCGTCGAGACGACCATCGGAGCCCGTACCAACGAGACCGAGCGCGCATTCTTCACTCGGCTGCATTTCGACGCCTACAAGCAAAAACCCAAGTACACGGCAATAGCTTGGAAGACTTTCACCGCAGCCGGTTAACACACTCCTTAGAAGCGTCGCAACTCGGGACTGGTATCGTCGCCCAACTAAAGAAAAAACAACCAGAGTTCCGTGATCTATTGCCGTCAGACAGCTTAATTGATTCATTATGTTTGGCGCACGACATCGGGCATCCTCCATACGGTCACGGGGGAGAAGTCGCTCTAAACTACGTAATGCGCGAACATGGCGGCTTCGAGGGGAACGCCCAAACCTTTCGTATCGTCACTAAGTTAGAGCCTTATACCGAGCATTTCGGAATGAATTTATCACGCCGCACACTGCTTGGTTTGATTAAGTACCCTGCCCTCATTAGTCAAACACGCTCCGTCAAATTGCCTCAACCAGCCGAGCATCAACGTAAACTAAAAGCAAAAGATTGGAGCCCAGCTAAAGGCATTTATGATTGTGATAAAGACTTATTTGATTGGGTAATTGCACCGCTTTCTGACAACGACAAGGCATTGCTTAGTCTGATGCGTTCAACGCCAGAATCGGAGTTTGAGCACAGTAAAACGCGTTTTAAATCAATCGATTGCTCAATCATGGAGCTAGCAGATGATATCGCCTACGGTGTTCATGATTTAGAAGATGCAATCGTACTTGGTATGGTGACACGTCAGCAATGGCAAGAAGGCGCAGCAAGTCAATTAGCGGACTGTGGCGACCCGTGGTTTGAAGCTCATATCGATTCCATCGGACAGATGCTATTTAGCGGTAAGCACCATGAGCGGAAAGATGCTATCGGTGGTATGGTTAACGCGCTACTGACCAGCATTTCAATCAAAACGGTGGATGACCCGTTTAATAACCCTTTACTTTCTTGGAATGCGTGTTTAGAACCACAGATGGCACGTGCACTTGACGTACTCAAGCACTTTGTCAGCACCTTCGTTATCCAAGTCCCGCAGGTCCAGATCGTTGAGTATAAGGGTCAGCAAATTATTATGGATATTTTTGAAGCGTTAACAGCAGACCCAGAGCGCTTACTACCCGTTCATACAAAAGAGCTGTGGTGTCAGGCGAAGAGCGAAAGCAATAAGATGAGGGTCATCGCCGATTACATTTCTGCAATGACCGATGGTCACGCACAAAAGCTACACCGCCAACTTTTCTCTTCCATCGTTCTTTAGTAACACTCAACCTTTCAAATAATTCTTTTCAAAAACGCCCGGAGGCATCTGGGCGATTTGGAATTCGATCATATTTTCAAAGGCATGCATAAGCGGTGTAAAGTCTCGATCGGGTTCAAGCAAGCGAAGCGAATGATAACCTGCCTCGACTGTCGATAAGCTATTCTCAGAGGGCGCCTTACGAATGGTGTAGTGCCCTTGTAGTTGCTTAGGCAACTGCACGGTTGGGAGTGGATGTAAGTTGCTTGAGAGTTGCCACATTTTGTACGCTTTTTTCCACGTACCATCGAGCAAAATCAAACGTATTTTCTTAGATACACTATGACTCGCTTGAGTGATTTCAGAAATGCATCGTGACCCTTCTGATGGGTAAAGAACAAAATGTTGATATGACTCATCCGCTAATAAGTGATTTAAGACATCATCACAAGAAAAGTCCTCTCCTATCAAACAAATACAGTTATCTAAACTCAAATTGAGAATCCGTGCCGTACCAAGCGGACGATGTTCTTCACTCGTGTGCTGAAGAATGATAAGTTCTACCTCGCTTGCCAGCGGTACAATCCATTGGCAAATACACGCTTTTTGCGATTTTCCACAACGAGAACAATAACGAGACATAGAGTGAACCTTTATACCTTGCTGAGTATTATCAGCGTGATCTGTTTGATACTTCAATTTGAACCAATGGCAAGCCTAACCGAGTGGCACAGCTACAATATACGCCATGGTGAATGGTGGCGAATCGTAACAGGAAATCTCACACATACCAACTTTGCGCACTTAGGAATGAACCTCGCCGGATTGTGGATCATTACTTTTATTTTTCGCCCAAGCACTCGTAACTTCCTTATCGTTTTTTCAATCTTATGTGCATGTGTTGGTGCGCTGAATTTGTTTACCAACATGTCGGTGTACGTGGGTTTATCCGGCGTATTACACGGATTGTTTGGATTTTGGGCGCTCAGAGAAGTCTTTGAAAGTAGAAGAAGCAGTGTGTTGTTAGTCGGAGGGCTAATCGCCAAAGTAGCATGGGAGCAGGTCTATGGCCCATCAAGCAGTACTGCTGAGCTTATCGGTGCAAACGTTGCTATTGATGCTCATATGTTTGGCGCACTCGGTGGGTTAGTAATGGCTTTACTGGAAAAAGGCCTTCGCCGTCGTTTATTCGGATAAAAAATCCCGAACCACGAAAGAGGGGCTGGTTCGGGAAAGCAGTAATAGGGAAACAGATATTGTTCTGAATTCAGACTCAATATCTGCAATACATCAAGCTACAGTAAAATGCGGTCTTCGTTTTTCTTAACTGTCGCTTCACCTATGCCTTTTACGCTCTTCAAATCTGCTGCCGTTTTAAAAGGGCCATGTTCCTCGCGGTAGTCCACTATACTCTGCGCTTTCTTCTCACCTATACCTTTCAACATGGTCGCAATTTCTTCAGCAGTGGCCGTGTTGATATTTACAGTAATTTCAATTCCTTCATATTTGTCAGTGGCTGAATCCGCAGCCATGCTAAAAGGTGCAAAAACAAATAAGCACAATGTCAAAATCCATTTCATATTGAACATACAATCTCCAAAATAGTAGGCTAAAAACAGTCGTCGAGAGCGAGTCACTATCAAGTTTGCAATGGAAAGCAATATGGTTATGCATTTAACAAACTGAGATGACCCGGAATTCACAACGGCCGCTATCACTTAAACGCGCACTAATTTAAGTAATGCCTATTGATGATTGAAGTTCATAAAGACAAAAATAAAACGGACCGCTTATGCGGTCCGTTTTATTCAACATACAAATTACACTAATTGTGCTTAGTTGCTCACAACAAAGTACTCAATGTCAGTATTTGCACGCAGTACGGCTAGTACAGATGATAAGTCTTGCTGAGAAGATGCACGCTGCATTTGCATCGCAACTTGATCTTCTAACTCACTATCTAGCTCTGCGTTTACAGCATCAAGCTCGATGATAATGATGTTACCTTCAAGATCTTTAGACTGACCGTATACTGGTTTACCATCGACTGGTTTTGCCATCGCGAATACCGTTGTTGCCAACGGAGAACGACGATCTACTGTCTCTTGTTCACCAAAGGCAAGATTGTTTTCAGCAAGCACGTTCGTCTTACCTTCTTTCAATGCCGCAACGACTTGTGTTCCAAGTTCCATCGCTTCTTGCTCACCTTTAACACGAGATAGCTCTGCAACAACCTGATCTTTCACTTCTTCTAGTGGAAGAACTGTCTCGTCACGCGCATCTTCAACACGAACAACGATAATATGCTCAGGCGCAACTTCGATAGCTTCAGAGTTTAGGCCATCTTCTTTAACTTCAGGGCTTAGGATAGCTTGCATTACCGCAGGGCTACGAAGCACTTCAGGTGCATCAACCTGAGAAATAAAGTCCGTTGTCTTCACTTCTTGGTTAACCACTTGAGAAGCATCATACAATGAGTCTGGGTATTCAAACGCTACGCGCTCAAGCTCATTTTGCAACTCGTAGAATTGATCGATCGCTTGTTGGTCGACCATCTCTTGTTTGATTTCAGCAGCGACTTCTTCAAATGGCTTCGCCACAGAATCTTTTAGCTCTTCAAGCTTGATAATGTGATAGCCAAAGTCCGACTTTACTAGACCCGACGTATCGCCAGGATTCTTCAGTGCGAATGCCGCTTCTTCAAAAGCAGGGTCCATCACATCACGCTCAATCCAACCTAGGTCACCACCGTTTTCAGCGCTGCCAAAATCGTCAGATTTCTCTTGAGCAAGCGTCGCAAAATCTGCACCCGCGTTTAGCTCATCTAGGATAGCTTGCGCTTTTGCTTCATCGTCCCCTTCTACAAGAATGTGAGCGACACGTCGTTGCTCTTCTGAAGAGTATTTGTTTAAGTGCTCGTCGTAGTACTTTTTCACCTCAGCATCAGAAACATTAACTTGTTCCTTTAGCGCTTCAGCTGACAGTTCGATGTAAGAGACTTTGACCTGCTCTGGGCGTGTAAAGTTGTCTGGGTTTGCTTTGTAGTACTCTTGAATTTCTTCGTCGGTCAATTCAATATTTTTCGCAAACTCCGCTAAGTCGATCTGAATCGTGCGAATATCACGAGTTTGAGTGAACAGCTTGCCTTCTGCTTGTACTTCACCCGGCAGAATAAATTCACTGTTTTGTAGCGCATTCAGCAGTTGCTCACGAACCAATTCACGACGCATGTACTCAGCAAAAGAGTCTGGCGAAAAGCCTGCACGACGCAAAGAAGCTTGATAGATCTCTTGATCAAACTGACCATTAGATTGGAACTGAGGCATGTCTAGAATCATGCTACGCACTTGAGTGTCGCTGATTCGCAGACCCAAAGCTTCAGCTTGTTGGTCAAGCAACACGTCATTGATCATTCGATCTAAAACGGATTTGCGGAAAGATTCAACATATGCAGGGTCAGCCAGCATTTGAGAGAAGTAGTCACCCAACTGAGCTTGCATACGGTTACGCTCATTTTGGTATGCCATCTCGAACTCACCACGAGGAATCTCAGTGTTACCGACTTTCGCTGCAGAGTTGTTGCTACCACCAACGATGTAGCTACCTACACCTGCAAATACGAAAGACAGGATGATAAGTCCAAGGATAATTTTGACCGCGATGCTATTCACGCCTTCGCGTAGTCGATCCATCATAATTTAACTGCTCTCCACAATTGAAGCCTACTGCTTCTATCTAATAGAAATAATGGCGCAATAATATCAGAAAAAGAAATGCGCATCAGTATGATGCGCATAATTTAAGAAAGTTCGGCTCGAAGTTTGTAAATTTTTGTTCGAAACTTATTGTTTGAGCAAAAGTTAAGCAAATGGCCGGTTACAGAAATAACGCCGTAATTAGTTACAAGCGTCTTTCAGTGCTTTACCAGCTTTGAAAGCTGGTACTTTTGCTTCTGCGATTTGGATTTCTTCACCAGTTTTTGGGTTACGACCAGTACGTGCAGCACGAGTGCGAACGCTGAATGTACCAAAGCCAACTAGAGCGACTTGATCACCAGATTGAAGAGTTCCGCTTACTGCTTCGATGAATGCATCTAGAGCACGACCCGCTGACGCTTTAGAAATATCTGCATTTTCTGCGATTTGTTCTACTAACTGAGTTTTATTCACTGTAATTTCCCCTTTGTGTCATCTGTGATTATTTTTGTGATGACTTTCGTTCCATTGTTAAGAAAATATGCTCCACCCCTTATTCATCAAGGGCTGACAGCTATCGAAACTAACTTAGCGCCCAAAAAAAACGCTGACAAGCCTTTTTGGGCTTATCAGCGTAAACTTTTACTTATTTTTGCTACACATCACTATTTTTGAGACTCAAACTCAACGCCCGTCGGGTCTCGCTCTAGTGCGACTTTCAGTACTTCATCAATCCACTGTACAGGGATAACTTCCAGATCAGCGATAACATTATCAGGAATCTCTTCCAAATCACGCTCGTTATCTTTTGGAATTAGCACTGTCTTAATGCCACCACGGTGTGCCGCAAGTAACTTCTCTTTTAGGCCGCCGATAGGTAGAACCTCACCACGCAGTGTGATTTCACCCGTCATCGCTACTTCTGCTTTCACAGGGTTGCCTGTCAGAGAAGAAACCAATGCCGTACACATTGCTGTACCCGCACTTGGGCCATCTTTTGGTGTCGCGCCTTCCGGTACGTGTACGTGAATATCTTTCTTCTCGTAGAAGTCAGTATTGATACCTAGCTTTTCTGCACGAGAGCGAACCACTGTCATTGCTGCTTGGATAGACTCTTGCATCACATCACCAAGAGAACCCGTTTGTGTCAGCTTACCTTTACCTGGCATTGATTGAGTTTCAATCGTTAATAGATCGCCACCCACTTCTGTCCAAGCTAGGCCAGTTACTTGACCAATTCGGTTACTTTCATCCGCTTTACCGTAATCGAAACGTTGAACACCCAAGTACTCTTTTAGGTTGTCCATCGTTACCGTTACTGACTTGATGTCCTTATCCAACAAGATGTTCTTCACTGCTTTACGGCAGATCTTAGAAATCTCACGCTCTAAGTTACGGACACCCGCTTCACGCGTATAGTAACGAATGATGCCAATAATTGCAGAATCTTCAATGACGATCTCATCCGCTTTCAAGCCATTACGCTTCACTTGTTTATCAACAAGGTGACGTTTTGCAATGTTCAGCTTCTCGTCTTCGGTGTAACCAGATAAACGAATAACTTCCATACGGTCTAACAATGGACCCGGGATGTTCATCGAGTTCGATGTCGCAACAAACATAACGTCAGAGAGATCGTAATCCACTTCTAGGTAGTGATCGTTGAACGAGTTATTCTGTTCAGGGTCAAGTACTTCTAGTAGAGCCGATGCCGGATCACCACGCATATCGGAAGACATTTTGTCGATTTCGTCCAATAAGAACAGCGGGTTCTTCACACCAACCTTCGACATCTTCTGGATCAATTTGCCTGGTAATGAGCCGATATAAGTACGACGATGACCACGAATTTCCGCTTCATCACGCACACCACCCAACGCCATACGAACATACTTACGGCCTGTAGCTGAAGCAATTGAACGACCAAGAGACGTTTTACCTACACCAGGAGGACCAACAAGACAAAGGATAGGACCTTTTAGCTTGTTGATACGGTTTTGAACCGCCAGGTATTCAAGGATACGTTCTTTGACGCGTTCTAGACCGTAGTGATCTTCATTAAGAACCTCTTCTGCTTTCGCTAAGTTTTTCTTAACTTTTGAGCGCTTAGCCCAAGGAACGCTGACCATCCAATCGATGTAGCTACGAACCACTGTTGCTTCAGCAGACATTGGAGACATCATCTTAAGCTTTTGCAGCTCTTGCTCTGTCTTTTCACGTGCTTCTTGAGGCATTTTTGATTCGTCAATCTTCTTCTGTAGCGTTTCGAACTCGTCTGGTGCGTCTTCCATCTCACCAAGTTCTTTCTGAATCGCTTTCATTTGCTCATTCAGATAGTACTCACGCTGAGATTTTTCCATTTGCTTTTTAACGCGACCACGAATTCGTTTTTCAACTTGCAGCAAGTCGATCTCTGATTCCATCTGGCCCATCAGGAATTCCAGACGCTCAGTAACGTCAACAATTTCAAGCACTTGCTGCTTATCCACCAACTTTAACGGCATATGAGCCGCAATGGTATCCGCTAAGCGTGCGGCTTCGTCGATACCATTAAGTGACGTTAGCACTTCTGGTGGAATCTTCTTGTTTAGCTTAATGAACCCTTCAAACTGATTAATCGCGCTGCGAACAATCACTTCTTGCTCACGCTCATCCAATTCTGGCGTAACAACAAATTCAGCTTCTGCTAGGAAGAAGTCACTCTCTTTAAAGTGATTGATTTTTGCTCGCTGCTGGCCTTCGACCAATACTTTTACTGTGCCATCCGGAAGCTTCAAGAGCTGGAGAATGGTGGCTACCGTACCTACGTCAAATAGGTCGTCAACCGTAGGCTCGTCAGTATCCGCTTGCTTTTGTGCCACAAGAAGAACTTGTTTGTTGGTTTCCATCGCCGTTTCTAGACAGCTAATCGATTTCTCACGACCAACAAACAATGGAATAACCATGTGTGGGTAGACCACTACGTCACGTAGAGGTAGTACCGGGATCTCGATACGCTCGGAACGTTCCAAGTTCATATAATTCTCTCTTCCGCTTTCACGTTTAACGTATTACTTAAGGCAGTATATGGGGGCTAATTGTTTGGATTCAATAAGAGAAATAAAAAAAGGAGGTAATTACTTACCTCCTTTTTAATTATGGCTGAATTTACTCTGCTCCAGCTGCCTGATTGTCTGCGTTACTGTAAATAAGCAGTGGCTCTGACTCGCCATTAATGACGGACTCATCAATCACGACTTTACTAACGTCTGTTGCAGATGGTAATTCGTACATGGTTTCAAGTAGCACGCCTTCAAGAATCGAGCGTAAGCCACGAGCACCTGTTTTACGCTCCATTGCTTTTTTCGCGATAGCGCGCAGCGCATCTTCACGGAATTCAAGTTCGGCGTTTTCTAGCTCAAACAATGCTGCATATTGCTTGGTCAGTGCGTTCTTCGGTTCACATAGGATCTGAATCAACGCTTCTTCATCAAGCTCAGTCAGTGTTGTTGTTACAGGTAGACGACCAATGAATTCTGGAATGAGGCCGTACTTCACTAAGTCTTCAGGTTCAACTTGAGTAAATAGCTCACCTACCGTCTTCGATTCATTCTTCGAACGAACTTCAGCACCAAAACCAATACCTGTACCTGTTGCAACACGCTGCTCAATCACTTTGTCTAAGCCAGCAAAAGCACCACCACAGATGAACAGGATCTTAGATGTGTCCACTTGTAGGAATTCTTGCTGAGGATGCTTACGACCACCTTGAGGTGGAACCGATGCAACCGTACCTTCGATAAGTTTTAGTAGCGCCTGCTGAACACCTTCACCAGATACGTCACGCGTAATAGATGGGTTTTCAGCTTTGCGTGAAATCTTATCAATTTCATCAATGTAAACGATGCCGCGTTCCGCTTTAGCTACATCGTAATCACATTTTTGCAGAAGCTTTTGGATGATGTTTTCAACGTCTTCACCTACGTAACCGGCTTCGGTTAGTGTCGTCGCGTCTGCCATTGTAAATGGCACATCCAAGAATCGAGCTAATGTCTCCGCAAGTAGTGTTTTGCCACTACCTGTAGGACCAATTAGAAGGATGTTACTCTTACCAAGCTCCACACCTTCGCTCGTTGTATCACCATTGCGTAAACGCTTGTAGTGGTTATATACCGCAACTGCGAGCACTTTTTTCGCGTAATCTTGCCCGATCACATAGTCATCAAGGTGTTCACGGATCTGTTTTGGCGTTGGTAACGCTTCAGATTCTTTCTTAGGGAGAACATCCTTGATTTCTTCGCGAATAATATCGTTACATAAGTCGACACATTCGTCGCAAATGTACACTGACGGACCTGCGATTAGCTTGCGAACTTCGTGCTGACTTTTGCCGCAGAAAGAACAGTACAGCAATTTACCGCTGCCACTTTCTTTGCTTTTATCTGTCATTCGCTAACCTCTTAGCCTTTACTCTTCATGAATGAGTGTATATCAATTTTTGCCAAAATGCGCTGGCAAATTACTCGCCACGGTGGCTTAACACTGCATCCACGATACCGTATTCCACAGCCTGCTCTGATGACATGAAGTTATCACGATCAGTATCGCGCTCAATGACTTCAAGAGGTTGGCCTGTATGTTCTGCTAACAACTTGTTTAGCTTCTGTTTAATCGTCAGGATTTCCTGAGCATGGATTTGGATATCAGAAGCTTGACCCTGGAAACCACCCAATGGTTGGTGGATCATTACACGTGAGTTAGGCAGTACATAACGCTTACCTGGCGCACCACCTGCAAGCAGGAAGGCACCCATTGAACATGCTTGACCCATACATACTGTGCTCACATTTGGCTTAATGAACTGCATGGTGTCGTAAATAGACATACCTGCTGTTACGCTGCCGCCTGGTGAGTTGATGTATAGGAAAATATCTTTATCTGGATTTTCAGATTCTAGGAAAAGTAGCTGAGCCACGACAAGGTTTGCCATGTGGTCTTCCACTTGACCCGTTAAAAAAATCACGCGCTCTTTCAGCAGACGTGAGTAGATGTCGTAAGAGCGTTCGCCTCGGGAAGTTTGTTCAACCACCATTGGTACTAGCGCGTCCATAATTGGCGACATTGCATTTTTTTCTTGGTAGCTCATATTCTTATGTCCCTAAAATAAATGGCCCGGATGATGACTATCATACGGACCATTGTTAGCAGAATAGTTAACGTTAAGTCAACCTTCTACGCAAGATATTGCTTATTAAGCAGCAGGTTGTTGTTGGTTAAGTAGCTCGTTGAAGCCTACTTCTTTCTCAGAAACCTGTGCTTTAGCGATGATCGCGTCGATTGCTTGCTCTTCTAGAGCTACGTTGCGCATGTTGTTCATCATTTCTTCGTTTTGCTCGTAGTAAGCAATAACTTCTGATGGATCTTCGTATGCAGTAGCCATTTCTTCGATTAGCGCTTTAACTTTCTCGTCGTCCGCTTTTAGCTCTTCAGATTTGATTACTTCACCTAGTAGAAGACCAACAACTACGCGACGTTTAGCTTGTTCTTCGAACAGTTCACGTGGAAGCTGAGCAGCAGCTTCTGGGTTACCACCGAAGCGTTGTGCAGCTTGTTGACGTAGAACTTGGATTTCTTGCTCGATAAGCGCTGATGGTACGTTGATGTCGTTTTGCTCAACTAGACCGTCAATCGCTTGCTCTTTGATGCGGTTCTTAACAGCTTGCTTAAGTTCGCGTTCCATGTTCTTACGAACTTCAGCTTTAAGTGCTTCAACACCACCTTCAACAACACCGAACTTAGCAACGAACTCGTCGTTTAGTTCTGGTAGTTCACGAGCTTCAACTTTGTTCACTTTGATTGCGAACTTAGCTGCTTTACCTTTTAGGTTTTCAGCGTGGTAATCTTCTGGGAAAGTCACGTCGATGTCGAATTCCATACCAGCAGTTTTACCTGCGATACCGTCTTCGAAACCAGGGATCATGCGACCAGCACCCATTTCTAGAGGGAAGTTCTCAGCTTTACCGCCTTCGAACTCTTCACCGTCGATAGAACCAACGAAGTCGATGCTTACGCGTTTGCCATCTTCTGCTGCTTCTTCAACTTCAACCCAAGTTGCTTGTTGCTTACGTAGAGTATCGATCATCTCTTCTACGTCTGCATCTTTAACTTCTGTTAGTGGTTTTTCAACAGTGATGCTCTCTAGGCCTTTAAGCTCAACTTCTGGGTAAACTTCAAAAGTTGCAGTGAAAACTAGGTCTGAACCTTCTTTGTTCTCTACAGGAGCGAAAGTTGGAGCGCCAGCTGGGTTGATTTTCTCTTTAACGATAGCTTCGATGAAGTGGCGTTGCATTACTTCACCAAGAACGTCTTGACGTACTGCTTTGCCGTACATCTTAGCAACCATTTTTAGAGGCACTTTACCCTTACGGAAACCATCGAAACGACGGTTTTTAGCGATGTTGCGTAGTTCAGCTGTTACAGCGTCTTCGATGTTTGCAGCTGGAACAGTAATGTTTAGACGGCGCTCTAGGCCCTCTAGCGTTTCAACAGTAACTTGCATTATATATAAACCTCTAAAGTGGCTCGGTTTTCCGAGCGTATGAGCGAAACTCAGAGGAGCTTACGCTTCATCCTTGTGTAGTGTTCTGTCCGAACACCTAATTTAAAATCGAGTATCGATACTGGTTGTCAGTACCGGACTAATCAGTGATATCTTCGATAAAATAACCAAAGGTATCTCCTATTAGCCTCAGGACAGAATTTTTAGACGCGACATTCTAGCGATCTGTCGCAACCCTGTCGAGCCAATAGCCACTATGTGGACATTGTCTGCGCTAAATTCTCGAATGCTGACCCATTTTTTCTTCAAAAATGCGATTCAGACACCGTCTAAGCATCGCCAGCATATCTAGAATGGGGACAATAGCGACTTTTTCAAGAGAATCGACCGGTTTTTTTATCGAAAAGCCTAAAAAGAGATCTTGCTCTTGTTTTACTCCACAGAGTTGAAAACTAAATCCCTAATCCTTCCTACAAACTATTAACATTTTCTTACGTGACCAAAGGAAGTTGTAAGGAGTGTAAGGATGTCGCAAAAAAAACGGATTCTGCTGACATTTTTTGCTTTCTATTTCCTGTGCGCAATTATCGGTGGCCAATGGGTTTGGCAGACCAGTTATCAATCTCTACTTGATAAACACCAATCACAGCTGGAGCAGTTTTCTGGCCATATAAAAAATAAACTCGATAAGTACGCCCATATCCCAAATCTTCTAGCTAAAGATGATCCTCTTTATCAAGCGCTTCTGCACCCCAACAACAGTGCGCAACTGGAAATCACTAATCGGTATTTAGAATCCGTTAATGGCGTGATTGAAGCAGCGGATACGTACTTAATCGATCAATGGGGTACAACGATCGCAGCCAGCAACTGGCGTAAAGAGCGCTCCTTTATCGGGCGAAATTTTGCATTTCGCCCTTATTTCAAACAAGCCATTGTAGGCAAAAGAAGCCAATACTACGCACTGGGCTCAACATCTGGTAAACGTGGCTACTACTATTCTTATCCCATCGTATACGCTGGCGGTGTACTTGGTGTCGTCGTGGTGAAGATGGACCTAAGTAAGATAGAGGACAACTGGCAGCAACCTAACAGTGTTTTTGTCGCCAGCGACCCATACGGAATTGTTTTCATGAGTAGCCGAAGTGAATGGCTACTCAAAAGCTTACAACCACTGACAAAAAAAGAGAAAAAGCAAGTTTGGGCAAGCCAACAATATCTTGATGCGCCAATTGAAACGCTTGGATTAGTGGGTAGTTTGGACGAGGTGCATTCTGAGCTTAAACAGGGTTACCCATACAATAAAGGAACCTTGGTGGTCTCTTCGCTGCCCCTTCCCGAACTCAAACTGACTATTCGTGTGCTGTCTCCTAAACAGTCGATCGTTTGGTTCACCATGGGTTACATCTTTGTACTCACTCTAGCATTCATGGTTTTGTTTTTAATTGGTCAGCTTATCTATCACCGTCAACAGCGTCACTTGCAACTTGAACGAATTCAACAAGAAGCCAATCAAAAGTTGGAATATCAAGTCATGGCACGGACTGCCGAGTTGCAAGCGGAGATCGCACAGCGTATCGATACCGAGCAAACTTTACGCGTTACTCAAGACGAATTGGTGCAAGCAGCGAAACTCGCGGTGTTAGGACAAATGTCGGCCAGTATCAGCCACGAACTGAATAATCCACTTGCGGCAATTCGTAGCTTTGCGGAGAACGGCAAGCTGTTTCTAAAAAAAGAAAAATATGAGCGAGTGGAAGATAATCTCACTCGCATTTCTGCTCTCACTGACCGTATGGCAAATATCAGTCAGCAACTTCGCTCTTTCGCCAAAAAAACCAGTGGTGACGAGTTGGCTCAATCTCGATTGTTCCCTGTGATAGCCTCTGTAAAAGAACTGATGAAGCCCGCATTTAAATCAGGGCGCGTCACGTTAGAAACAAATTTGCCAGAGCATGATGTTGAAGTGCAGATCAATATTATTCAACTGGAGCAAGTGTTGGTCAATTTACTGACTAATGCGATAGAAGCACTCAAAGAACAACAAGACAAACAGGTAGAATTATCTGTAGAACACGATGAGCACACTGATTTAGTTTGGATTCATGTTGATGATAATGGCCCAGGACTTGGCTCTTTCTCACTTTCTGATTTATGTGAGCCGTTTCTAACCACTAAACTGAACGGTTTAGGTTTGGGTCTCTCTATCTCGCAACAAATCTTAGCCAGTATGAATGGAAAATTATGTGCCCATAATCGAGAACAAGGCGGCGCTCGATTCTCATTGTGTTTACCTATCACTTCTTACAACACTGAACCATCAAAAGGATAAGATCATGTGTCAGGTGTTTTTTATTGATGATGAGGCCGATCTCAGAATCGCTATAGAACAGACCTTTGAACTGGCGGATATCGACGCCAAGTTTTTTGTGGATGCAGAATCGGCTTTAATAGCGATGCAGCAAGGAGAAGAAGCTGGCGTCGTGGTCACTGATATCTGTTTACCGGGCATTTCTGGTATGGATATGCTAACAACTTTGACTCAACGCGATGCAAACTTACCCGTCATCATGATCACTGGACACGGTGATATTTCCATGGCAGTGCAAGCCCTTCATCAAGGCGCTTACGACTTTATTGAGAAACCTTTTGCGCCAGAGCATTTGGTTGAAACGGTTAAGCGGGCGATTGAGAAGCGCAAACTAACCAATGAAAATGAAAAACTGCGCCTGTCACTTAAAGCCAGTAAAACCCTTGGTCCACGAGTTATTGGTGAAACCTCTAGCATCCAAATATTACGAGAGACCATCACCCAAATCGCCGATACCGACGCCGATATTTTATTGTTTGGTGAAACCGGTACAGGGAAAGAGTTAATCGCTCGTTCTTTACATGAGCAAAGCTCTCGCCGGAACCAAAACTTTGTCGCCGTAAATTGTGGAGCGGTTCCAGAGAACTTAATTGAGAGTGAACTCTACGGCCATGAAAAAGGCGCATTCACTGGCGCCGAAAGCCGTCGTATCGGTAAATTTGAGTTTGCACAAGGCGGCACACTTTTCTTGGATGAGATCGAGTCGATGCCTATCCAAGCCCAAATTCGTTTATTGAGGGTATTACAAGAGCGCGTGATTGAGCGTGTCGGTTCCAATGAATTATTGCCTTTAGATATTCGAGTGATTGCCGCAACAAAGGTCGATTTAAAACACGCAGCTGAAGAAGGTACTTTCCGTCAGGACCTCTATTATCGGCTCAATGTCGTGACCTTGGATCTCCCGCCACTACGCGAACGAAAAGAAGACATTCCCGCCCTCTTTCACCACTTTCTGTTGGTAGCAGCTTCACGTTATGGCAAAAGCTCACCTAGTTTGTCACCCCAAGATCTAGCGCAACTGATGAGCCATGACTGGCCTGGTAATGTTCGAGAACTCAGAAATGCTGCAGAACGTTTTGTACTATTGGGTAAGTTAATTCAGTTGGGAGAATCGAACCCAGTTGCTAAGTCTTCCTCAAGCCTTGCAGAGCAAGTGGCGGAGTTTGAGAGAGCAGCCATTGAAGGCGCTTTATTAGAAAACAACGGTAGTATTAAACAGACAATGTGCCAATTAAATGTGCCAAGAAAAACCCTTTACGACAAGATGCAGCGTTACCAAATAAATAAAGACCTTTACAAATAAAACACGTTCAGATAATTGGCATTATATTCAACTTGAATCATAATTTTTAACAACAGGTTTATCATGGTTGTTACAGATATGAACGAAAAAGTGAGAATACCGATTGTTACAGATACCGTGCTCGTAGACGGTTGCTATCAAGAAGAGAGAAGACTCGGTGAAGAGCGTCGTAAAAATAAAAAGAGGTGGCGACACTATGAACGTCGAATTAATTCAGACCCGCGCAAAACTTGTTACAAATCAATAGATGAAGAGGTGTGAATTCTCACACCTCTTTCTACTTTCTGGCTTCCATTACTTGGTAATGATCTCCGGCCCCATCAAGGTAGTAGGCAACCAAGTCGATACCCATGGTACATATGTGACGATAATTAGGAACAAGAACATCACTCCAACCCAGGGTAATGCTGCCTTCACTACGTTCATCATCGACATTTTGGCAACACCAGCGGTCACAAATAAGTTAAGACCCACGGGCGGCGTTATCATTCCTATCTCCATATTCACCACCATCATTATGCCCAAATGAATTGGGTCTATACCTAATGCAATCGCAATTGGGAACACGAGCGGCGCAACAATGATCAACAAGCCTGATGGCTCCATGAACTGACCACCAATCAGCAACAAGACGTTCACCACAATCAAGAAAGTGATGGGTCCGAGACCAGCCGAGAGCATCGACTCGGTGATCATTTGCGGGATGCGTTCTTCCGTTAAAACATGCTTCAAAATTAAGGCATTAGCAATGATGAACAGCAGCATGATGGTGAGTTTGCCCGCTTCATACAGGGTGTGTTTCGTGTCTTTATGAACAAAGGTTTGGAAGATTTTAACGAGCGCAGGTTTAGTGTTTTTCTTGTCTGCAAATGGCCCCATGTCTTTGTATACAAAGTTAGCAATAAAGAATGAGTACACAGCAGCAACCGCAGCGGCTTCTGTCGGCGTAAAGATACCGCCATAGATACCACCAAGAATGATGACGACCAACAACAAGCCCCAGCTTGCATCCTTGGCGGCATCAAAAGTTTCTTTCCAACCGACAAAAGGTTGCTTTGGAAGGTTCTTGATTCTCGCGGCAATGTAAATCGCGATCATCAACATGACACCCGCCAGCAAACCGGGAATCACACCACCAAGGAACATACGTCCAACTGACACATCCGTTGCGGCTGCATACACCACCATCACAATCGAAGGTGGGATCAAAATCCCTAGCGTACCTGCGTTACAAATTACCCCAGAGGCAAACTCTTTTGAGTAACCGTTTTTGATCATGCCTGCGATAACAATACTACCTATGGCAACAACCGTTGCAGGTGAGGAACCTGACAACGCGGCAAACATCATACACGCTACAACCGAAGCCATCGCCAAACCGCCGCGGAACCAGCCTACAATGGCAATGGCGAAACGAATGATCCGCTTTGCTACGCCACCCGTCGACATAAAGCTTGAAGCCAATATAAAGAATGGAATAGCCAATAGCGTGTAGTGGCCCGCGAATGCATTAAACAGCGTTTGAGCGACTGACGCTAAAGAGGCATCCGAATGCATTAAAAGGAAAAGAACACTGGAAAGGCCCAGCGAAATAGCAATTGGCACGCCAACCAGCATAAAGCCAATTACCATCAAAAATAGAAATAAGATATCCATGGCTTATTGCTCCTTGTTTTTAGCGTCTTGCGAGGCCTTTGGAGCCATTACGTCTTCAGCGTCACTCATCTCAGCTTTAAGAGATTCGAGCTCTTCCTCCGCTTCATGTCCTGCAATCAAGCGATCGAGCTTACCAGTAGCGATTTGCCACGTGACTTGAACAAATCTAAACGTTAGTAGCGCCATTCCAAGTGGCAAAGCGAAGTAAGGAATAAAACGTGGCAGCTTTTCATAACGCTCTCCCTCATTTAGCCAGTCGGCCATGAACTGGAGTATTTCAGGCATCGGAATATCGTCCGTTTCATACCACGCTCGGTCAGTAGCGAACGGATACCAGTAGTTCCAAGCGCCAATTAACAGCAAAATAGAGAAGGCTAAGCAACACATTGCTGCAAAAAGCGCCAGGGCTTTTCGTTTACCTTCCGGAACGATGTTAATAATGACATCGACACCAATATGAAAGTGTTTTTTCACACCATAAGATGCACCAACCAACACCATCCATGCGAACATGAAAACGGTGAGCTCAAGCGCCCAAAGAATATTGTCGTTAAAGACATAACGAAAGATGACATTGGCAAAGGTCAGCAAGGTCATGGCACCCAAGAAGAAAGCAATCAAAGTCTCTTCAATGGCATCAGTGATTCGTCCAGCCTTGGCAAAAAAAGTCTGTTCCATAATTACATCACGTCGTCTGTAGGGGGAAAGAGCCCCCTCAGTTTGAGAGGGCTAAATGTGCTAGGTGTTATTATTTTTGGTTAGACGCCAAAGCGGCTTCGATTAGGTCAGAACCAATGTCTTTTTCGAACTTCTTCCATACTGGTTGAAGTGCAGTGACCCACTCTTGGCGCTGTTCTGGCGTTAGAGTACGAACCACACCACCGGCTTCGATGATATTGTTCTTATTCGCAAGGTTTACTTTGGTTGACTCAGCATTACGCTGAGCAGTTACCTCTTGAATAATGGTGTTTAACTGCTCGCGCTGATCATCTGGTAGGTTTTTCCAGAAGTCGTTTGACGTCACAACTAAGTAATCCAGAATTCCGTGGTTCGTTTCCGTAATGCCATCTTGAACTTCGAAGAATTTTTTGCCGTAAATGTTTGACCAAGTATTTTCTTGACCATCAATAACCTTAGTTTGCAAGCCGCCGTAAACTTCTTTGAACGACATTTTTTGTGGGTTAGCACCTAGCTGCTCAAACTGAGCAACGAGTACATCAGACGCTTGAACACGGAACTTAAGTCCTTCAGCATCAGTTGGAGAAATGAGCGGCTTGTTGGCTGACATTTGCTTCATGCCGTTATGCCAAAACGCAATGCCTTGTAGGCCACGACGTTTCATTGAATTTTTCAGCTTTTCACCCGCTTCCGAGTTTTGGAAACGGTCAACCGCGTCGACATCATCGAACAAGAAAGGGAGATCGAAAAGGCGGTACTTCTTGGTGAATTTCTCAAACTTAGAAAGAGAAGGAGCAGCGAGTTGAACATCACCATTCAGTAGCGCTTCCAACACTTTGTCATCATCATAAAGTGTTGAGTTAGGAAACACCTGCATACAGACTTTACCGTTCATCTCTTCGTTGACGCGCTTTTCAAGTAACGAAGCCGCGATGCCTTTAGGGTGTTTGTCCGCATTCGTTACATGGCTAAACTTGATGACCGTTTCACCCGGGTCACAATTTGCGGCAGCATTAAAACTGGTAACAGCAAGTGCAGAGACAGATAGTAGAGTTAGAGGCTTAAACATTATTATTCTCCTTGTTGAATCACATCCCATCCCGTCCATGAGTAACTAGGTGTTAGGCGATGGGTACGGATGTTCAACAAAGAGCAATTAATGGACCATGTTAAAATTTATATATATTTCAATAAATTAACAAAGCCCGTTAACATGAATCCGAAGTGTAACGAGTGAATTCCACCCAAGAAAAAGATATAAATGGGTGGGAAATGACCCATTTATGAAGAACAGCTTATCTCCATTTTCTTCCCCCATTCCGGCGGCAATTTCGCATAATCATCAAACTCGGGTTGCTCATCAAATGGGCGTTTTAACAGTTCGGCCAATCGGTGTAATTCGCTAAAGTCCCCTTCTTCCGCTTTATCAATCGCCAACTGAGCCAAGTAGTTACGCAAGATGTATTTGGGATTGGCTTGACGCATCTGTTTGCAACGCTGTTCGGTTGAAATCAGGCCCCCTAGTTCATCAACCTCTAGCTCACACCGAGCTAAGTACAGATCAAGCCAAGCTCGCGCAGCTTCTCGGTCGAGAAATAAATCGATTACGGCTTGGGAAGGCGCATTATCAAGGTTTGAAAGCGTTCTGAAGAAGCGAGTGTAGTCCGTTTTGTTCTGGTGAAGAAGCTCAAACATAGCTTCAAACAAACGCCCATCTTCCGCTATCTTGGTTTTTAAGCCCAACTTTTCACGCATGAGGCGGCTGAACTGCTGGCTTAAATGAACTTCAAATTGACTCAACGACGATTCTAAATCTTCTCGTTCAACGAGTGGCGATAGCGCATGCGCCAGTGCTGACAGGTTCCAAAGCGCAATTCTAGGCTGTTGATCAAATGCGTAACGACCCTGGTAGTCTGAATGATTACAAATGTATCCCGGCTCATAATCATCAAGAAAGCCAAACGGACCATAATCAAAAGTTTGCCCAAGAATTGACATGTTATCGGTATTCATCACACCATGCGCAAAACCAAAAGCTTGCCAATATGCGATCATCTCGGCTGTTTTAGTCACGATGGCGTCAAACATCGCGGCATATGGTTTCTCCGCCGATGCACAATCAGCAAAGTGCCACTCAATCACCTTATCCGCCAACAGCTTCTGCTCTGCTAACTGGTTGGTGTAAAAGAAATGCTCAAAGTGACCGAATCGAACATGGGTTTCAGCCATTCGAAGTAACAAAGCGCCCGATTCCGTTTTTTCTCGATAAACAGGTGTATCACTGACCATCATACCGAGAGCACGTGTCGTGGGAACCCCAAGGCCCGCCATGGCTTCACTGCACAAGTACTCACGGATAGTTGAGCGTAATACCGCTCGCCCATCCCCCATTCGCGAGTAAGGCGTTAGCCCTGCACCTTTGAGGTGAAGATCAAACCAAGTACCATCCTGATGCTCAATTTCTGCCAACAGTAATCCACGTCCATCGCCCAAATCTGGGTTGTAAACGCCAAACTGATGGCCTGCATATTTCATCGCAAGAGGACGAAATTGTTCGAATTCACTTAGCCCAGAAAAAACCGCCAATAACTCATCGTTTTGCTCTTCTGGTAAACCAAACTGCTGTGCAAACTCACCATTCCAAGCGACCC
Source organism: Vibrio sp. Vb2880 (assembly GCF_033337975.1). Lineage (NCBI taxonomy): Bacteria > Pseudomonadati > Pseudomonadota > Gammaproteobacteria > Vibrionales > Vibrionaceae > Vibrio > Vibrio sp. Vb2880. The sequence continues at coordinate 35,231 of NZ_JAWORT010000012.1, forward strand.
AGCGAGTGTTGTCCAAGGGTTGTGGCTCGACCAACGTATAGAACGCTGACGGTAATTGACTAAAGCGATGGGTGAAATTGACCCGTTGCCAAATGGACATGTAGGGTTCCTTAATAAAAAGAAGTACTGTTGTGAGTATACGTGTGAATGTCCCTTTCATTCAGCCATGAAATGGGCATGGGTATTTTGCGTGAATAACGCGAAAGCGGCAGGAAGGTATCAACCTGCCGCAGACCGTCTCCTAAACGGAGGTAGCATGTAAAAACGATCAAAGGGTTAAGCGGAAAATTCTTCACCCGTTTTTGGTGGCTGTGATGGCGTATCAAAACGAGCGCGTTCGATATCCACTACCGTTTTATAGCTCAACGATAACAATGCCAGCTGGTACGCGCCAAAAATACCATAGGCCACACCGACGAGGCTCAACATAAAGAGATTCGTAAAGTGGCTAAAGATCAGCTGACTGAGCAAGCCCGCACCCAATGGAATTAGTCCCATCAAAATGAATACTTGTTTGTTGTATGCTCTGCTCTGGTTCCACGAACGACGCAAACTGCGCGGTTGATGATCCATTGCAGTCGCTGGCAACACAAATGACCATCGCGCCATTACCCAATAGCCAGGAATGCTTGCAATCGTTGTGATAATAGCCATAGCAACAAAGTCGGCTTCACCACTTTCTGCAATGTAGATAAACGACAACACAAAGATCGGGATACCAATAACGAGCATCATCATCAGTCCAAACAGTATCCACCAGCCTATGAAACGGAATTCTCGAGCTGACAAACGAAATACATCCAACGCAGAGTGCATGTAATCGCCGGCTAAATAAATTCGATGCACACGCACAGCCGCCATAGCGGCAACAAGTGGGTACAAAATAATTGTGACGAAATAAAATCCTGCGACATTGCCTTCTTGAACGTTCGCTTGATCTTGCCCCGTCATTTCAGGATACATAAAAGCAAAAATTGAGTGCACGATAATCAACGGAATACAAGCAATAACAATTGCGAGTAGATTCCTTCTGACCATCACTGCCGCTTCTCGGCATATTTCCGAAACAGAAAAGCCCTCGGTAGACATATAACATCCTTAGTTCATAAAAATCGGCCCCTAGGGTAACCGCAGAGTAGAAAAATCGCTTTAAAAATAATGAGAAACACATCTCATAAGACAATGAGAACGAAACCAAAATAGATCAGATAAAAAATAAGCCACTCAATGTGAGTGGCTTATACCGCAATTCAATACCGTTTTAGACGCGACGTCGCCAGCCTAATGTTGCAAGTAACATCAAAGCCCAATAAGAAACACTGCCGCTACCTTCAGAGTTCTTGAATGTCGTTGTCTTCAAAGAAGCAACAACCGTCACGATAACTTCCCCCGTAGCAGTGGCACCATGACCGTCTGAAACCGTATATTGCAGCTTGATGCCGTCAGTAGGGCTATCCGGTGCTTGAAAACGGATTTTGCCATTCTCTACACTCGCACTTCCCACACCCGTTACGTTCTGTACGCTTTCTACAACCAGTTTATCGCCGTTCACATCCGAATCATTGCTCGCTGCATCAATCAGAATACTTTCACCAACGGCAACGGTCGCCGTATCTGCAAGCGTAAGTGGCGCTGCGTTTTTCATGGTTAAATCGACGGTAGCACTGGACGTTTCATTACTAGGATCAGTCACGGTTAAACGGAATGTCAGAACCTCACCCGCTTTTGCACCTTGAGGCACCGTAAAGCTTGTGCTAACACTGGTTGCATTGCCAAGAGAAACTGAAGTGCCAGCCAACTGCTCCCATTTATAACTCAACACGTCACCATCAGCATCCGTACTATTTAACGCAGACAACGTGACTCGCTGCCCAACCGTCATGTCTTTATTATCAACATCAATCACGGCCACTGGCGCTTCGTTGCTGCCAAGCACTTCCACCTGCACATTCACGATTGAAGATGAGTACGCACCATCAACCGACAACAAACGATATTGGAAAGTGTCCAGACCAACGAAGTTAGCTTCAGGTTGGTACTGGTTGCCAGAGATGGTGCCGTGCTCAGGCTTCTGCACAATGTCCACATTGAACTGATACCCTACCGCCATGAAATCATTGTCCATCAGGTTCAGTTTGATTGGCGTATTTTTATTGGTTTGTAACGAATCAGATTTCGCTTCAACCAAGTTGCTCGCATCCACATTTAATAATGCTGCAAACGGAATATAAGAGAACCCGGCTTTTTCTAGACCAAACGTGCCAATCTCACTGTAATCACCAGTCCACATTACAGGTAGGGAGGCTTTTTCAGTTTTTAGCAAGCGGCCGAAGTCAAAGTTTGCATCAAATTGACCGCCTTCCAATTCAACGACCAATAAATGCTGACCCGCACTCAATTGGCTTGATTGAGGGAATAAAATTCGAGATGACTTTTGGAAGTTACCTTGCTGTAAAAGCTCAGCGTTGTTTTGATTCAATATTAATCGATAGCCAATGTTTCCAGAAAATGGGAATCGCCAAACTCGATAAATCATGTCACTTTGAGCGCTATCTCTTTGCGCGTAAAGTTGAAGGCCATCAAGCTCTGTATCACTATTCAAGTCCAGTGACACCGCCAGAGTGTTACTCCCACTCGCGTACACATAACCTTGATGAAGAGAGTTCAGCCATGCTGATTTATTTGGTTCGTTTGTATGCTCAAGAGAAAAGCTACCGCCGTTGGTGTTGCTGGCAATGTTGGAAATACGAACCCCAGTATCAAACCCTGTGATCGCTCTCAGACCCGGGGTCGATGTATCTGAAATGACATCGCCACCATTAGGGTACAAATCGTCAGCGTCACTCCTACCATCATTTTCTAACTCATTCAGACCATCAGCCTGCATGATTTGAACCTGCATCGCGCCAACATCATTAAAGCGGTTCTGGACATTGACCGACGTCGCCAGGATACCTTCAGCCGCCAATGCTCGGTCGTAACCGCTAAAGGTGCGATTTTCCAAGTAAACACGTGGGCCAAACTCTTTCAAGTACGGGTCGAGATACACCAGCTTGACATCGTCGTTGTTCACAGAAATAGGCGCTGGACTTTCATGAGTTACCGTTGGTACAACAAAACCAGCAGCGTGTTTGCTCCATGCACTCATGTTCACCGGAGTGTCACCAGCGTATGAATCTCCCGGTTTCTGCGCCCATGAACCGCCACCCATCACGCCCCAAGAGCCGATCGAGGCATCACTGTTCCTTGCGTACAAATCCGGTAAGCCAAGCATTAAGTGGCCAAGCTCGTGTACGATCACGCCCAAGGTCGCTTGATGATCAACTTGATAGTCAGCGAACACACAATAGTCTGTGATCTTTTTACCATCTAGTGTGACATCATCGTGAGAGAATTTGTGCGGCCAAATAGCAGGACGGTTGAGAACCCCTGTTGAACGATCGCCCCCCGCAAAAATAAACATGACAGAGAGTTCTGACGGTTCTACGGTACCATTTTGATTGCTGTCGTAGGCCGAAAGATTAAAGTATGGATCCAGTTTTTGATAAGCCTCGGTGAAAACCGCATTCAACTTGGCGGTGCATGTTTTATCAGTCGAACTAGAGTGACAGTTAGGGTGGCTTTGTGCCACAGTCACATCTATCACACCGTCATTGGCGGTGCCGTAACTCTCAAGTGCAGGAACAACTTTGAATTTACCTTGAGAGTTTTTATCAAAGTAATCCACAACGCTTTGACCATTGGTATTAAATACGCGTTGCTCAAAATCATGCACCATTGCTTGGTCATCAAACGAAACTTGCACAACCAATAGGGGCTGCTGCTTCACCGTTGAACTGCTCATCGCCTGGTAACCTTGCGCCGAACGCAGTAGGTTTTTTCGTGCCATCGGTTCAATGGTTTTTAGAGAAGATAATTGCGGTTTAACTTGTAAATCCGGGCGAAACCTCGCCGACTCAGGTGGCTCACTCGACTGCGTTTTCACCACACCTGTCGAGATCAATATTGGCGTGTCTGACTCGCGCTGAATCTGCGCGAAAAACCAAACGCCGTCTTCCTGAAGTAAGGCATTGCCCTGCTTATCTTCAAACCAGTGGAAATCTGCCGTTCCACGTAGAATTGCCTCACTGGAGCTACCATCGCTCAACGCAATAGTATGCCAAACCGGTGATGGCGGAGTAGTTGCCATGCTCTTCCCTGCAAGAAGCGCAGTTAGCATAGCCATGGCGAGTGTGTTGAATTTCAAAGTACGACTCCATCTTTTCGATTCGTTAATTAATACCAAGCACAACAAGCACAAAGTAACCCTATGGGCATAGAGTAAGACTGAGTGACTATTGACGAAGGCTGGTATCAATTCGCTCAGATAACACGACGTAGTTTGGTGTCACACTACAAAAGCGTCGGATTCCAAAACGCTGTTATGAGCGTAGCTTCTGAGAATATAAATTGAGTGAATGAATAGTATCGAAACGAAAGGAAGAAGAAATGAACTTCTACGAATTTGTAGGTAAAACTGGGCAACATTCCACATATTCTATAAATGTACGAGCACTGCTATTAATCAATGCTCGTAATGGTCGCGCGGCCATTGTTTAACGCTATATTAACCTGTAAGAACGGCGTCTTCTGGGTATTTGACCAAGGTAGGTTCAGGACGTGCCAACATGTAGGCAAGCGTGAGCGGCCCAATACGACCAATGATCATCACCACGATCATAATGTATTTACCAGGTTCAGAAAGTTCCGCAGTCAAACCGGCGGTGAGCCCCACTGTGGCAAATGCGGAAATGGTTTCAAACATAACCTTATCAAAGCTGGCCTTCTCGGTAAGCATCAATAAAAACATTGCGCTTGTCAGGATGGCTCCGCTCACAACGATAATTGCCAATGACTTAGTCACAGTTTGCCAATTTATGGTTCGCTTAAACATAACCACATGTTTCTTTTGGCGTAAAAAGGTCCACGTAGCCATAAACGCAACAGCAAATGTGGAAACTTTAATACCGCCCCCCGTTGAGGTGGAACCCGCTCCAATTAACATCAGAACAATCATGACCAGTAAGGCCGGCTGGGTAAACAACGCCAAGTCAACACTATTAAACCCTGCCGTTCGCGCACTCGCAGATTGAAAGAATGCCGCCAACCATTGCCCTGTTGCAGGTAAAGACGCCATTGTGTTTGGGTTGCTTCGCTCAAGTAACCAAAACATCATCGTTCCGACTAAGAGCAATATCGGTGTCGCAATCAGCATGATTTTGGTGTGAAGATGCAAAAAGTGGAAACCTTTGCGCCAGTTTAGCCAGATGTCACCCACAACAGTAAAACCAAGCCCGCCAAAAATGAATAGCCCCGCCAGTGTAAAGATAACCAACGGATCATTCACAAAGCTCATCATACTGTCAGAAAACAGCGCGAACCCAGCGTTGTTAAATGCAGAAATTGCATGAAACAAGGCGTAAAACATACCAGTCTGCCAGCCCATTTCAGGGACCCAGCGGATAGAGAGAAAAATAAACCCGACCGTTTCTGCAACAAGCGCGAAAACAACAATCCGCTTTACTAGTCGGTTTAGATTGACTTGCCGATCTTGCCCTAATGCTTCTTTCGCCAGCGCTTGTTGACGCAAACTCAAACGCACGCCGAACATATAGAGTAAGACCGCCGACAAAGTCATCTGCCCCAACCCACCGATTTGCATTAAAAACATCAGCAAGATTTTACCCGCAAGCGTAAAGTGTTGCCCAGTATCGACAACACCAAGCCCTGTCACACTAATAGCGGACGTTGCGGTAAACAAAGCATCCGTTATCGACAGGCCCGTAACAGAAAATACTGGCAAGGTTAGCAATACCGCAGAAGGCAGTAAAACACCGAGAAAACTGAGCAATATAATTCGCGGTTCATTGCCTTTCGCTTTCTCTTGTTTACCATCTGGTGCGTAAAAAACACCTTTCTGATGAAAATACGTCATAGCGATTTTAATTTATTTGCGAGCGCATCTTGAGGGCCGACCACAATAATTAGGTCACCAATTTCTAGTGTGGTATTAAGGTCAGGTGCCTTGGTAATTTCTGGGCCCCGTTTAAACCCTAGCACTTGCACGCCATCGACTTTGCACAGAGCCAAATCACTTAGTGTCTTACCCATCCAACGAGAGCCAATCACAAACTCCGTCATAGCTAAGCCACTGCCTAATGGGTGGAACTCAAGAACCCGTTTATCGAGCATTTTACGCGCGACACGTATCCCCATGTCACGCTCAGGCATGATAATGTGGTCTGCGCCAATTTTTTGCAGAACACGAGCTTGGAAGCGGTCGTTGGCTTTAACCCATACTGACTTTACTCCCGCCTCTTTAGCAATCAATGTCGCAAGAATACTGGCATTGACATCCGCTCCGATGGCAATCATCACCATGTCGTAATCATCAAGTTTGAGCTCAGCAACCGTCTCTTCGTGAGTACAGTTAGCCACAACCGCCTGACTAACAAAACTGGCGGCTTCTTTAACTCTGTCTTCGTTGATGTCAACGGCTAAAACTTGAGCGCCTGAATCTTGTAACTCTTTACACACTGCCAAACCAAATCGGCCAAGACCAATAACGGCGAATTGCTTATCACCTGTTTTCATTTGTGCCCCATCTTATTATGCATTCATTAGCAAGCAAAAAAGTTTGCGCCCATTCCTTACCTTGTGCAAACCTGCGGACAGATAATTGACAAAAGCTTAACGCACCTTGATTCACTTTACGTGTTAAGCGTATGACACTGATTAACTTTTTTCCTCATTACCGAATAGAAACCGTCGCGATGGCTACATAATTGGATGCCTTAAAACGCAAAAAGCCGCAAGAATGCGGCTTTTAGATCATGGGATAAACTGGCTATTTTGATTCGCGCTTATCGTGCGGTTTACGTTTATTCTTAGGCACGTAATTTAAAATTGAAATTGGTACTGGCTTTCTTGGCGCAAAACCTTCAATTTCCACTCGCTCTAGCAAGTGCCCTAAACGACTTTCAATCATGCAGAGGTTCTTAAAGTCGTCTTTTGAAACCAGTGATATCGCCTCACCTTTCGCGCCAGCACGACCTGTACGACCAATACGATGTACATACTCATCCGCTGGGTAAGGTAAATCGTAGTTGATGACAACTGGCAGATTATCAATATCAATACCGCGCGCAGCAACGCCGGTTGCGACTAAGTACTGGATTTCACCCGCTTTAAACTTTTCTATTAATTCCTGGCGAACACGCTGATTACGGCCACTGTGGAATGCTTCTGCCACAATGCCACGTTTCTCAAGTTGGCTTACCAGTTTGGCTGCGCCGTGTTTAGTTTCAATAAATACCAGTACTTGCGACCAGTCATTTTCTTTAAGCAAGTGACTTAACAGCGACGACTTCATGTCTTTATCGACGGTCGTGATCCACTGTTTAATATTTGATTTTGAGGCACTGTGCTTTGCAATCGTGATCTCTTCAGGATCAATAATCGCATTTTTCGCCAAGTCACGAACAGGGTTAGATAACGTCGCTGAGAACAGCAAACTTTGCACATGTTCTGGCATACAGTCGACGATTTTGTCGATCGCATCGATGAATCCCATATCCAACATTTTGTCGGCTTCATCAAGCACTAGCATTTCCACTTCATCAAAGTGAATCGCGCGTTGACCGTACAGATCAATCAAGCGCCCAGGCGTGCTTACCACAATATCGACCCCCTCGATCAAGGCTTGTTTTTGTGGTGCATAATCCACACCACCAAACATCGCCATTGAGCGTAATGGTAAGTTTTTACCATAAGCTTCAATACTTTGATGAACCTGAAGCGCAAGTTCGCGTGTTGGCGTTAGGATAATCGCACGAGCGCGTTTTTTACGTTGCGTTTCGCCTCGACTAAGCTTTTCTAAGATTGGCAGAACAAAACTGGCCGTTTTACCTGTGCCCGTTTGCGCTGCTGCAATTAAATTGCGGCCACGCAATACGATTGGAATGGCTTTTTGTTGGATAGAAGTGGGTTTTTCATAACCTAGCGCTTTTACTGCATCAGCAATCGATGCGCTTAAACCAAGCTTAGAAAATGGCATAGAAAGGTCTCAACAGAGGAAATGGGCGCGTAGTGTATCAGAATCCCCGTGAAGTAACAGAAGGATTCATGCGCGAAAAACTAGGAACATGACACAATCTTAGCCCAGGAAATTGGGCTGCAAACCTTTTTCTAATTTTTTCCTCACTTTGTAGGAAACATCATTAAGCGTGATTTTCCCCGTTTTGTGGCGGTCGATACCTGCATTCTGTCGATAGGCAATTGAGCCTTGTCTGAACAAAACGAAAGACGGCGGTTTACCAATCGCAGCAGGGTAGAGAATGGCCATGTAAGCATCTTCTAAGCTATTAATTTTATTTCGATAGGGCCAATAGTACGCTTTCACATAGTCAAGTTGTTCAAGCGCGCTCATTCTCGCAAGAGTCTTTGTGTTCACTCCTAATGACTCTGCGGTAGAGGGCATAAATTGAATTAACCCTGTAGCCCCGCTTCCGGAACCATTTTTGATGCTTGGACTGAAAGTTTCAGCAGTTTCAAATGCCATGCACGCCATAAGATGATTAGGATTGATCTTTAGCTCTTTACTAATACGGATGACTTTAGATTTGAACTCTGGAGAAACTTTCCCTCCCCACGCTACCGCGTTCTCGGGATCTGCAATCGAAGAGACCGTTGATGCGTCATGTTCTTCGACAATTTTAGAAAGTAGAGGAAGCGTTTGGCGTAGTCGATGGCTCGAACTCACCAAGCGAATTGATTTGGTAAGAAACTTGTCTTTTTTTTGGTGTAGTTTTTGGAACTTTACTAACTTATACAGTTGCTTATAAACCGTTTTCACAACGAAGCCAGATGTAGGGAACACTCCCAGAATGTAATCCATTTCCTACAAATTTAATATAAATATCAGCAACACGAATTCTAGATGTGATCAATGTCACCATAAAAATTCTCAAATTCGATACACACCGATGTAAGTGGTCAATGTGTCTCCAACACGCTAGAAGTAAAAGTAAAGAGGCATTAAAAAGGTCTTACCAATTTTTTGGTAAGACCTAGGTTTACTGATTCTCGGATAAGCGAATGTATATTCTTACAGTTCAGCTTCCCGAACCAGTTCTGCAAGCGTCGACAAACGCTGCTCACTTTGTTTTACGTAAGGATTATTCGTATCCCAAGCATATCCAGCCAAAATCGCACTAATCATCTGTTTAATACGTGGGTTCGGGTTTTGATAGAAAATCACATCTTGCAACGTGCCGTTGTACCAGCCTTCCACATAAGTGCGGAATGTGTTCACTCCCACCATTAAGCGTTGCGAGTACTCTTCTTGCCAATCAACCTTTTCACCATTCAGCTGACGAACCACGCAGTCCGCTGCAAACTCGGCCGATTTCATGGCGATAGTGACACCCGATGAAAATACAGGATCAAGAAACTCACCTGCATTACCAAGCAACGCGTAGTGCTCTGTCGCTAAACGTTTGACGTTAGCAGAATAGCCACCCAACTCGCCTGCTGGATTCGGGTAATTCGCATTTCGCAACAAAGAAGCCAAACCCGGCTCTTCATTGGCTAACTGCTGCAACGCTGCAATCTTATCTTCTGGGTATTGTTCGAAAAATTCTGGCTCACCCACCACACCAAACGAACAAGTACCATTAGAGAATGGGATTAGCCAGTACCATACGTCGTGATTTTCAGGATGAACTGAAATTAAAATTTTGTTGCGATCGTATTCCGGCTCTTGGGGAGAGATATGATCTTCGATATGGGTAAAGATCGCTTTTCTAGGCGGAAGACAAGAAGGTTCTTCTAGCTCCAACAAGCGTGGCAAAACACGCCCAAAGCCACTTGCATCCAACACAAAATCTGCTTCGATTTGATAAGCCTTCTTATTTGAGTCGAGCACTTCTAATCGAGACTTTTTCCCTTCAAACACTAGGTTGAGCAGCTCATGCTGATAGCGAATCTCTACGCCTTGCTCTTCAGCGCTATCTGCCAATACTTTATCAAAGTTGGCACGTTGAACCTGAAACGTCGTGCCCGGTCCTGGTGTGTATTTGTTTGTAAAGTCGAACTGGGTGTATACGCCATTACGACGAAATGCAGCACCATCTTTATACTGGAAACCAAACTGCTTTACTGCATGAGTCATTCCTGCTTGTTCAACAACTTCCATACATGCAGGGAGTAGGCTTTCTCCTATGGAAAAACGTGGAAAAGTCGCTTTTTCTAAGACAACAACATCTATGCCACGCGATTTTAATAACGCAGAAACGGTTGAACCTGATGGCCCCGCTCCTACGACAACAACTTGCTTGAGCTCTGTTTTCATTCTGAATTTAGTTTGCTTGTAGTTTTAATAAGGTATGACCAAGGCCAATATTGTCGGTTCTTTCAACGACAGATAAACCTGCCGCTTCGACAATTTCTAAGAAATCATCACTGCGATAAAAGCGACTATTACCGTTAGCTAAACAGGTAAAATAAAGAGAAGTGGCATTAAGGCTATAGGAAGCTCCCGCGTATTTTTGAGCATCCCAAAACAGCTCCAATACGTAAATAGTATCTCCCTTCGTTAACTGGGCTTTAACTTTTTTAAGGATATTGAGGATCTCAATTGGGGAAAAGCAATCCAAGAACTGGCTCATCCACCATACGTCAGCGTGTCCAGGCAATGTTTGTGCTTTATCCAGCATGTTTGCAGGGTATGGACGTACACGCTCGACGAACTGGTTTTCTGAAACATTCTTCATCGCTACTTCTAATTGCTGTGGTAAATCAACAATCGTCACTTGAACGTCAGGGTCATGTTTACAACACTGAATCGCCCATTTTCCCGTATTTCCGCCAATATCCACAAGATGCTTTGGCTTGCTTGCAAATACTTCTTTAAGCAGAAGTGGGAACGAGCGATCCGAATAGAAATGATCGAACTTAAACCAGCTCTGTTTGGCTTGTTCTGGTAACGTCGATAGACCTTGATAAATGGTCTCCCAATTGCCCAACTCTTTCAAACCTGACGGTTTACCTTCTTGAATTGCTTCCGTCAAATGCATCATCGCGGCGTAACAAACATCTGCCGTAAAATCCATGTTTGCATTCGTCATACCATCATGAAGAAGGTAAAAACCAAGGTTTGCAAGCGAATAGTTAGGTCGTTCCCATAAAACAATATGCGCACTAATCGCCATATCCAACAGTACTTTAACACCATATTCTGATACTCCCGTTTTCTCGGCAATATCTGTGGCACTCATGCCTTGAGCGCCAGCGCTGTCTAAAGCGGCTAAAATACCTAAATCTCGAAGCGTTTTGGCGGTCTGGAACACGATTGGTGCAAAAGATAACTTCTGAGCTTCTGTCTTCGCTTCAAAAGCATTAAAAGGGTCATTATTTTGATTTAACACGGAAAAACCTAACTGCAATTAATAGTTTTATTGTTGAGATTGATTGCCCAACAATGCAATAGCTCGCTGAATATCAACATTCAAGTTGTTTACCCAACGATTGTAATTGCGGTGGATTTTGCCATCACTTGCTTTGAGATTTACTGAGTTGAGATAAATAATTGAGTAATATTTATTATTGTATGGGATTTTTACTTCTGCAGAGTGTTTACGAACGTGGATTTTTGCAATAAGAACACCAGGGCTTACTTCTTCGATCGTCCAGCCTCGGTTAGTTGCTGATTGCACTATGGCCATTTTTACTTGTTTATTTTGAAGATCATAAGCAACTGGAGTATCCTCCACATTCATTACAGGTTGTACTCGTCCACAACCAACAAGAAGCAAAGTTAATAATAACGAGACATACAGCTTAAAACGCGACATGATAATTTCCTTTTTTATTGTGAATTTGGGTCAACCCCAATTTGTATCGAGCTGTAAAATAAACAATTTAACCCAATATGCCAAACTCGAAGATCAACATTTCGTTCAATATTGATGCGTGGACAGCGAATTCATTCGGTTTATCCGAATCCAATGAATGGAAACAATGGGCAACAGAGATAAAATGGCCAGAAGATGGCAAAATCAATGTTGCAAATATTCCTGCGATGATGCGCAGAAGAATGAGCCCACTCAGTAAACTGGCGGTACAAACTGCAATCGAAATGCTTAATCAACATCAAGTTGATTACCTTGTATTTTCAAGCCGTCATGGTGAACTGCATCGCAGCGTCGCACTAGTTGAAGATATAATTAATGGAGAAGAGGCGTCTCCGATGGCTTTTTCTCAATCGGTGCACAATACCGCCGCAGGGCTTGCCACTATCGCAACTAAACAACCCATTCCCCTAACTTCTATCGCTGCGGCAGAAAACACATTCCAAAGCGCAATATTAGAAGCATGGCTGTTTTTGTCCGACAATCCTGACAAAAAAGTACTGCTTATTGATTTTGATGAGCCTATGCCTGACTCTTACTTAGAATATGAAAACCAACAATACAAAGGGTTTGGACTTGGCTTGATACTTTCTCATGGAGACAAGTTCGCGATACAAAGCTCCATAAACGCAGAACGTTCCGGTCATCCTCTTCCTCAAGGTTTAGTATTTTTGCAACAATACTTGTTAGATAAAAGCCAGTGGACTATTTTCGCTCCGCAACAAGCTTGGGAATGGCACAAAAAATGACTCGCTTAAATCAGTATTGGCGTGTGCTAGCAACAGGCTTTTGTTTTTCAGTATTTGGGTTAGGTGGTTTAGTACTGAGTTTCATTGTTATTCCGACCATTCGTATTTTTGTTTCAGACCAAACGGAACGCGAATATAAAGTTCAGGGTGCGATTCGATATTCATTCAACACATTTTGTAAATTGATGAAGCTAAGTGGCGCAATCGATTATCAAATTATTGGTGCCGATATTCTTCAACAAGATCGTAATTGTTTAATTGTTGCCAACCACCCTAGTTTAATCGATTACGTTCTCATTGCTTCACAATTAAATCGCTGCGACTGTTTAGTAAAATCGGCAATATGGTCGAATCCTTTTATGAAGCACATCGTAAAAGCAGCCGGATATATTCCCAATGAAGCACCGGATGATTTATTAGCACTTTGTGATGAACGATTTAACAAAGGCAACGTGTTGCTTATATTTCCTGAAGGAACAAGAACAACACCAGGTGTAGAGCCGAAATTACAACGCGGTGCAGCACAAATTGCGGTAAGAACAGAACGAGATTTAAGAGTTGTCCATATTACGGTAACGCCAAGTTTCCTCACAAAAGAGAAAAAATGGTATCAAGTACCGGCAACAAAGCCCTTTTTCAGGGTTGAAGTTAAGGATAAAGTTGAGATTACCCCCTTTATAAAGCAAACTACGTCGCCGACAATAGCGGCGCGACGCTTACAACAGCACCTAGCTGAAAACATTTTTCCAGAAAACTTTTATTAATAAGCAGGTCCCAGTGGAACAGTTACACAACGACATTAAGCAACTTATTATTGATGCTTTAAACCTTGAAGATTTAACCGTAGATGATATTGAAACGGATGCACCACTTTTTGGTGATGGACTTGGCTTAGATTCTATCGACGCGCTTGAGCTTGGACTCGCAATAAAAAAACAATACAACATCGTTATTGATGCCGACGACTCAAATACGCGCGAACACTTTGCGTCTGTAGCAAATCTAGCGAAATACGTTTCTTCTCAAACTAATGAATAAGTTGTAGGTATATTCATGACTGATGTAAATAAAGATCAAGTATTTGAACAAGTTAAAGATGCGCTTGTTGAGCTGTTCGAAATTGATGCAGCCGACATTCAATCAGATGCGCACTTATACCAAGATCTCGATCTTGATAGCATTGACGCCGTTGATTTGGTCGTACACCTACAGAATGTCACTGGCAAAAAAATCAAGCCGGCAGAATTTAGTACAGTAAGAACCGTCGACGATGTGGTTAACGCTGTTACTGAGTTATTGAAGGAAAGTTAATGCGCCAATTGCTGACTGGTCTGTCTGCAATTGTACTGTTTGCCTACCCCTTCGCCGTCTATTTCGGTATAGATAAATTTGGCTTGAACTTAGTTGGGGGCTTGTTAATTGCTGCGTTACTTTTGCGTGTTTTCGTCGCAAATAAGACCCCACTAAAAGAGTTTAAGTTCTTGGCGCTCGTTACGGGCGCTGTTGGCATTGTCCTAATTACGCTTGGCATGGTGTTTAAACAACATGGGTGGCTTCAGTTTTACCCTGTCGTTGTCAATGTATGTATGCTGTGTGTATTTGGACTGAGCTTAAAACAGCCGCAATCGATCATAGAGAGGCTTGCTCGCTTGCAAGAACCCGACCTTCCGGCTAGTGGCGTGACTTACACTCGCAAAGTGACGATGGTTTGGTGCGCCTTTTTTACGCTCAACGCTGCTGTTGCACTCTATACCTGTTTCCTACCAGTAAAAATATGGACGCTTTATAACGGCCTCATCAGCTACTTACTTGCTGGTGGCTTGTTCGCTGGAGAATGGATCGTGCGTCAATTTGTTCGAAAGGAACACTAATCGTATGAATACAACGTATTCGAGCTTTACCTCCCTAGCGACCTTGTTCATCGCAGAGAGGTCTGAGCAATCCCCAGTCTCTTACGAGCGCGACACGGTTATCACGTGGGGTGATTTCCAGCAGCACGTCGCAACACTTGCTCAGCAGTTAGAAACCCAACCAACGCAAAACATTGCGTTGTGTTTTGGCAACAGCTACCTGTTTGCCGTTGGCTTTTTTGCTTGTTGTTATGCAGGAAAATCCATTGTATTACCTGGTAATTACCAACCAGAAGCACTCAAAGAGCTCAGTGAGCACTACGATTTGTTGCTGCATGATGCCGATGTCTCGGTTCCAGAACTGGTGAGCTCGCTTTTGATCGAAGCTCAATCATTGCTAGAAACCACCGTGATTAACGAGCCAGAGGCCAAACAACCTTATTTTTGGCGAGAATTAAACCTAGCGGAAATACCGGTAACGCTATTCACTTCGGGTTCAAGCGGCACACCAAAAGCCATTGCAAAAACGCTTAAACAGCTCGATATCGAAGTTTCTATTCTAGATAACCTATGGGGCGACACAGTTGCCAACACACGCGTTGAAAGCACCGTTTCTCATCAACACATTTACGGCTTGCTGTTCCGCGTATTGTGGCCTTTGTGCTCTGCACGTCCATTTTCAGCACACAACCTAGAGTTCCCAGAGCAAATTGTCCATCACGCCGATGCTGACACCACGCTAGTAAGTAGCCCTGCGTTACTTAAACGACTCAGTGAAGAGCACGATCCGGTTGCGATTCGGTGTGTATTTTCTTCTGGTGGCCCCTTGCCAAACCAAGCGGCGCAGCACAGCCAGGAGTTGTTTGGGTCACTTCCTATTGAAGTGTTTGGCAGCACAGAAACCGGCGGCATTGCTTACCGTCAGCAGCACGAAGCTAGCACTCCCTGGACGTTATTCCCTGGTGTTGAAGCCGAGCTTAACCATGAAAATTGTTTAAAGCTCCGCTCGCCACACATTGATGAAAACACTTGGTACCAAACTGCGGATGAATGCTATTTCCATGATAGTATTTCTTTTGAATTGCGTGGACGCACTGACCGAATCGTCAAAGTCGAAGAAAAGCGTATTTCCCTTGTCGAAGTGGAAAAACGTTTAGAGCAATTGCCGTGGGTTCAAGAAAGCGTGGTGATCCCAATGGAAGAATCTGGTCGCCTCACGTTAGTCTCGATCATCGTACTTAACGATCAAGGCAGCGATGTGCTTAATGAACTTGGTAAAGGCAAATTTTGGCTTGAGCTTCGCAAGGCACTGCGCAATTGGCTAGAACCGATCGCTATCCCGAGAAAATTCCGAGTGGTCGACGAAATTCCATTGAACAGCCAAGGCAAACGCCAAGTTGCTGAAATTGAAAAACTATTCCAATAAAGCTAGTAACATGGAAAAAAGAAAACCAACTATTCAGAATATTGAAGTGAGTGACCATACCGCGGAGCTGTCGCTGCGAGTGGATGCTGACATCTTAGATTTCCAAGGTCATTTCAATCACTTCCCTCTTTTACCCGGCGTCACTCAAATTGATTGGGCGCTGTTCTACGCCGTTCAATATTTGAATACTCCCAAGGTATTTAAAGGAATGGAAGTCATCAAATTTCAAGAGCCGATTCTGCCAAACGCCGACGTTTGCCTCTCACTATCTTGGGACAATGAGCGCGAGAAATTGACCTTTAAGTACACATCGACAAACGGTGAAACCTTGGT
Organism: Vibrio sp. Vb2880; assembly: GCF_033337975.1. NCBI lineage: Bacteria > Pseudomonadati > Pseudomonadota > Gammaproteobacteria > Vibrionales > Vibrionaceae > Vibrio > Vibrio sp. Vb2880. Next base: position 51,537 of record NZ_JAWORT010000012.1, read on the forward strand.
GACTCACTCGTCAGGAAAAATGAAACTGGGTGAGTCACGTGAGTGATTATCGCCCCTGCTTTTTAATTCCTTGCTACAACCACGGCAGCACAATTGCAGACGTGGTTGCGTCGTTATCCTCTTTCGCTTTGCCAGTGCTGGCCGTTGACGACGGCAGCAATGAAGACACCAAACAAGCGCTTTCTGCTTTGAGCAAGCAAGGACTGATAAAACTGATTAGTTTGAGAGAAAACCAAGGCAAAGGTGGCGCTGTGATGGCAGGCCTACATCAAGCTCACCAACTTGGTTTTACGCACGCCATTCAAATCGACGCAGACGGTCAACACGACCTAGAAGCATTGCCGAAATTGCTCAGCGCCAGCGAAACAAAACCAGATAACCTGATTTCGGGCCAACCGATATACGACGAGAGCGTACCTAAATCCCGTTTGTATGGTCGCTACGCTACGCACGTGTGGGTGTGGATAGAAACCTTGTCACTATCTATCAAAGACAGCATGTGCGGTTTTCGCGCCTACCCAATGGCGAAAACGGTCGCCGTGTTGAACAAGTACAGCATCGGCAAACGCATGGATTTTGATATCGAAATTCTGGTGCGAATGTACTGGGAAGGCGTCGATATTGATTTTGTTCCAACGCGCGTGATCTACCCTGAAGGTGGCATTTCCCACTTCGACGCATTGTGGGATAACGTCAAGATAAGCTGGATGCACACTCGCCTATTTTTTGGCATGTTGCCGCGCATTCCTTCGCTACTCGCCCGAAAGCGCCGTCATACAGACGACAGCAATGCCCACTGGTCGAAACGAAAAGAACAAGGCACGATTTTAGGCATCAAAACCTTACTCGCGGTTTACCGCTTGTTCGGCAGAAAAGCGTTCGACCTGATTTTAAAGCTAGTCATGCGCTACTATCACTTCACGGGTCAATCTGCCCGCGAAGCGTCTGAGATTTACCTGAACAACTTACAGCACTACGCAGCGCAGCAGAACATCGCACTGCCAAAGCAGTTGGACAGCTATCATCATCTGCTTTCTTTTGGGCGTACCATGCTCGACAAACTGGCAGCATGGCAAGGTGACTTTAACGTCGATAACCTAACCATTCACGGCCAGCATCATTTCGAAGAGATGGCGCAGAAAAAACAAGGCGTGCTCATTTTAGGCTCGCACCTTGGCAATATCGAACTCTGCCGCGCGCTTGGTCGTCGACACTCTCATGTCAAAATCAATGCCTTGGTATTTACCCAACACGCTGAACAATTTAATGCGGTAATGAAGGCGGTAAACCCAAATTCGGAACTGAATCTGATTCAAGTCAGCTCAATGGGACCAGACACCGCGATTCTGCTTCAACAAAAAATCGAGCAAGGCGAATGGGTGGTGATCGTTGGCGATCGCACTTCCACCAGTAAAGAAAATCGGGTCGTTTGGGCAGATTTTCTTGGTAAACCCGCACCATTCCCGCAAGGCCCATTCATGCTAGCATCGGTATTAAAAGCGCCGGTTTACCTACTCTTCGGCCTACGCGACGATGAAGCAAACACTCCGCATTTTAATGTGTACTTTGAACACTTTAGTGACCAAATCACGCTACCGCGCAAGGAGCGTCAGCACGCACTAGAACACGTTGTTCAACAGTACGCACAAAGATTAGAACACCACACACTGCAAGCGCCGTTACAGTGGTACAACTTTTTTAACTTCTGGACTTTAAGTAATCAGCCACATGACAAACAACAATAATCACAACATCACTTTTGGTGCCCAATCTTTAACCATCGAAGATGTCGTTGCCATTGCTCAAGGTGCAAAGGCAAACATGAACACCTCGCCAGAATTTACCGCGAAAATTGATCGTGGCGTGGCGTTTCTGGAACGATTACTGAAAGAAGAAGGCGTTATTTACGGCGTGACTACAGGTTACGGCGATTCATGCACTGTGGCGATTCCACCCGCTCTTGTGGATGAACTTCCGTTGCACCTTACGCGCTTCCATGGCTGTGGCTTAGGTCAAATCCTTTCTCATGAGCAAGCTCGTGCGGTGTTGGCAACACGTTTATGTTCATTGTCGCAGGGCGTATCTGGCGTGTCTCACGATCTGTTGACCCAAATCGTTACGCTTATCAACCACGACATTGCGCCGCGTATTCCACAAGAAGGCTCGGTGGGCGCAAGCGGCGATTTAACGCCTCTTTCTTACCTAGCGGCGACCTTGATTGGCGAGCGTGAAGTGCTTTACAAAGGCGATGTGCGACCAACACAAGAAGTGTTCGCAGAGCTGGGCATTGAGCCAATTCGCCTAAAACCAAAAGAAGGTTTGGCGTTAATGAACGGTACATCCGTGATGACTGCCCTCGCCTGTCTTGCCTACAAACGCGCAGAATACCTAGCGCAGCTTTGCACCAAGATTACGGCAATGGTCTCTGTGGGTATGCAAGGTAACGATTTCCACTTTGATGAAGCGTTGTTTGCGGTAAAACCTCACCCTGGTCAACAGCAAGTTGCGGCTTGGCTGCGTGATGATCTCAATGCTGAACGTCCGCCACGCAATAGCGACCGACTGCAAGATCGTTACTCGCTGCGTTGTGCGCCACACGTGATTGGCATGGTGCAAGACTCACTGCCTTGGCTACGTCAATTGATTGAGAATGAACTAAATAGTGCCAACGACAATCCAATTATCGATGGCGACAATGAGCGCGTTCTGCACGGCGGTCACTTCTACGGTGGTCATATCGCAATGGCGATGGATACGTTGAAAGTGAACATTGCCAACTTAGCTGATTTGCTGGACCGTCAGATGGCGCAACTGATGGATTACAAGTTCAATAACGGCCTGCCGTTTAACTTAACCGGTGCAGAAGGCGAGCGTAAACCGATCAACCACGGCTTTAAAGCGGTTCAGATTGGTATCTCAGCTTGGACGGCAGAGGCGTTGAAAAACACCATGCCAGCAAGCGTTTTTTCTCGCTCAACCGAATGTCACAACCAAGACAAAGTGAGCATGGGCACCATTGCGGCTCGTGATTGCTTACGCGTACTTGAGTTAACAGAGCAAGTTGCTGCGGCTTCACTCCTAGCAAGCGTTCAATCGGTTGAGATTCGTCGCCGTCATAACGAATTGGACGAACACCACATGAGTCAGAGTTTGCGAGTAATTCGTGACGCCGTACTGAGCGAGTTTGAATTTGTGATTGAAGATCGCCCATTGGAACAAGATTTGCGCCATTTCATTGAACGCATTCAGCAACGTCATTGGCCACTCTACGCGGAGGTATAATGCAAGAGCAGGTTCTCTACCCATTAGAAGCGGAGGTGACTATGGTCACCTCTTTTCAAGATGCTGACCCAATGGGCGTGATTTATCACGGCAACTTCTTTCGATATTTTGAAGAAGCGCGTCGTGTGCTGATGGAGAAGATCCAATACAGCTATCGCGATATGCAAGACTCTGGGTACATGTGGCCGATCATCGACACGCGCGTTAAATACGTGAAGGCGATTCCGTTTAATCACACCATTCGTATTACCGCGCAACTCACTGAGTGGGAAAACCGCTTGCGTGTGGATTACGTGATTTACGACGCCGAAACGAATCAACGTATGTCCAAAGCGCATACAACGCAAGTCGCCGTATCCATTGAAAAGCAAGAGATGTGCTTTGTGTCTCCAGCAGTCTTTTTAGATAAAGTAGAGCAATGGCACAACCATGGGAGCCTGAACTAATGCAAAAGTGGTTACTCTCTTTTTTGTTGATATTTTCTGTTCCAGCATTGGCCACACCGACAGCAAACGTAACGGATTTGGCGTCGCTTCAACAGCAGTTGTCTCAGCATGAAATCGTACGCGGAGATTTTACGCAGCAGCGTCATCTGGAAATGTTTAGTCAACCTTTAACCTCTAAAGGTCAGTTCACACTGAGCAAAACACATGGCTTGTTGTGGCAACAAACTGAACCTTTCGCAGTCAATTTGGTATTGACGGAAAACAAACTTCGTCAGACTTTTGCCGACCAAGCTCCGAAAACGATCTCTGCAGAAGAAAACCCAATGGCGTTCTACTTTAGCCATGTGTTTTTATCCGTGTTCCACGGGGATACTTCTACACTGCAAGAACAATTCACACTCGATTTTTCAGTTGAGAACAATCAGTGGCAGCTCGTTTTAGTGCCAAAACAGTCGCCATTAAATGCGGTGTTTAAAGCCATCACCCTTTCCGGTAAAACGCACATTGATCGCCTAACCCTACAAGAGCTGCGTGGCGATAAGACCGAAATCACGTTTACGAACCAGACCTCTCTACCTCAGGAACTCACGGATGCCGAAGACGCTCAATTCCGTTTCTAAACTCAGTCTCGGCACTCACACCTTTGCTCTGGTTTGGCTCAATCTCGTTGTTTTAGCGGGCGCGTTGCTACTCAAACAATGGGTTTGGAGTGCAGAATCTCCGATTGAGACCAACATTTTAAAACTGCTGCCGAAGAACCAACAAAACCCGGTGGCTGAGCAAGCCTTTGAGTCGGTCTCGGCAAGTATGAGCGACAAAGTCATTTTCGTGATCACAGCACCGGACAAAAATGCCCTTTTTGCAGCGGCCGCTGAATTTGATAAGGGGTTACGCCAAAGTAATCATTTTCGCGATGTGGTGGGAAAGATCTCACCTCAAGAACAGCAAGCTTGGGCAAGTTACTACTTTAAGCACCGCTTCCAATTGCTGACGCCTGAACAACGAGAGCGTTTAAGCCAAAATCCAGAACAGCAAGTGCAGCATGTGATTCAGTCTCTGTACAACCCGTTTTCTGGGGTGACTGGGCAAGAGTTACAAAATGATCCTTTCTTGCTATTTCGTGATTATTTAAGCCAAGTTACCCAGCAATCGTCCTCTTTCCGATTGGATAACGGCTATCTGTCCGTCGAAAAAGACGATGCTCAATACTTGCTTATTACTGCCGAACTAAAAGACTCGCCTTATAGCCTAACTGGGCAGCTTGCAGTCCCTGATATTCAAGCGCTAGAACACAGCGTCGCGCAGAAATATGGCGCTGAAGTCTCACATACAGGCGTTCTATTTTACGCCGACTTTGGTACGCAAAGTGCCAAATCGGAGATCAGTACCATCGGTGTGTTCTCTCTGCTCGGTATCATTGCATTGTTCGTGTTGGTCTTTCGTAGTGTGATGCCACTGTCTCTGGCACTGCTTTCCATCACCATTGGTTTGCTCGTTGCGTTGTCCGTTACGACGTGGATTTTTGGAAAAGTCCATCTGTTCAGCTTAGTGTTTGGCGCAAGTTTAATCGGCGTGTCTATCGACTACGCATTCCACTACCTAACCGAACGCCTTGCGGCGGGAAATGAATGGGATAGCGAGCAAGGGTTAAAGCATATTTTCATAGCGATCACACTTGGCTTAATCACCAGTTTGATCGGCTATTTGGGCATGTTAGTGGCGCCGTTTCCTGGTTTGCAGCAGCTTGCGCTGTTTTCATCCATTGGTCTGATTGCCGCTTACATCACCGTGGTGGCTTGGTATCCGATACTGGCTCGTAACCCATCGCGCACCATTTCGACTTTACCGGGACAATCATTGTTGGCGAAATGGTTAACGCTTTGGAATCAACCTCGAATTAAAGTCGGATTACCGATGTTATGTGTGGTTGCGAGTGGCATTTTCTTGCTGCAATTGAACTACGATGACGACATTCGTCTGCTGCAAACGATGCCGAAAGATCTCAAGCAGCAAGAAACCTTGATTACGACGCTCAGTGGCATGCAATCTTCGCAGCAAATGTTGGTCGTTACCGCCGACGATGACGAAAACCTAATGAAAAAGCTGGAGTCTTTAACGCCAACATTAGAAGCGTGGAAAGCGGACAGCACCATCGAAAGCTACCAGAGTCTGAGTCGCTACTTGAGCTCAGTGGAGCGTCAGCAACAAGACTATCAATTGATTCGCGATCTTTACGCAACACAATCCAGCCCACTTGCATCCGGACTGGGCTTAAATAAAAAGCCGAAAATGGACGCCGACTTTATCCCTGTCACGGTTGATCAGTACTTGCAAAACCCAGTATCAGCGCCTGTGCGTTTTCTCCATTTGGGTAAAATTAAAGGAAAATCGGCAACGGTAGTGGTGTTAAAACAATTGCAAGACTCCGCCGTTGTTAAGGCATTTGCCAAATCACAGTCTGATGTTGTCTACCTAAACAAAGCTGAAGAAATATCCACCCTATTTGGTGAATACCGAATCAAAATCATGGAGCTATTGGCAGCCGCCAGTGCTGTGATCTTTCTGGTATTAATCAAGCGGTACGGTCTGCAACACAGTTGCCGAGTTTTACTGCCCTCATTGATTGCTTGCGCCTGCGGTCTTGCAACTGCTGTCGCGATGGGAACAACATTAAACCTGTTCAACTTGCTTGGCTTGGTGCTCATTCTTGGTATAGGGATCGATTACACTCTGTTCTTTGCCGAGAAAGCCCGCAGTGTGAGCACACTATTGGCGATCACCCTTTCGGCAATGACCACTGTGTTGTCATTTGGATTGCTGTCACTCAGCCAAACTCACGCGATTCACAGTTTTGGCATTACGGTGTTAAGTGGTATTTTTGTCGCTTGGCTGCTCTCTCCGATTGCAATTAAAACAGAGGAAACGACGTCATGATTTTCAATCACGCCTTTCGCTGCGCGACGTTATTCGCACTGAGCCTGTTTTTAAGTGCATGCAGCTTGGTCCCTCACCAATCGACGCCTCAGGTCGACATTGCCGAGCACACCCAAGTTAGCTTGCCCACTCCCGCAAGCTTGGGCTATCAGTTGTCTGCCAGTCAGTTAATTACGGCTTCTTGGGCAATAGATGGTAAAACCAAATCTGAGCAACTTCCGGTACAACTGCAAGTGATCAACAACGAAGTGGTGCTGGCAGGCTTCTCATCCTGGGGGACGAGAGTACTCTCACTGTCTTACGATGGAGAACAAATTCAAACCGAAGTGCTCAACGGTTTACAAGGTTCGCTACCGCAGCCAGAACAGGTATTATTTAACCTGATGATCACGCTCTGGCCGAGTTCCGCTTGGGAAGGGTCGTTAAATGAGGTAAGGTGGCGAATTATTGATAAAAATAATTCTCGCGCCATCTTTGATAGCGACGGTGAAAAGATCATTGAGATTCAATACAGCTCTTCTAACAAGTTAGAGGGTAAGATTGATTTTCATCACCTCAAACATCAGTTTTCAATTTCTATTCAAACACTGCAACATCAGATTAATTAAGAAAAATTTAGAATAACAATATGCCTATTCGCTCTTCTCAACCTTTGTATATTCAGGCCTGTGGCTTTCACTCTGCCATGGGGCAAGATGACGCGCTCATCCACCAGTGTTTATCGGGAGCGAAGCCATCCAACATGGTGGTTGACCGAGATATTTTAATTTCAGGCCGCCAAACAGTAATCGGTCGAATCGCACAGACGTTACCGCAATTACCACCCGCACTCAGCCAGTTTGATACGAGAAACAACCGCCTCGCACTTTCGGCTTTGCAGCAAATCGAAGGCGACGTGCGTGACGCCATTGCTAAATATGGCCGTGACCGTATCGCAGTCGTGATCGGCACCAGCACATCTGGCATTTCAGATGGCGAAATCGCATTTGGTGAAAAGCTGGCAAAGGGTAATTTTCCTGCCGACTACCATTACACCAAACAAGAGCTTGGCAACTGCAGCGATTTTATTGCCGCCTACTTTGATTTGAGCGGCCCACATTACTCAGTTTCAACCGCCTGTTCTTCTAGTGGTCGTGTCTTTTTAACCGCGCAACGCCTGATTCGCTCTGGCATTGTTGATGCGGTTATTGTGGGTGGTGTAGATACCATTTGTCGGCTAACACTAAACGGCTTTAACGGTCTAGAAGCTCTATCCGATAGCCTTTGTAAGCCGTTTGATCAACATCGCAACGGCATCAATATCGGCGAAGCCGCAGCATTAATGTTGCTAAGCAAAACACCTGCGCCCGTTGCTCTTCTCGGAGCTGGCGACAGCTCAGACGCACACCATATTTCCGCACCACATCCAGAAGGGTTAGGCGCAGAAGAAGCGATGAAAAAAGCGTTGGCCAATGCAGGACTTACAGCGCAAGACATTGGTTACATCAACGCGCATGGCACAGCAACGCCGTTAAACGATGCGATGGAAAGCAAAGCCATTCATCGCTGCTTTGGAGACTCCGTTCCCGTAAGCTCGACAAAGCCACTTACCGGACACACATTAGGCGCAGCAAGTGCAACGGAAGCCGCGATCACTTGGCATATTCTCAAGTACAACCTTGATTTGCCAATACAACACTGCGAAACCAAAGCAGACGATATCCATATATCGTTAGTTGAGACGCCAACCAAACTGGGTAACAAAGCGATTCTCAGCAACTCTTTTGCTTTTGGTGGCAATAATATTAGTCTTATTTTTGGTTACGCTCATGACTAAACTTCCTCCCATCGAACAACTTTTGCCACACGACAAACCAATGATCTTGGTCGATCGTGCTTTGGATGTTCAACAAGATACGATTCACTGCCAGGTTGATATCGCAGAACACAACCCGTTCTTCGACTCGGCCTCTCAAACTGTGCCAGCTTACGTTGGCATTGAGTTTATGGCGCAATCTGTCGCGGCGTGGTCTGGTTACCACGCATTAATGAAAGAACAAGCGCCACCGATTGGCTTTTTGCTTGGTAGCCGTCGATACACGTCTGAATGCGATACGTTTTCTCGCGGACAGGTGCTCGATGTGTATGCTGAAAAAGTTATGGAAGATAACGGTATGGCGGTTTTTTCAGCCCGTATTGAGCTACAAGGAACTGTTGTAGCGACTTGCCAATTGAACGTTTACGTTCCATCAGAAGAAAAATTACAAGAAATGAAAATCAGGAGTCAACAATGACCCGACAAGTCCTCGTTACAGGTGCCAGCAAAGGCATCGGTAAAGCCATTGCCGTTCAATTAGCCAAAGATGGTTTCCAAGTCATTGTCCATTACATGGGCGATCAACAAGGCGCGCAAGACACCCTAAACACCATCGAACAGCATGGTGGTAGCGGTCGTCTTATCCAATTCGACATCAGTGACCGTGCAGATTGTCGTGAGAAGCTAGAAGCCGATATCGCCGAACACGGCGCTTACTATGGCGTCGTGAACAACGCTGGTATCACAAAAGATACCGCTTTCCCTGCGATGACCGAAGAAGAATGGGATGGTGTGATTCATACCAACTTAGATAGCTTCTACAACGTTCTTCACCCTTGTGTTATGCCAATGGTGCAAAAGCGCAAAGGCGGCCGAATTGTTACGCTTGCATCAGTCTCTGGCCTAATGGGGAATCGTGGTCAAACTAACTACAGCGCAGCGAAAGCGGGCGTAATTGGTGCAACAAAATCACTCGCGCTTGAACTGGCAAAACGCAAAATCACCGTCAACTGCGTTGCTCCAGGGCTTATCGACACAGGTATGGTAGACGAACACGTGAAAGAACATGCGATGCCGCAAATTCCTTTGCGCCGCATGGGAGAGCCAGAAGAAGTTGCTGGTTTAGTCAGTTACCTTATGTCTGACATCGCAGGCTATGTAACTCGCCAAGTCATTTCGGTAAACGGAGGCCTAGTATGAGCCGTCGAGTTGTTGTAACCGGAATGTCAGGCGTGACTGCGTTTGGTAACGATTGGCAATCTGTCGAACCAAAACTGCGTGACTGCCAGAACGCGACGCAATACATGCCTTCTTACGAACAGTATGATGGTTTGAACACCAAGCTCGCGGCACCAATTTTAGATTTTGAACTGCCAAAGCACTACAAGCGCAAGCAAGTACGCGGCATGGGGCGTGTTTCCAAATTGGCGACCGTCGCAACAGAAAACGCACTAAGCCAAGCAGGTTTGATTGGTAACGACGTACTCACCAATGGTCAAACGGGTATCGCATACGGCTCATCAACAGGCAGTACTGACGCAATCGGCGCATTTGGTGTCATGCTGAATGAGAAAACCACTAAAGCGATCACCGCAACGACTTACGTGCAAATGATGCCGCATACCACGGCAGTGAACGTTGGTCTATTTTTCGGTTTGAAAGGCCGAGTGATCCCAACCAGCAGTGCATGTACCTCTGGCAGCCAAGCAATCGGCTACGCCTACGAAGCGATCAAGCACGGCTACCAAACGGTCATGGTTGCTGGTGGCGCTGAAGAATTGTGCCCAACGGAATCCGCGGTCTTCGATACCCTTTTTGCCACCAGTCTGAAGAATGAAGACCCGAAAAGCACACCAAGACCTTATGACTCCGATCGCGATGGTTTGGTGATTGGTGAAGGTGCGGGAACGCTAGTTCTGGAAGAGTACGAACACGCCGTCGCTCGTGGCGCGAAAATCTATGCAGAAATCATCGGTTTTGCCAGCAACTGTGATGCCGCACACGTCACTCAACCACAGATGGAAACCATGCAAATCTGTATGGAAATGGCTTTGCAAAACGCGGGCATTCCTTCTGAGAAGATCGACTATGTATCTGCTCACGGCACTGCCACCGACCGCGGCGATATTGCGGAAAGCAACGCAACAGCGAATGCTCTGGGCAAAGTGCCAATCAGTTCACTCAAGAGCTACTTTGGCCACACACTAGGCGCCTGTGGCGCGATTGAAGCGTGGCTAGGTTTAGAAATGATGCACACAGGTTGGTTTAACCCAACGCTCAACCTAGAAAACCTCGACGAGCAATGTGGCGATTTAGACTACATCGCCGGACAAGGCCGAGAGCTGGACGTGAAATATTTGATGAGTAACAACTTCGCCTTTGGCGGCATCAACACCTCCATCATCTTTAAAAAGATGTAATGCCCTTAGTAAATGCAAAGCGCTGGTTAACCAGCGCTTTTTTGTTGGTTGCCTATCAGGTTCATATATCACGCTGTAACGGCAAACAAGACATTACCATTCCGCGATACAAAGGCGACTTTTAACACCACGAATTTGTAATCCCATCGCTTCAAAGACATGCTCAAAATCTTGACAAGATGCAGGCACATTAGGTAGCGACAATGAAGCCTCGGTAAAAAACGTCCGACTCAAATTATCCGTCTCTCCCCAAGCTAACTGCCACCAATCCAAAATTCGCGGCTTGGATGCGTTTAATCGATAGCTAGCAGGAATACGATCACGCTTGTTTAGGTTTTCAACCTTAGATGTTGGTAGTAAGTTCCACTTATCATTGTTGGGCCAATAAACAAATGGCAAACAGTGATCAACGTGATACTCATTTCGTAATTTGCTTCCACTCCATACACTGACAATGTCGCAATGGCTGAGCTTCAACTGTTCAATTCTCTTTCGCACGACTCGCGTATCATGGTCTTTATCAATCCAGACCAAACAATCATGATACGTTTGCAGTGGAATACCCCGCTCTTGATTAGACCGAAATCGTTGCATTTCCATAATCCATTGGTTGACCACCAGCGGCTCAATCCAAGAGTTATACAATCGAAAACAATCCCAAAGGCTTTCATCCAACACAAACAGCCCATAACCTTCGAGGAACTCGCTATCCACAACAATTGAACGTTTTGGCTTCTTAGCTGAACGAATCATTTCAAAGTAAGGGTTTGATTTATCACCTTGATAGGTAAAAGTGACGGGACCATCTTTTATGGTTTTTAAGCTGTCTTTTATCGCTTTATCAAGCGCCACTGCATCTTCACCAAAAAATGTCGTGCCTATAGCAAGATCATCAGGACTTAAATGGGAAAGTCTGCCCCAGCCATCGGGCTTTATAAAACCTAGCCCTTTAGACGAGTTCGAGCTTTGCTGGATGTTCTCTTTATCGATTAAACGCTTAAATTGACGAATCCAATATAAGCCAACTAATCCTAATGGGATTGCAACTTTACCTTCGCTGCGATCAACCACTGCACCAGAATGAGCGTCTGCAATACGTAGTAAAGTACGTAGTAGTGCGAGCTTATAGGTAGCCGATTTGGAATCATTGACGATAATGTGGCGAACCTTATTCAGATCACCGGAACCATCATCAGGCAAAGACATCACTACAGTTTGCCAAGATACACCCGTTCGCTTTAACTGATCGTCATCGAGAGATACGTTTCTCACCATTAAAGCGCTATTCTTTGCAAACTTTTCGAGCTCTTCAACCGATACGGGATAAGCTTTACGACCGTCAGAAAAGTCACCGTGACGAAGGCTAATCACCAATCGACCATTAGGCGCTAACAAATTTGCAAGTTTGCGAAATGCACGTTCACGGTGCGTAGGCGCAAGATGCATCCATACCGCACTGACAAGAATTAAATCGAAGCGAAAGCCAAGATTAATGGTTTTCTCAAGCTTAGGTAATGCATCTTCAAGCCAAGTAACGGAATCGCCACAGTAAGACTTACCAAGACTTAGAAGTGCTTGAGCAGGCTCAATCGCAACAACTTCACACCCATGCTCAGCCATCCATTTCGCGTCTCGACCAGAGCCCGCGCCAACATCTAACACACGATCTCCAGCCTGGGGCCAGAAGACTCTCCAACTCGCGTGGACATCCTCAAACTGGATCGATGTGTATTGCTTCGCGAAAGAGTCGGCGTGTCGGTCATAAAAGTTAGAAGTGGCAGGCATAAAGGTTAACGAAAGGTAATTAATATGCGTCCATATTAATTGCTAGAAATTGCAATGGCTAGAATGCCATTCAAAAGTTGTAGATAGAGTGGCAATTACAGCCAAAAACCTAAAAACGACAAAGCCCCGACAACTCAAAGAGTTATCGGGGCTTTTGAATAAATGGCACGCCCTATTGGATTCGAACCAATGACCACATCCTTAGAAGGGACGTGCTCTATCCAGCTGAGCTAAGGGCGCGCTACAGGGACAGGATTATACGAGTTCAAACGGGTAAATCAACGGGTTTTCATAACATTCTGATCTGAATGCCTAAAAAAAGTCCATTAAAACGCTTAATGTTCAAAAACACCACAAAGCAAACGTTTGCGTATGGATGTTAATAAGAAATTCTGCGACAATGCGCCGCAGATAATCTGCCTTCTTAATTTATAAGGAAAGTCATGACTGCTCAAAATATAGACGGAACTCTCATTTCCCAAACTGTTCGATCCGAAGTGGCTGCACGTGTTAAAGCACGTGTTGAAGCTGGGCTACGTGCTCCTGGTTTAGCAGTGGTTCTAGTTGGTGAAGATCCTGCTTCTCAGGTTTATGTCGGTAGCAAACGCCGCGCATGTGAAGAAGTTGGGTTTGTTTCTAAGTCTTTTGACCTTCCTGCGTCTAGCTCAGAAGAAGAGTTACTAGCTCTGATTGATGAATTAAACAACGATGATGAAATTGACGGCATTCTAGTGCAATTACCCCTTCCTGCGGGCATAGACACAACACATGTTTTAGAGCGCATTCACCCAGAGAAGGACGTGGATGGCTTCCACCCTTATAACGTTGGCCGTCTTGCGCAACGTATTCCAAAGCTTCGCTCTTGCACGCCAAAGGGCATAATTACCCTACTCGACCGTTACAACATTGAGCTACGTGGTAAACATGCGGTTGTGGTTGGCGCATCAAACATTGTTGGTCGTCCAATGACACTTGAGCTGCTGCTTGCGGGCTGCACAACAACAACATGTCACCGTTTTACCAAAGACCTAGAGAGTCATGTGCGTCAAGCTGACGTTGTCGTGGTGGCGGTTGGTAAGCCTAACTTCATCCCTGGTGAGTGGATTAAAAAAGGCGCAGTGGTGGTCGATGTCGGTATTAACCGTCTTGATTCAGGCAAACTAGTTGGCGACGTGGAATACGACAAAGCACGTGAAAGTGCGAGCTTTATTACTCCTGTTCCTGGTGGCGTTGGCCCAATGACCGTCGCAAGTTTAATTGAGAACACGATGCTCGCTTGCGAACAGTTCCACACAGACAAATAACGTAAAACTTCAGATACGAAAAAGGCTCCGCAAGGAGCCTTTTTGCTAATTGTTGATATCTATTTCAATTACAGACTTAAAATCACGCCCGCAATAGAAGCGCTCATTAAGTTCGCCATGACACCAGCGATAATCGCACGGAAACCATGCTTAGAGACAAATGCACGCTTTTCTGGTACCAAAGAGCCCAACCCACCAATCAGCATCGCCATGCTTGAGATATTTGCAAAACCACACAAAGCAAACGTCACGATTGCTTGTGAGTGTTCACTAAGTTGAGACTTCACTTCTGCAAGCTGGATGAAAGCGACGAACTCATTCACCACAATCTTGTTACCAATCAGCGAGCCTGCTGTGGTTGCTTCTTGCCATGGTATACCCAACAACCAAGCGACTGGCGCAAACACAAAACCTAGGATGAGCTCAAAACTTAATGGTGTCCCAATCAGATCACCTATCCAGCCTAACATGCCGTTTAGCATTGCAATGACACTAATAAACGCCAGTAACGTACCACCGACCGATACAGCAATGCGTACACCCGCCATGGCACCATCGGCTAATGCTTCTACTACGTTGGTTGCACGTGGAATTTCAACTTGGCTAATGTCGATATCTGCTGCTTTATCCGTATCTTCTGGCATTAAAATTTTTGCCATCAACAAGCCGGCAGGTGCCGACATAAATGCAGCAGCAATAAGATAATTGAGGTCGACACCCAGTGATGCGTAACCAACCAACGTTCCGCCAGCAACTGACGCTAAACCACCTGTCATAACTGCAAAGAACTGCGAGTCAGTCATGTGTTTTAGGTAAGGCTTTACCATTAATGGTGCTTCAATGGTGCCAACAAAGATATTCGCCGTAGCAGACAAAGACTCAGCACGACCGATACCTAGCAGCTTTTGAATACCACCACCGATAAAGTTAATGATTTTTGGCATCACACCAATGTGATAAAGACCTGAGATAAGAGAGGAGAAGAAAACGATGATACCCAGAACATTGATCGCAAAGGTGAAGCCCCCTGTCGCCAAATTACCGAATAAAAACGCAATGCCCTCTTGACCATAGTTGATCAAATTCGACACAACACTGCTCACTGAATTCAGCGCATCTCTTCCTGCTGGTACATATAAAACCAACAACGCAAACAGTACCTGCAAAGCAAACGCAAACGACACCGTTCTCAGCTTTATATTTTTTCTATTTGTAGAAAGTAGCCATGCTAGGAATAGTATGGCTACGATACCAATAATTGAGTTCATAAAATGAATCCGACAGAAGGGGGATATGGAAGGCACCGGATTGTATAGCGGACTCAAAATGCTGCAAGTTGAGGATGTTAACAGTGTGAAAAGTTTAAGCGACCAATAACTGACCAACAAAATAACCAATTGAATTTATTGAAGATAAACGTTTGCTTATTTTAATTATTTCCATATGGAAAATATGTTTCTGATTCAGGAAAAATTTTTGTGAAGTGAATCACCTTATGTGTCGTTCTACAACGTCATTGATCCTGTTATTTAGGAATAGAGATGTAAGGCGCCAAACGTTGGTCCCAATGACAAGGGTTGCCGATCTTCTGTTTGATAAAGTTAATCACTGCGGATATTTTTTTTGGCATATGTTGGCGGCTTGGGTATACCGCATAAAACGGCATCGACTGGCTGGCTTTCCAGTCAGGTAACAGCTGTATTAACTTACCCGTTCTGAACTCATCACCCAGCAAGTAAGTGGCAAGGTAGGCAATACCCCAACCTGCAATAGCCGCGTCCCGGACGGCTTCTGCCAGATCCACTGAATAGTTACCCGAGACTTTTACGTTCAATTCTTGCTGATCTTTGGTAAACGCCCACCCCGTATAGTCACGCTCCCAGCTTCTGTATATGAGGCAGTTGTGAGCAGATAGGTCATCCGGTTCTGTTGGCGTGTCATGTTTCAATAAGTAATCTGGCGATGCCGCAACAACAAACTGGCAATCCGTCAAACGCTGCGCAATGTAACCTTCAGGCAAATGCTCGTTGTTGGTTACCCATAAATCGAGCCCTTCGGCTAACATATCGACCTTATAGTCAAACAGATGTACTTCCACTTGAAGTTGAGGATACAGTTCGCGTAACTCTTGAATCGCTGGAATAATGTGTAAGGTACCAAATGATTGCGACAACCCAAGACGTACCAAACCTGCCACTTCATCCCGCTGGGTTTCCATCTCTAATGTGGCGCTGCTCACCGCTTGTACCACTTGCTCACAGTGATGAAAAAAGGTTTTCCCTGCCTCTGTCGGCGTAAAGCTTCGCGTAGTGCGTTGAACAAGCTTGATACCAAGAGACGCTTCTAACTGACTCAACTGTTTACTCACATGAGACACCGACACGCCTAAGCTCTTTGCAGCAGCTGTGAAGCTTTTGTGTTTAAGAAGAGCGGAGAAAATCACCATTTGTGCGGCACGTTCAGATAACACGCTTTACCTCGATTTGGTTATAGAAAAAACAAAGGGCTCCGAAGAGCCCTTGTATTGAAGACTGGATGCCGAATTGTTTGTGGCAGATCAGTATTTAATGCGGTCAGCCAAGTGGCTCACAGCAAGTGCGAAGTAGTAAGAGCGGTTCCACTTCATCAATACGTTGTAGTTATTGTAAACCAGATACGTACGACCATTCTCGTCGTCCGGCATGATCAACCATGCTTTGATGTCTTCATCCAGTTTTGGCAACGGGCTACCGTCATATTTTGTGATACCTAATTGGCTCCACTCTTGAAGGTATTTGCCTTTTTCAGCCGTGCGCCCTTCCAGGCTGCGATCAATATTTTTAGGAACCTTAACTTGGCGACCCCAGGTATATTTATCATCCCAACCAGACTTGCTCAAATAGTTAGCGGTTGATGCAAACACGTCCGCTTCAGATTGCCATATGTCTTTTTTACCATCACCGTTGCCGTCAGCAGCAAAACGAAGGAAAGAGCTTGGCATAAACTGGCATTGACCCATCGCACCAGCCCATGAGCCTTTAAAGTTCTCTAGCTCAATATGGCCTTGATCGAGGATCTGCAGTGCCGACATGGCCTCTTTACGGAAAAACTCTTCACGACGGCCTTCAAATGCCATTGTGGATAGTGCATCAATCACTTTAAAGTTGCCGGTAAACTTACCAAAGTTACTTTCAACTCCCCAAAGTGCCACAATAAAGCGCGGGTGGACACCGTACTCATCGCCTATACGCTTTAGCTCAGTGTAATGCTCTTTGTAGAGTTGTCTGGCTTGCTTCACCTTCCATTCAGGCACCGCGCGAGGAATGTACTCATCCAATGTCAGTTTCTTTTCTGGTTGGTTTCGGTCCGCTTTTACTGCTCGGGGCTTGTACTCAACATTAGCAAAAGCAGCACTAATGACCTGCTCTGAGATACCTTTATCACGAGCTTCAGCACGCAGCTTATTCAAGTATTCATCAAAACCCTCGCTACTTGCAAAAGCCGAGGTACACATACCAACGCTAAGCATGGTAGCCAGTATTTTTTTCATATTGCCCTCCTTGAGCAAGGCAGAAATCCCAGATGAAAAACGATGACGTTATTCGCCTTTCTGCTGGGCTTTTTGTTCTTTGTACTTTTCTAATAGGTTCTCCGGCGGCGGTGGAACCTGAAGAAAGAAGCCATCATTTTGTAATGAAGCCTTCACTTTTTCGATATCAACTTGTGCCAATTTACGGCCATCAAGTTTAATCGTCATGACAGCGATAGGCTTACCGAACATCTGCATTAAGGTGTCAGGAACCTGTGAAAAATCATCCTTTTTCGGAATATAGAGATAAGTACCTTCTTTTTTCGAGCTTTTATAAATAGAACAAAGCATGACACGCCTTTTATGCTGATTTAGCCGCGTTGAGTGCGGATTAGGTTGAAAACGTCAAATTCTCGCAAACTTAATAGCAAATTTGAGATTAATTCACCTATTTGCCCACGAGAGAACTTGCTGCGTCAAAGGATGAAATATAACATGACATACCTAGTTTAAGGCAACGCTCTTTCAATAAAGGCAAGAAGTCCACGATGACCCATTCACCAGACCTTAAAGGTAGCAGTTTTACATTGTCAGTTTTACACCTTTCTGACAATGAGATCGCAAAGACTGTCGAATTTTTGCAAGAAAAAGTTTCTCAAGCACCTTCTTTTTTTGCATCCGCGCCTTTGGTAATCAATATAGCAAAAGTACAAGGCGACATTGATTTCCCTAAGCTTAAACAAGGCATCTCAGATGCCGGTTTTATTCCGGTCGGTGTAACGGGCTGTAAAGACAAGCGTGTACAAAACCTTGCTTCCGAAGCTGGCTTCGCCATTATGTCGGCGAGCAAATCGCCAAGCCAAGCACCTGCCAAAATGGCACCAACGAAAGTAGTTCGTACGCCTGTCCGCTCAGGACAACAGATCTACGCAAAAGATGGTGATTTGGTGGTGCTAGCGCACGTAAGTGCAGGTGCTGAAGTCATTGCTGACGGCTCTATTCATATCCATGGCACACTTCGAGGTCGTGCGATTGCAGGAGCAAGTGGTCAGCAGGAAGCGCGTATTATTTGCCACGATTTACAAGCAGAACTGGTATCCATTGCGGGTGACTACTGGTTAAGCGATCAAATTGAAAGCGAGTACTGGCAAAAGAAAGTAATGATCAGTAAAGCCGATGAATCATTACATTTAGAAGTTCTCGCGATTTAATCTAAAAAGGAAAAAAAATGGCACGCATTATTGTAGTAACGTCTGGTAAAGGTGGCGTTGGTAAAACCACTTCAAGCGCAGCCATCGCCTCTGGTCTAGCTCTTAAGGGAAAAAAGACCGCGGTGATCGATTTTGACATCGGTTTGCGTAACCTCGATCTAATCATGGGCTGTGAGCGCCGCGTCGTGTATGACTTTGTAAACGTCATTAACGGCGAAGCGACATTAAACCAAGCGCTGATCAAAGATAAGCGCACGGACAACCTATTTATTCTTCCTGCTTCTCAAACTCGTGATAAAGACGCACTGACAAAAGATGGTGTTCAGCGCGTATTCGGCGAACTTGATGAAATGGGCTTTGATTTCATTATTTGTGATTCACCAGCAGGTATCGAGCAAGGCGCGTTAATGGCCTTGTACTATGCCGATGAAGCCATTGTCACAACGAACCCAGAAGTCTCTTCTGTGCGTGACTCTGACCGCATTCTCGGTATTTTAGATTCCAAGTCACTGCGTGCAGAACAAGGGCTAGAGCCAGTAAAACAGCACCTTCTACTGACTCGCTACAACCCATCTCGCGTCACTCAAGGCGAAATGCTAAGCGTTGAAGACGTAGAGGAGATCTTACATATTCCACTACTGGGCGTGATTCCAGAAAGCCAAGCCGTGCTTAACGCGTCAAACAAAGGTGTGCCAGTCACTTTTGACGATAACACCGATGCGGGTATGGCTTATTCTGACACCGTTGATCGCTTATTAGGCAATCAGGTTGAATTTCGTTTCCTTACTGAGGAGAAGAAAGGACTCTTTAAACGACTCTTTGGAGGCTAGACATGTCATTATTAGAATTTTTCCGTCCACAGAAGAAAACTTCTGCGAATCTAGCTAAAGAACGTTTGCAAATCATTGTCGCAGAGCGCCGCAGCCAAAATGATCCTGCGCCGTCTTACTTGCCTCAATTAAAAGAAGACATCTTGAAGGTGATCAGCAAGTACGTGGCAATTGATCCAAATATGGTTGACTTAACATTTGAGCACAAAGACGACGATATCTCAGTTCTTGAGCTGAATGTGAAGCTACCAGACGAAGAAAAGTAATCAGTTTCTCTCGCAAGACGAATGCTCTAATTAGAACGAAAAAGGTTGGCATCGAGGCCAACCTTTTTCATCTTTCATTACTTTAATGCTTTGTTCATCTTGTCGCCGAGTAAATCCAAACGCCACCCTTGCATCAAATCAGGCAATACTTCTGGGTCACGATCTTTTTTCCAAACCCAACTGATCAACTGATTGATCTGCTTTTTAGAGGCAAGGAACTCCGTGGCTAAACCTGACTTCTGCGAAGCCGATTTCACCAAGTCTTTCATATTTTTGAAGACCTGCTTGTAACCCGGATAGTCCATTAAACGCTCAATTTTCGCAGGATACTCTTCAGAAGGTGTTTGCTTCGCTTGTTTAACAATCGCGGCAATCTTCGCGCCATGGCGGTTAATCGCTCGGATATCAATATCTTCTGCTTCCATCTTCTTAAAGTTCGTTAAACCAAGACGAGCGACCGTTAATAGATCACCTTCTTTGAAGATAAAGTTCAGCGCTAAATCTCGTTTGATTGCTTCACGATAACGCCACGTCGCCAATGGCTTTAAAATCGCCAGCTCAGAAGGTTTTAATTGCCAAGCGCCCTTAATATCAAGGTAGGCATTCTCTTCATTGGTTACGCGAATACGTTTCGAAACGAGTAAATCACTTTCTTGCTGTACAGCTTCCCACCAACCTGCTTGCGTCACCTTATCGAACAGCTTTTCGTATAACGGTAACAAGTAATGAACATCTGCGGCAGCATAATCTAATTGCTTTTGTGTCAGTGGACGAGCCATCCAGTCGGTACGTGATTCACTTTTGTCGAGCTCTACGCCTAAATATTCTTCCACCAGCGATGCGAAGCCTGTCGATAGGCCGTGACCGAGAAAAGCGGCCATCAGCTGCGTATCCACCATAGGGAGTGGTGTACAACCAAAAGCGTTTTGGAAAACTTCTAAATCTTCACCACATGCGTGCAGCACTTTTAGCACAGAAGTATCTTTTAATAGCGCTACAAACGGCGTCATATCCGTTAATTCAGTCGGATCAATCAGCGAGAGGCGATTACCATCGAAAAGCTGAATCAGACCTAACTGCGGGTAGAAAGTGCGAATACGAACGAATTCGGTATCCAGCATCACTACGTCTGCCTCTCGGGCATGAGTGCAAACCTCTTCTAGGTCTTTGTTTTTAGTAATAATTTGATAATTCACATACTTCTCGCTATAAAAAATGCCAGCAAAACGCTGGCATTCTATCATTTTTTAAATCTCTCGACTCGACGAAATCGGCTTATGCGCTTTTCTTCGCAAGTTCAGCGTCATTCTCTTCGCGTAAAACACGACGCAAGATCTTACCGACATTGGTTTTAGGTAAGTCTTCGCGGAATTCAACCAACTTCGGAACTTTGTAGCCAGTTAGGTGTTCTCGACAATGCGCGATCACTTCGTCTTTGGTCAAGCTCGGATCGCGTTTCACGACATAAATCTTCACTAATTCACCAGACACTTCATGCGGCTGACCAATAGCAGCAACTTCAAGTACTTTGCCGTGTAGTGCTACAACGTCTTCAATTTCATTCGGGTAAACATTAAAGCCTGATACTAAGATCATGTCTTTCTTACGGTCAACGATATGCAGGAAGCCTTCGTCATCGAACTTAACGATGTCGCCAGTTGATAGCCAGCCGTCTTCGTTAATCGTATCTTTCGTTGCTTCAGGTCGTTGCCAGTAACCTTGCATAACCTGAGGACCACGAACTTGAAGTTCACCAGTTTCAGTATTCGCAAGAGCGTTGCCTTCTTCGTCCACGATACGAACTTCTGTTGATGGTACCGGCAGACCAATAGAGCCATTGTATTCAACAAGATCATGCGGATATGCCGCCACCAACGGAGAACACTCTGTTAGACCGTAACCTTCGAGCAAATAGCAACCCGTGGTCTTTTGCCATCTTTCTGCCACTGAGCGCTGCACTGCCATGCCGCCGCCAACGGCTAAACGTAGATTACTGAAATCCAACTCGTGGAAGTCTTCATTGTTGACCAATGCATTAAATAAGGTATTCACGCCCGTAATCGCAGTAAACGGATGCTTTTGTAGCTCTTTCACGAACCCTGGAATATCTCTAGGGTTGGTAATAAGTAAGTTACGACCACCCATTTCGACAAACAGCAGACAGTTTACGGTAAGAGCAAATACGTGATACAGCGGTAATGCTGTTACGACTAATTCACGCCCCGGAGATAAAACCGGTCCGTACGCGCCTTTTGCCTGTAGAACGTTCGCAATCATGTTGCGGTGAGTCAGAATCGCGCCTTTCGCGACACCTGTCGTCCCCCCCGTATATTGCAGGAATGCAATGTCATCCCCAGACATAAACGGTTTAACGTATTGTAGACGACGACCTTTACGTAGAGCCTGACGCATTGAGATTGCACCAGGTAAATCGTACTTAGGCACCATGCCCTTAACGTACTTCACGACAAAATCGACAATCGTACCTTTCGCTCGTGGCAGCATTTGACCAAGACTGGTTAACACTACGTGTTTGACTGGTGTTTTATCGACGATTTGTTCTAGCGTGTTCGCAAAGTTAGACACAATCACAATCGTCGTCGCACCTGAGTCATTCAATTGGTGTTCAAGTTCACGAGGAGTGTAAAGTGGGTTAACGTTTACGGCGATACAACCTGCACGCAAAATACCAAATAATGCTACTGGGTATTGCAGTAAGTTTGGCATCATCAGAGCAACGCGGTCACCCTTTTGCAGTTTTAACTCGTTTTGCAGATACGCTGCGAATGCGCGACTACGCTCTTCCAATTTACGGAAGGTCATAACCGAGCCCATGTTCATGAATGCTGGTTGGTCTGCATATTTTTGTACAGACTGTTCAAACATTTCTACCAAAGACTCATATTGCTCTGGATTAATGGTTTCAGGTACGTCACTTGGATAACGTGAAAGCCATGGTTTATCCACGATGTTACTCCTCGTTTATAACTGGCTAAAAAATAGCGTCCTTTTTATTTTGAAAGCTATTACAGCACAGCGAACGTGCTTGAGCACGCAACTCTCAAACACTTGTTTAAATTTTGTTAACTACACCAAGAATTCGCGTTGCGACCTCGAGTATTTGCTCTAAATGACAGTGATGACCACCCTTGACAGACACCACTTGCGGTGGGTTCTCTCCCCAATCAGCTTGGTTAGATGGTAAATTCTGAAATCCTTGATCGCCTAATACAATCAAATGAGGACAACGTATTTGGCTGGTAATCGAGTTAGCATGCGCTTGCGCCATTCGGTAAAGCGACGCACATTTTAACTTGGCGTCATGCCGCCAATACCATTTATCTCCTCGCTGCTCTGTTCCACGCTCGACTATCGGTAGAAGCTGCTCAGCGGTTAATTGGTTGGCTTGCATGCGTAATTTTAACGCCAGATCGAAGGAGGCAATGGCTCGCTCTGGCTTGTTTTGCTGTCTTATTCGACTTAAAACGCCATCGCGAAGACGAGGCAAACTGTTAGTAGGCTCTTCATTAAGAGGTCCTGCCCCCTCAATTTGCACAAGAGCTTCGACCTGCTCTGGAAACGCAGCACTATAGCAACTTGCGATTAAAGCACCAAGTGAATGCCCTACTAATATCAGTCTGTTTGGTGATAATTCATCCAAAAACTGATACAAATCGGCAATATAGTCGTGAAAGGGGTAATAATTATCGTGAGATTTATGACTCGATAAACCGTGACCAAAATGATCGATGGCGAGGAGGTGTAAGTGAGGATTAAGTTGATTCAACTGCTCCATGAGCGCTTTAAAGCTGCCCGCATTATCTAACCACCCATGAAGAAAAACGACTGACAAGTCAGCCGTTTTCTCGTTCCCTATCTCAAGGGCTGCCATTTTGCCGGCAGGAAGCTCGAATTGACGCTCATGCATCGCAGATTATTTGACCTGTTTTATCACTTTACCGTCTTGTGGGAAATCATTACGCCACATGCGGCAGTTAATCGAGTAACATGGGTAAAAGTAGGTTGGCGAGTCATACATGCGTACACGTTCTTCAATTTTCCATAAACGGTACCCTTCCCCCTTAATTACCGGGAAGATGTAACCGTGCTCACCGATCTTTCCTTCTTCTTCCCCTGCTCCTTTGCCTACAACCGTCACCAAACGGCCTTCACTAAAGGCGACAGGCTCTAAATAGCCATCAAAATAGGCGACAAAACGCCCCGTAGGCTCTTCATCAATATCAGGTTTACCAGACTTACTGATAGGAAGGTTTACAATCTCTAGACGCGTTTTATCTTTAAAGTTATCCACTTTAGCGATGATTCCACCAAGGCGAACATCTTCACTCACTTGCCCCTGAGACTCAGCAAAAGCTTTATAGTCTGTAACGACCAATTCTGTGCTTGCATTTAGCTCCTCTGGCAACGAGCTACACGCAGACAAACCAACCGTAGCAAATAATGCGAGAAAAAACCGTCCAAAAACCTTCATAAACCACCTTTCAATATTAGTAACCCCAAGCTGGGGAGATCTCACACGTAAATATCGACACCAAGTAATTGAGCCAGTTCCTCTTTTTTAGCTCGATTCATGACATCCATGTACTGCTCCATTGCTTTACGTGCGCCCCCTTCAGGAAGGTCATATTGCACTTGAGCTCGGTGAATTTGGGACTCATCCACGTGTTTTATGGAGTGCGCCACGGCGTTAGCAACCTTTGAAGGCTGACCTACAGGCTGCTTTGTTTGTGATTTATTTACCTGCTTCTTTTGACTGGCTTTATTAGTGCGATTTGCACCAGGAATCAAAGAAGGAGGCAAGCCATTAATCGACGCCATAGCACTCCATAAAAATACAGGGCAAACGCCCTGCTTTTTGTCAGGTTAATGAAAAACGGACTATTCGCGACCAGGAAGTTTTTTCCATGTCACATTATCACGTAAATAAACAGGGCTCGAATCTTCGACCGGCACGGTATTACCCTTTTTAAATTCTTGTTCAGCAAGAATCACGATGTCTTGTGAATCAGGGTACAGAACGTCACCATGCGTCAAATTAAACGGTAGGCCTGCTAATACTTCTTGGTAAGCATCCCAACCAGTACCTGCTGTCGTCCACGTTTTGTCGTCTGCTTGTGCTTCTTCAACGAGACGTGCTGGTGGAATTACGCACTCTGCATCCATCCCTGCCCACTCACCGTTTGCTTGGCGAGTGTAACGTGCCCAGTAAACTTCACCCATACGTGCATCAATGGCCACAGCGACATCGGTCACACCATGTAAGCGATAGCTACCTTGAGCCATTGCAGCCAGCGTTGAAACGCCGATCATAGGTAAGTCAGCACCGAACGCCAAACCTTGTGCGATACCAATACCGATACGAACGCCAGTAAAGCTACCTGGACCACGTCCAAACGCTAACGCATCCAGCTCTTGTAGAGTCAGGCCAGCTTCTTTGAGTACTTCATCAACCATTGGCAGTACTTTTTTGGTGTGATCGCGTGGTGCAACCGCGCTACGTGAAATCACTTGATCATTAGCCAACAACGCAACTGAACAGTTTTCAGTCGCTGTATCGATAGCAAGAATTTTTGCGCTCATTTAACTCTCTACAACTTTCATTTATTGGGTTATGCCTCAGCACTTGCGTCTGTGACAGATTGTTCTGCTTTCAGGAATGCTTTGATTCCATCTAAGTCTCGCGTCCTTGGGATAGGTGGTAGGCTTCCGAGGAAAATACCACCATAGTCTCGCGTGACGAGGCGATTATCACAAATGATCAACGCACCGTGATCCTTCTGATCTCGAATTAATCGCCCGACTCCCTGCTTTAACGTAATCACTGCATCCGGGATTTGTACTTCAGCAAATGGTTCACCGCCACGTAATCGACAATCCTCGATACGGGCTTTGAGTAACGGATCGTCAGGGGCGGTAAACGGTAATTTGTCGATAATAACACAGCTCAGCGCATCACCTCTAACATCAATCCCTTCCCAGAAGGCGCCTGTCGCCACGAGTAAAGCGTTACCCAGTTCCATAAACTCCGCCAAGGTTTTCTGCTTACTCATCTCCCCTTGCATTAACACAGGCAGCTCAAGTACTTCTCGGAACTTCTCACCTAGTTCACGCATCATGCTGTGCGAGGTACATAAAAAGAAGCAGCGACCATCATTTTCTTCAATCACCGGAGCAAGCATTCGGACTAACTTATCCGCTAAGCCGTTACTGTTTGGCTCTGGCAAATACCTTGGCACACAAAGGCGCGCTTGTTTTTGATAATCAAAGGGGGACGGCAGAGAAAATTGCTTTGTAGGCTTGAGGCCAAGGCGCTCAGTAAAGTGCTTGAAATCGCCCGATACGGCTAAGGTTGCTGACGTGAAAATCCACGCGCCTTGTTTAATCTCTATTTGCTCATGGAACTTGTCCGCGACAGAAAGAGGCGTAATGTGCAGAGCGAAATGACGAGGTGAGGTATCGTACCAGTATGAGTAACCGGTAATATCGACATCACATACCCGGTCTATACGGCCTTTGATCAAATTGGCTCGTTCAAAGGCCGTATCCAGTAATTGACTGCGCCCTAAAGCTATTTTGAGTACATCAATCGCCAATTCGAGGCTATCAGTTAAGCGCAATAATTCTCGCTTAATAGAACCTGATTGCAACGCCTCACGCCAGTTGCCACGAAAGCCTGGCTCACCCAATACAATCCGCATGTCCATTGCGCTTTGCATGAGTTTGTCGCCCACTTTTTGCAATTGACGCATATCTTTGGCTTCGGTGCGATAGGCTATTTCAATGTCTTTGGCAAGATCGTGAATTTGGCGGCTTGAAACTGACTGGCCGAAATATTCGCTCGCAATATCTGGCAACTGATGAGCTTCATCAAAAATAAACACATCGGCTTCTGGAATCAGTTCACCAAATCCTGTCTCTTTGATCGCTAAATCAGCAAGAAATAAGTGATGGTTCACCACAACAATGTCGGAATCCATGGCTCGCTTACGCGCTTTCAATACAAAGCAATCGGTGTAGCTCGGACACTCTTTACCTAAACAGTTATCATTGGTTGAGGTGATAGTCGGAATGATCATGCTGTCTTCTGGCAGATCATCACAATCACCAAGGTCACCTGTTTTGGTTTCTGATGACCAAGTACGCACTTTAACCAGTTGAGTTAATAACGTCGGGTCAGATTCATTAGTGTGGCTTTCGACCATTTGGCGGCTCAAACGATCCAAACACAGATAATTAGAACGCCCTTTTAATAACGCCACTTGGCCATAAAAACCAAGCGCATTGACCATGAGCGGTAAGTCACGATGGTACAACTGCTCTTGCAAGTTTTTCGAGCCTGTACTGATGATCACTTTTTTACCGCTCAACAGCGCAGGGACTAGGTATGCGAAGGTCTTACCGGTTCCGGTTCCTGCCTCCACCACCAACTGGGTTTGATCTTTGATCGCACTGCTGACGGCTTCCGCCATATCGATTTGTGGCTGACGAGCTTGAAAGCCAGGAATGGCCTTACCTAACGCGCCATCAGAGGAAAAAGTTTTTGCGATCATGCTTGGTATTGAGTTTGAAAAATTATCGAGAGTATATCAGAGGAATAGGAGTGACATCAGCCCACAATCTGACCAGCTTGCGGCGACACGCGGATATTTTGTTGAAACCAACGTAAGAATAGATTATTTATGGTGAAACATGGCAGTACAGTTACACCCGCCAGGGAATAATAACAAATTCGTACGCTAAAATATTAATGCATGGAAGTACCTGATTTATGGAAAAGAAAACACTGTTGACCCACTGTTCTGACGCCCCGGGTCTCATCTCGAAAATTACTAATATCTGTTACAAGCACCAACTCAACATCGTTCACAATAACGAATTTGTTGATAATACCAGTGGCCACTTTTTCATGAGGACGGAGCTGGAGGGATACTTCAACGATCAAACGTTTCTTGCCGACTTGGACCAAGCTCTCCCGCAAGGTGCTAAGCGTAAATTGGTTGGCTCTCGCCGTAAGCGCATCGTCATTCTCGTCACAAAAGAAGCGCATTGTTTAGGCGATATTCTGATGAAAACCTACGATGGAAGCCTAGATGTTGAGATCGCCGCTGTGGTGGGGAATTACGACAAACTGCAAACTCTCACTGAACGCTTCGACATTCCTTACCACCATGTGACCCATGAAAACCTTAGCCGTGAAGAACACGAGCAGAAGATGCTAGAAGTGATCGATCAATACGATGCTGACTTTTTGGTGCTAGCTAAATACATGCGCGTATTGACGCCGACGTTTGTTGAGAAATACCACCACAAAATCATTAATATTCATCACAGCTTCTTACCTGCTTTTATTGGCGCGAAGCCATATCAACAAGCTTACGATCGCGGTGTGAAAATCATCGGTGCAACAGCACACTTCGTGACTAATGATTTAGATGAAGGGCCGATCATCAAGCAAGACGTAATTCCTGTCGACCATACATTCAATGCCCAAGATATGGCGCAAGCGGGACGGGATGTAGAGAAGAACGTATTGAGTAAGGCTTTGAATAAAGTGATCAATGACCACGTCTTTGTTTACGGCAATAAGACGGTTATTCTTTAAATTCGCAGCTGATTGCTAGCTGCTAAAAACGCGTAATTTGAGAAGGCATTGTCTTTTCGTTACGCGTTTTTTATCTGTCGGTGGATGTTTTATTGAAGTGCTTGTAAGAGATTCCCGACTACGCTCCTTCGTCGCTTTCGGGAATGACGTAAATGAGGCATGAGCATGAGCATGAGCATGAGCATGAAAGCTAATTAGTACGCATCACTTAACCAAACGCAAACAACTCAAGCGCGTCATTCCGACGAGCTTAAGCGAGATCAGGAATCTCATATCCGCACACTGTGAGTTTAAGTGACCCCTCTGACTAACAGCGCACGACGTAAAGCAAGTTACGCCTGCTCAGACTCCACAATACGCTTAAGTGAATGCGGGTGCAGTTTGATACAAATGTCTTGGTACTTAAACGCCACCGTTGGGTTATTCAAGCGTTCGCCATCCCCTTTCGGGCTCGACAGTTTGATCTTCACACCCAGCTCTTCCAACTCATTAAAACGCGCCCCAAACGCTGGGTAAGTGTGTTTCAAATCAGCAAGAAACTCATCTGCGGTTTCGGCATGAGACGGAATCACAAACTCCACATGTTCCCAGCTTTCAATTGGGTAGATTTTGCCTTCCGCAGGGTATGGCAGTTCCAGACACTCAATCTTCCAGCCACGACTTTCCAACGCTTTATCGAATTCGATAACGATGATTGGGCGACCGTTGATTTTCGCTTGTGAAATCACCTTACCGTATTGATTCCATGCTTCATGCGCGGCTTTTGCTGTTTCAGTATCATTAATTCGCAGCGCAATATGGTCAGCTTGAGCAAAGCTCAGATCCAGTTTTAACAGGGATGCAAGCTCTTCAATCTTCGCCATAAATGCATCCAGATCTTGGATCATCAATTTAGGCGCTAGGCGTTTTTCAACTAGTTGAGTCGTCATTGTGGTTCTCTTTTGGGGCGATTTATCTCATTACTCTGAGCGCAATAGTAAACGCAAACCAAACCACATTTCCATTCAATCGAAAAAGTATAAATTTCCCCAATTCCTCTCTGTATGAAAAGCAATAAAGTTGTTATCATTAGCCCCATTTTTGTGAACTCCAACAGAACTCGGCACTTACTTCGCCGAGTTCTTCGTCCTTGAATTGAAGGAAACGCGTGTGAATATCCAAGCACTTATTAATGACAAAGTATCTCAGGCTCTAGAAGCCGCTGGCGCACCTGCAGGCAGTCCTGCGGCAGTACGCCAATCAGCAAAGCCACAATTTGGTGACTACCAAGCAAACGGCGTAATGGGCGTTGCTAAAAAACTGGGTACTAACCCACGAGAATTTGCACAGAAAGTACTGGATGTTCTAGACCTAGATGGTATTGCAAGCAAGACAGAAATCGCTGGTCCTGGTTTCATCAACATTTTCCTAAGCGAAGAGTTCCTAGCAAAACAAGCGGAAGCAGCGCTGGCTGACTCACGTCTTGGCGTTGCAGCAGACGAAGCTCAAACTATCGTTGCTGACTACTCTGCACCAAACGTTGCTAAAGAAATGCACGTTGGTCACCTACGTTCAACCATCATCGGTGATGCGGTAGTACGTACTCTTGAGTTCCTAGGTCACAAAGTGATCCGTGCGAACCACATCGGCGACTGGGGTACTCAGTTCGGTATGCTCATCGCAAACCTTGAGCGTGTACAACAAGAGTCTGGCGAAGTTTCTATGGAACTTGCGGACCTTGAAGGCTTCTACCGCGAATCGAAAAAGCTGTACGATGAAGATGAAGACTTCGCAGTAAAGGCGCGAAACTACGTTGTGAAACTGCAAAGCGGTGACGAGTACTGTGCAGAAATGTGGAAAAAACTCGTTGATGTAACCATGATCCAAAACCAGCGCAACTACGACCGTCTAAACGTGTCACTGACTCGTGACGACGTGATGGGCGAGAGCATGTACAACGACATGCTTCCTAAGATCGTTGCAGACCTAAAAGAACAAGGTCTTGCCGTTGAAGATGATGGCGCGCAAGTTGTATTCCTAGATGAATACAAGAACAAAGATGGCGAACCAATGGGCGTTATCGTTCAAAAACGCGATGGCGGTTTCCTATACACAACAACAGACATCGCATGTGCAAAATATCGTTATGAAGAGCTAAGCGCAGACCGTGTGCTTTACTTCATCGACTCACGTCAACACCAGCACCTAATGCAAGCTTGGACAATTGTTCGTAAAGCAGGCTACGTACCAGAGTCAGTATCTCTTGAGCACCACGCGTTCGGCATGATGCTTGGTAAAGATGGTAAGCCATTCAAGACTCGTGCGGGTGGTACCGTTCGTCTTGCCGACCTTCTAGATGAAGCAGAAGTTCGTGCAGCACAACTGATCGAATCTAAAAACCCTGAACTAGATGCGGAAGAAAAAGAGAAGATCTCTAAAACAGTTGCAATGGCAGCGGTTAAATACTCTGACTTATCTAAACACCGTACCACGGACTACGTGTTCGATTGGGACAACATGTTAGCGTTTGAAGGTAACACAGCACCATACATGCAATATGCATACACTCGCGTAGCTTCTATTTTCGCTAAAGCTGGTGTTGCTATGGACACTCTCCAAGGTGACATCAAAATCACTGATGAGAAAGAGAAAGCACTTATTGCTAAACTTATGCAGTTCGAAGAAGCGGTTCAATCTGTCGCTCGCGAAGGCCAACCGCACATCATGTGTAGCTACCTATTCGAACTAGCAGGTCAGTTCTCTAGTTTCTACGAAGCGTGCCCTATCCTAGTTGCTGAAGACGAAGCTGTGAAACAAAGCCGTCTGAAACTAGCAGCGCTAACAGCGAAGACCATCAAGCAAGGTCTGTCTCTACTAGGTATTGATACTCTAGAGCGTATGTAATCCGCTTTTACGTAGGTAGCTTAAGTAGCACAAGCTAAATGATGACAAAGGTTGACGTGAAAGCGTCAACCTTTTGTTTTATCTGGCGTATACTGATGTCATTCAATTCAAATCGGACAACATAATGAGTTTTGAACTGCACCCTCAACTGGCAAAAGACACCACCGTTATCGGCCACTTCCCTCTGTGTGTGGCGCTTCTGCATAAAGACAATGCTGTGCCATGGGTTATCTTGGTACCAAAACGTGCAAACCTAAAAGAGCTTCACCACTTGCCAATGAAAGAACAGCAACAGTTTTTGCTAGAGTCTCAAGCGGTAAGCCAAGCACTGGAAGCAACATTCCGTCCAGACAAGTTAAACCTCGGTGCACTAGGTAACATGGTGCCGCAACTGCACATTCACCATATCGCTCGCTTCAAAGATGACATAGCATGGCCGGGACCGGTTTGGGGTAATACCAAAGGTGAATTCCGTACAGAAGAAGAGCAAAACGAATTGCTTGGTCGTATTAAGAACGTGTTATCACTGAGCTCTATTTTCCAAAAAGCATAAGCACTGTAAGCGAAAATAATTCGCCTTTGAATACGGCTGAAATAGACAGAGAAAGATTAATACGTATTTGTAACAATCTTTCTCATTTTTCTGGGATTATCACTAAAATAAAACTTGTTTAGACTACCAGCTCAGTTAGAGAGGGTCATCATGAAACAAGTCTTCAACACATTCCGATACGTCAGCTGGATCGCCATCATCTGTTCTATGGCTGCTTCATTCTTGCTTTTTCTTATGGGTGCAGCAAAAACCTATTCGGCATTTGCGGTCTTCATTCTCAATCAAACACCTCCAGAAGCACTCGCACATTTAGATAAAGCAGACATCGCGATCGCTTATTTGATCAAGTCACTGGATACGTTTCTTGTCGCACTAGTTTTGTTCATCTTTGCTCACGGCATCTACACACTATTTATTTCCAACAAAGCTAAAGCGAAAACACAAGAGCAGTCGGTTTTGCATTGGATCAGAACCCCAAACATCGGCCATCTAAAAAACATTTTGGCTGAAGTCATCATCGTGATCTTGTTTGTGAAATTCTTAGAGCTCGTGCTGATTAACTTCAACAGCTTAGATTGGACGATCTTAACATTACCTATTTCGATTTTAGTTTTAAGTCTTGGTTTGAAGTTCCTAGGGTTAGGCGCGACTAAACACTCTGAAGAGCATTAATTTCGCTGTATTCACAAACAATAACCAGCAAAAGAAAAGCCGCATCATTGCTGATGCGGCTTTGTCGTTTTTACGTGATAATTTTTAGGTGACTAATTTTGATAGTCGCTACATGGTGACTGTCAGAGACAAACCATCTTGTTTAGTCACTGAGTAGCGAACACGAGTCACGTCATGAGCTTTATTAGTGTCAACTAAGCGGCTAATTTTGCCCTTCTTAATCCACACGTTTAACATCGCGTCGGCGCCATCTTCACTCATCCCAAACTGTTTAGCCAGATCTGACTGGGAGACGGTTCCTTTGTCTGCAATGTATTGATAAAGCTCTTTTAAAATCATGCTATTTGCGCCTCTAATGCACCGTTTTGTTTCTTACCAACTTGTTTGAACACACGGTATGTGCCAAAGAAGATAGCTACGATCACAGCCATCCAAATACCACTTGTTACTGGGCTATCTGCGAAATGCGTCAATTGGTTGTAGAACGTCGCACATAGGTAAGCCAAGCCCATTGTCCAAACCGCGATAAAGCGTGCGAACTTATGACCAAACTCACGTACGTAAGCCCCCATCGCCGCCACACAAGGAGTGTACAGTAGGATAAAGATTAGGTAAGCAAATGCGGCATTGCCAGAAGCAAACTGCGATTTAATGTTACCGAAGATAGAAGCATCGACTTCTTGTTCTTCGGCAACGGCATTTGAGTCAGTTAAGTCACCCACTTCAATGCCTAGTGGATCTGAGTAGCTCAAACCGGCTAAGTTTTCAGGGATACTCATTACTGCCTCTTCTAGGCTGCCCATTAGATCAAATTCTGCGTCTTCACCGTCACTTGGCGTGGTGTATAGACTGTTAAGCGTACCAACTACCGCCTCTTTTGCGAAGATACCGGTAATGATACCAACCGTCGCTGGCCAGTTATCTTCTTGAACACCGATTGGCGCGAATACTGGAGTTACAACTTGCGCAGCTTTAGAAAGCACCGAGTTTTCGCTGTCTTCATTACCAAAACTGCCATCAGTACCCAATGAGTTGAAGAAACTCAGAATAGCAACAACGATCACGATGGTTTTACCTGCACCAAGTACAAAGCGCTTTAGCTTTTGCCAAGTTTTGATCACCACGTTTTGTAGCGTCGGAAGTTCGTAATCAGGCATTTCCATTACTAGGCTGTCACTGCTACCTGGGTAAAGCGTGTGCTTAAGGAAAAGACCTGTGAAGATCGCTGCTACAATACCAAGTAGGTAAAGTGCGAATACAATGTTCTGACCAGAACCAGGGAAAAATGCCGCAGCGAATAGTGCGTATACAGGCAGACGAGCACCGCATGACATAAATGGCGCCATAGATGCAGCAAGTTTACGCTCACGTTCTTGGTCTAGAGTGCGAGTTGCCATGATTGACGGAACGTTACAGCCAAAACCAAGAACCAACGGTACAAATGCTTTGCCCGGTAGGCCGATCTTCTGCATCACTTTATCTAGTACGAATGCTGCACGAGCCATGTAACCTGAGCTCTCAAGTACCGCTAGGAAGAGGTACAAACACGCGATAACCGGAATGAAGGTTGCAACTGTCTGGATACCACCACCGATACCATCAGCAAGAACCGTCACTAACCACACAGGCAAATGACCGTCTAACAAGTGATGCCCACCATCAACCAACAATGCGCCCACACCAATGTCAAAAAAGTCGATAAATGCACTACCGATGTTAATCGAGAACATAAACATCAGGTACATAACAACAAAGAAGAAAGGAATTCCAATCCACTTGTTCAAAATAAACTGGTCGAGTCTTTCAGTCACACTACGACTTAACTTGCCTTCGCTTCGGCGAACTTTTTTACACTGTTCATGCAGATGCGTGTACTTAGTATCCGCGACATGCAAATCGATATCCAAATCTAACGTCGTAATGACTTCCAATACTTTGCTTCTATCAATATCAGAAAGACTATTGAGCACCATTGTGTCTTTTTCAAGCGCACGAATCGCTAGTGCACGATGAGCGACGGTTTGGTCGTTAAAAAGTGCGGAAACCGTTTGAATTGCCGACTCCATCCTCTCACCGTAATGCAAAGACAATTCCTTAAGTGGCACTCCTTGAACGATGGATTTATGAAGCTTTTCTTTAAACTCTGCCACTTGAGTTTTATTGGTTGCAGATAAACTGACAACCGGACAACCTAACGTTTTCTCAAGCTCTGCAACGTTAATCATCTGACGTTCACGCTTTAGCGCATCCATCTTGTTGAGGACAACAATCATAGGGCGACCAAGTTCGCGAAGTTGCAGCGTCATATATAAGCTGCGCTCTAAACTTGTAGCATCCACCACGTTAATAATGAGATCAGCAGGATGAGTTAGAACCGCACGCGATGCGATGGATTCATCAATACTATTACTATCATTACCACTGTCTAATGAGTAAATACCCGGAAGGTCAGTGAGCAAAAACTCATCCCCAGCATGCTTGAATTGTCCCGTTTTCTTTTCAACCGTGACGCCTGCCCAGTTACCAACTTGCTGTTTTGCGCCAGTTAAACCATTAAATAGCGTCGTTTTACCACTATTAGGGTTACCTACGGTTAGCACTTGATATTGCATTACACTCGCTCCACTTCAATTTTCTGAGCAATTGTTTCTCGCAATGCGACAGACACACCACGGACTTCGACTTGTAAAGGATCGCCCATTGGCGCACGTCGAATCACTTTGACTTCTGTATTGGGAAGCAGCCCCATTACCATGAGTTTCTTTCTGATATCTGATGAAAGACCATCTAACAACCGAATCGTCACCGTATCGCCAGGATTAATCTCTGATAACTTCATAGTGGCCCTTAAGAGTATTGCTAATGAGAAATATTATTATTTAATAAGTTTAGGTTGCCAATATTACTCCCCTATACCCCTTCAATCCTTGTGTGAAATCAAAGATTCCGTAAATGTTTTCACGCTTTCAAACGTTAACTTCGTAAATTTCCTCTCGTTATTTACGTCAAAATTAACAATTAAAAATGACACCTAACGAAACAAAAATGTCACAAACCAAGACAGAAAACAAAAAATTCAAATTAAAACAATGGTTTAATTAAAAAACCAAACATTGTCGCTTTTCTCATATAAACATGGCGTTATTTTTATAAGAAAAATAAGTAACCTCTCGTATAGTTACTCCATCGAGAGGGCAACCTCTCTAATAAATTCCAGAGGTGGCATAGCAACATGTCACTCCGGCAGCAAGCGAAGGTGTCCTTGACACCCGTGGTATAGTCCCCCCGGCTATACCACGATATTTTTTTCACCTCTTTCAAAACTTCTTTACCTTATCCATCTTTTCAACACAGTTTTCGTTTTCACGAATGTCGCATGCCATCATTCACCCAAATGAACAACGCTCTTTTGATACAGCAATACAACTGTCATTTATTTGTCGCAACTATAAGTAAATCATTCTCTTGAAGCCATTTATGCTTATTGCTATGAACATCGCGACTAACAGATAGAACGTGATCGTGCTTACGTGTTGAGAATGGATTTGTAGGCTAGATGTGATGAAGAAACAATGAAACTTACTGCGTTAGCAACTGCAGCAATAATAGAGCACTGTAAGCAGCTCCCCAGCATCTTAACTATTAACTAGGGAGCGTATAATGAAGGTTTTCTAGTTAATTTCTTGGCTTTCTTGAGTCAAAGCAAACTTGGACGGGGGCAAACCAAAATGTAGCTTAAACTTTTGGCTAAAGTAAGATGGATCATTAAAGCCACAGTTAAAGGCGACTTCACTGATTTTCTCACCCGCCAATAACTGTTCACACGCCGTTTCCAAACGAACCTCTGTGACATAGTCTTTTAACGTTCTTGACGAGGCAGATTTAAAACGTCTCTGCAAAGAACGTTCAGACATATACAGCATTTTAGCGGCTGACGCAGTGCCAAATTCAGGATCATGGTAATGCTCTGCCACTAATTGATAGACTTTTTGCAACCACTCTTTCTCTGGTGTGACTTGATCTTCTGCAATAGTTACAGGATTGAATTCTTGCTGCGGTTCATCCAAATAACTCCTTTCCTTCGCAGATGGCCATGTGATCTCGACTTTGTTCTGAGCATCAGAAGAGAAGACAGCCAAATAACCACCACTCGTTGTCACTAGTTGGGCAAGGTGGTCAATACTCAACTCAGAGTGATTTAAGTTAGATGGAAGCCCAGTCGCGACTTTATTAGGTAATTGCGTCCCGTAATCAAGAAAGCTCAATGACACAATATCATGCCCCTTTTCTAGCATAATTCTAACCGTTTGACCCCGGAAAGAGCGCTTGATGATATTGGCAAAAATGCTATTGAAAATAACATCAAGATTAAAGCTTTCCAGAGCAACCCGGCTCTGCTTACTCTCATCTTCTAGCTCTACCAAAATACCCGCTTTTGCAAAGTCATCTTGCCATACATCAACCACTGACTGAGTTATCTGACTCAAGTTGTAGTTCTGACTCCCACCACTTACATCACTTGGAACGCTTTTGAGTTCATTTAACTGCCAATTCGTTTTAGCCAAATGATCCTCCGTCGCAGTATCGAGAGGCATAGGTAGTTTCGCCACAATAAAGTCGACGCTTGATTTTATGGATAGAGCTACATGGTCTACGAGTAGGTTTCTAACTTGAATCTGTTTACGTAATTGCTGGTTGCTCGTAAGCAACACTCTACTTTGATGTCTTAACTGATTCGTTTTGAGAGTCACTTGAGCTGCTAGATCACGGTTAGCCTGTACAACGTAGCGAGAGCGCCAGAAAACAAGTAATGCGACGACCGCAATACTAGCTACGACAAAGCCTAAAATAGCAAATCGCGATAGATACCAAGGATGAAGGACGATAAAGTGAGATTCTAAACCAACGACTCCAGCGGCAACTTGAGACTCATTACTGACCTGCAAGTGATATTCACCGGAACTAAGGTGCTCGAGTGTCAGTTGGCCCCCCTCTAACGTTTGCCATGGGTCATCGTTGTTCAATCGATAGTACAAATTTTGACTGTCTGGTTTTGGCATCACACCGAATAAAAAACTCAGCGAAGATCCATATGGCAGTGTGATCCCATTCAGATCGGCACTACCAACTTGCAGAACTTCATTTTCAAGCACAACTTGGCTAACAATAAACTTAGACTCTGGGGGATTAGATACAAGCAGCTTGGATGCTTCTGCTTTTACGAGTCCGTACTTCGACCCCAGAACAAGCTCTCGCTCACCAATTTCTGTCTGCTGTATAACGCTACAAATACCAGGGAGGAACTCATTGTTCATTAAGCCTGATGACGATGAGTAATGTTTCACTAACTCACCCGAAAGGTGGTAATAGCTTAAACCAACAGAGGAAGCTAACCATACACCTTGCCTGTCTCTGATCAAGCAAGCAGGTCTGGCGTTGGGCTCACTCATTTCAACAACACGTTTTTCATCGCTTCGTGTATCTGTTTTAAACACACCATAAGATGAAGCAAACCACTGGCTGCCATCAACCGCCGTGGTCATGTCTAATGATTCACCAAACTTTTCTGAAAAACGGATAAACTGGATGTTGTCATTACTGTATTGGTATACGCCATGATCGGTGCCTATTAATAGGGCATCTTCAGTATCATATAGGCGCGTAACCTTAGCAGGCAAATACTGACTTACTAGCCACTCACTTCCAAAGTTTCGTACGCTTTGTGCAGCAGTATCAACATTGTAAAGATGGTATCCGCTTGATACCCAAAGACGGTCATCACCATCAACGGTCACATGCTCTACTGCATGTCCAGCCATAACCTGTAAATAAGGAAATGTAATCTTGTTGAGACCATTTAGCTCAAATATTTCCAGCCCTTTTGAGGTTGCAAGCCAAAGCATGCCGTTTTGAAACGCAAATTCATTGATCTGCGACTCCAACTCTAAGACTTGGTTAATCCCACTCTTTCCTGAACGATAAACCTTTCGGTCATCAGCAAACCAAAGCGCACCATCAGGACCTTCAATAGTTTGCCGAATTCGTCCTGACAGGGTGTGTGAGTCATAACTACTAAAGGTCACTCGTTCAAATTTTTTACTAGATAGCGAGTAATAACGAATACCTTGGTTAGTCGCAATCCACATCCCTCCCATATTGTCGCTCAACAACGAATAAATCTTCGTGTTATCTAACTCTAACTCAAGAAAACTTGCAGGCGCGACTTCGGTGACCTCACCTGAAAAAAATGAGTACAAATAAAGGCCATGCTCTGTCCCCACCCAATACTCTTGATTTGTCTCTGCGAATGTCAAAACATGTGAGCCGCCAATTCTAATCACTTCTTTATCAGGCTGGTAAATGTTGAAAATTAAAGCGCCACGCAATGTACCTATCAAAATTTCTCTTCGCGTGTGTGAATAATAGACTTTCTCAATGTAGTTTTGACCTGAGGCAGCGACATGGTCAAACTTATCACCTTCAGAAAGATAGAAGCCGGAAGTCGTTGCTAGTGCCCACTTCGTTTCAACTAGCACCGCATCATTAATGTAAACGTAGCTATTATTACTATGTTGATAGAGCTGCAATAGAGAGAAAGAGTTTAACTCGCTAGTGTCGATATTGTAGGTATAGAAATGCGCGCCATCACTCACCCAAATATAGTTCTTTGAAGACCCTATTTTTCTTATTTGTGAGCCTGGATTTAAACTAAAGACTAAACGTCGCTCCTGATTTGGATAAGTTCGATAGACCTCATTTTCAATAAAGGTCCAAAAAGCACCTTTATGATAGGCCAACTGCTTGGCCGACGTTTGTAGGAAGCTACCTGATTTAGGCAATATAGTTTGACCATCGTAAAACAGGACTCTCCCGTGTACGTCATGAATCCACAAACCGCCCTTTTCACCCAAGAACAACTTTTTAGCCGCGATAAAAGTACCCTTTGCCTGAGTTGGCAAAGGGTAAAAGATTGCATTTGCATTATGAAGCGCAAATGCTTGGTAGGATAAGACAAAGCCCAACAGAGCAAGGGCTAATTGGCGTAGCAAGACGAAAACCTTTTGTATCAATTTGTGCTCTGAAAGTGACCGTTCATCGTTTGTAAAACATGGATTGATACGGTTATTTTGAGCTGATAATTATTGGTAATGATATCTCAATTACTTTCTGAGAAAAGGCTCGCCTTACCAAAGGTTGTAATTCTTACTACTGGATCACGTTAAAAAGACTACTCCTACATTACGACAGCACTTAATCTGACTTTTTGTTCAAGCATTGCTCAAAACTATTCGCCATATTGTTGAGAAAAGTAAAGTAACTGCCAGGTTTTGCTTCAATTGTACTCCCTAACGGGTCAAGCTCGCCTTTAGCGACATCACTGCCTCTCATTACGCTCTGAACGACAGCCGGGGTAAACTGAGGTTCAGAAAATACACAAGCCACATCTCCACCACTTAGCTTTTGACGAATTTGAATTAAGGTCTTCGCTCCTGGCTTGCGTTCTGGGCTCACAGTAAAATGCCCCATTTGATTTAGTTCATAACGATCTTCGAAATAACCGTAAGCATCATGGAATACAAAGTAACCTTTGTTTTTTACTGGTGCCAGCTTCTGCTTTATCTGTTGGTCAGTGTCTTTTAGCTCGAGTTCAAACTTTTTGAGGTTCGCTTGATATTGAGCTGCATTTTCCGGATCAAGTGATACAAGTTGATTCACAACAGCCTTGGCCACTTGTTGTGCTTGGCTTACACCTAGCCAAAAGTGCGGATCATGTGAGCCATGATCGTGCCCATCATGGTCATGGTTGTGCTCACTATCAAATTCACGCAATTCTAGATTTGGAATTTGACTAATAGTCAAAGTATTCGATCTATCCGAAACAACTTTCTCTAGAAACGGTTCAAGATCATGTCCGTACCAGATAACCAAATCAGCCGAAGCGACCTTTTTAACATCCGATGGACGCAAAGCATAGTCATGGGGTGATGTGTTAGACTGCAATAGCACGTCTGGTGTAGTTACTCCTTGAGTAAGCTCTGTTACTAACAACTGAATAGGTTTGATACTCGTCAGTACCGTTACCGCCTGTGCTGGCAGTGTTAACATTGCTGAGGCAGCAAGAATTAATGCTCTTTTCATAGTTTTACTTGGGATATGGCGTGGAAAGTGAGATAATGTTACATTATAACATTATTGATTTGCAAATGAGTTTCATTCATGTCTTCCTTAGTCCATCTTGAGCAGTTATGCGTCGAGTTCGATGGCCGCAGAGTTCTCGATAACATTAGTATGGAATTAGAAAAGGGCAAAATAACTACCCTAATTGGTCCCAATGGAGCGGGAAAATCAACGTTAGTCAAAGTTATCTTAGGTCTTCAAAAGCCGACTAGCGGCAAGTTGAACCGACAAAGAAAACTGAAAATTGGTTACGTTCCTCAAAAGTTGAAGCTCAATGACTCCCTTCCATTGAATGTAACCCGCTTCCTAAATTTAGCAGGAAAATACAGTAAGCAGGAGTGCATTGATGCATTACGGCTTGTTGGCGCTGAACATTTACTTAATAGTAATATGCATCGCTTATCCGGTGGTGAAAACCAACGAGTGTTACTGGCGCGCGCTCTGCTTCAGCGTCCTCAGCTGTTGGTATTAGACGAACCAGCTCAGGGTGTGGATATCCAAGGTCAAATCGATCTCTATGACTTAATTGAGAGCATTCGTCACCGCTTTGATTGTGGCGTATTTATGGTGTCGCATGACTTACATTTAGTGATGGCGAAAACGGACGATGTTATTTGTCTGCATCACCATGTTTGCTGCTCAGGTTCACCTGCCACTATTACTCAGCACCCTTCTTACATCGCACTATTTGGCAATGCTGCGAGAGAGTCTCTCGCGTTTTATCATCACGACCATGAGCACCATCATCACGATTTATCCGGAACGCCAGTAAGCGGTGATGCGACATCATGCTCCCACCATAAACACGGACATCACCATCATGATTGAGTTTCTCCTACCTTCTATTCTTGCTGGTATTGGTATCGCGATCATTGCCGGTCCACTTGGGTCATTTGTCGTTTGGCGTAAAATGGCTTACTTCGGAGATACCCTAGCTCATGCATCGTTAATGGGCCTAGCGCTGGGCTTCTTGCTCGACGTAAATCTCTACCTTGCGCTACTCGTCTGCTGTTTAGCTCTGGCCGTTTTGCTTGTCACTCTGCAAAAGCAACAACTTGTGGCTACAGACACGTTGTTAGGTATCTTGGCACACAGTGCACTCTCTATCGGTTTAGTATCGGTTAGCTTTTTGGAAAACGTGCGCGTCGATTTAATGAGCTACCTATTTGGGGACTTACTTGCCGTCTCTCCACAAGATCTGATGTTTATTTACGCAGGTGTTGTTGCGGTAAGTGCGTGTTTGTACGTCTTCTGGCGCCCACTGCTTTCTAGCACTGTTAGTGAAGAACTTGCCGCTGTTGAGGGCGTGAATACAGACTTAGTTAGATTGGTGTTAATGCTAATGGTGGGTGTAGTAATCGCAGTAGGTATGAAGTTCGTTGGCGCGTTGATCATGACTTCGCTCCTAATTATCCCAGCAGCAACAGCACGTAAAGTCTCTTCATCACCAGAGCAAATGGCATTGTTCGCATCTATTATTGGCTCAGTGGCAGTACTGATGGGGCTTAGCCTATCATGGCACTTCGATACACCGGCCGGCCCTTCCGTAGTGATCAGCGCAACATCCTTATTTATGCTGAGCCAGCTGATTAAAAGCAAAGCATAATCGCATTGAGTATTAAACGCGAAAGACCTTGCTAACAACAAACATAAACCCACGGGAACGGAAAAAGAAAAGCCTGCGAAGTCGCAGGCTTTTTAATACTTATTAAGTAGTGTGGTCGATTACCAACCCGTCACTTCACGTAGACCTTGGCCGATCTCTGCTAGAGATTTCACAGTTTTAACGCCAGCCGCTTCTAGTGCAGCAAATTTGTCTTCAGCAGTACCTTTACCACCAGAGATAATCGCACCAGCATGGCCCATACGCTTACCAGGAGGTGCAGTTACACCAGCAATGTAAGAAACCACTGGCTTCGTTACATTTTCTTTAATGTATGCTGCTGCTTCTTCTTCTGCAGTACCACCGATCTCACCGATCATAACGATCGCTTCTGTCTCAGGGTCTTCTTGGAACAGTTTTAGGATATCAATGAAGTTTGAACCCGGGATTGGGTCACCACCGATACCAACACAAGTAGACTGGCCGAAACCTTCGTCAGTGGTTTGTTTAACTGCTTCGTAAGTTAGAGTACCGCTACGAGATACGATACCTACTTTGCCTTTCTTGTGAATGTGACCAGGCATGATACCGATCTTACACTCATCAGGAGTGATAACACCCGGACAGTTAGGACCGATCATGCGAACGCCAGTTTCTTCTAGCTTCACTTTCACGTCGATCATATCTGTAGTAGGGATACCTTCAGTAATCGTTACGATTAGCTCGATACCCGCGTCAATCGCTTCTAGGATTGCATCTTTACAGAAAGGTGCTGGTACGTAGATGACTGTCGCTGTTGCACCAGTCGCTTCTACTGCTTCACGAACTGTGTTGAATACAGGAAGACCTAGGTGAGTTTGGCCGCCTTTACCTGGAGACACACCACCAACCATTTGCGTACCGTATGCGATAGCTTGCTCTGAGTGGAAAGTACCTTGACCACCAGTGAACCCCTGACAGATTACTTTAGTGTCTTTGTTAATTAATACAGACATTATTTAGCCTCCGCAGCAGCAACAACTTTCTGAGCAGCATCAGTTAGCGACTCAGCAGCAATGATATCAACATCAGAATTAGCAAGAACTTCGCGACCTAGGTCAGCGTTAGTACCTTCAAGACGAACAACAACAGGTACGCTTACGCCTACCTCTTTAACCGCACCGATAATACCTTCTGCGATCATGTCACAACGTACAATACCACCGAAGATGTTAACAAGTACCGCTTTCACATTGTCATCAGATAGGATGATCTTGAATGCTTCAGCAACACGCTCTTTCGTCGCGCCGCCACCTACATCTAAGAAGTTAGCTGGTTTGCCGCCGTGTAGGTTTACGATATCCATCGTACCCATTGCTAGGCCTGCACCGTTAACCATACAGCCAACGTTACCGTCTAGTGCTACGTAGTTCAGCTCCCACTGAGCTGCGTGTGCTTCACGCTCATCTTCTTGTGAAGGATCATGCATTTCACGAAGCTTAGGCTGACGATACAGTGCGTTTGAGTCGATGTTGATCTTACCGTCAAGACATAGCAAGTTGCCTTCGCCAGTAATCACAAGTGGGTTGATCTCTAGCAGAGCAAGATCGTACTGGGAGAA
Source organism: Vibrio sp. Vb2880 (assembly GCF_033337975.1). NCBI lineage: Bacteria > Pseudomonadati > Pseudomonadota > Gammaproteobacteria > Vibrionales > Vibrionaceae > Vibrio > Vibrio sp. Vb2880. Next base: position 95,430 of record NZ_JAWORT010000012.1, read on the forward strand.
CATAGTGCCAAGACCCATAAAGATCTTAACGAATTGTTTGATTTGGTCGCCTTCAAGACCAAGTTTGAACGCTAGCTCACGACCTTGGTAAGCTTGTGGACCTACTAGTGGGTCAATTGCTGCTTTGTGGATGAGTTCCGGCGTTTCTTCCGCAACTTTTTCAATTTCCACACCACCTTCGGTAGAAGCCATGAAAACGATCTTACGGCTAGCACGGTCAACTACCGCACCTAGGTATAGTTCGTTCGCAATATTTGAAGCTTCTTCAACAAGGATTTTTGTTACTGGCTGACCATTTGCGTCTGTTTGGTAAGTTACTAGGTTTTTACCTAACCACTTCTGTGCAAACTCTTTAACGCCTTCTTTTGTATCGTGTAGCTCTACGCCACCCGCTTTACCACGGCCACCAGCGTGAACCTGACATTTAACTACTTTCTTGGCTGTACTGATACGGCCTGCGGCTTCAAAAGCTTCTTGTGGTGTATCACACGCGTAGCCTTCTGGCACAGGCAAACCGAATTCTGCAAACAGCTGTTTGGCTTGGTATTCATGCAAATTCATTTCGATATTCCGTTTGTTTTTCCCTTAAGGGATTTATTATTTCCATAACGCTGCAGTCTTGGCTGCTTGTACGTCTGTAGGGTCTTCTCAAATCAATCCTTCATAACGAGTACTCTTACTGAAGGATTAAAATGAAGGCCAAACGTTGAGCTAGTCTAGCCATTGAAATTTTTAACGTCTAGCTACCTACGATAACTAGACGTTTTAGCGATATTAAACGTCTAATAGGAGACGTGCTGGGTCCTCTAGTAACTCTTTAATCGTTACTAGGAAGCCAACTGATTCACGACCATCAATTAGGCGGTGATCGTAAGATAACGCTAGGTACATCATCGGCAAGATTTCAACTTTGCCATCCACTGCCATCGGACGCTCTTGGATCTTATGCATACCAAGAATCGCTGATTGAGGTGGGTTGATGATTGGTGTAGACATTAGTGAACCGAACACACCACCGTTTGTGATAGTGAAGTTACCGCCCATTAGCTCGTCTACCGTTAGCTTGCCATCACGACCTTTAATAGCCAGCTCTTTGATGCCTTTTTCAACATCAGCGAAACCAAGCTTGTCACAGTCTTTTAGGACAGGTGTAACTAGACCACGTGGAGTTGATACCGCCATGCTAATGTCGAAGTAGTTGTGGTAAACAATGTCATCGCCATCAATCGAAGCATTTACTTCTGGGTAACGCTTAAGCGCTTCTGTTACTGCTTTCACGTAGAAAGACATGAAGCCCAAACGAATACCGTGACGCTCTTCGAACTGATCTTTGTACTGCTTACGAAGGTCCATGATTGGTTTCATGTTCACTTCGTTAAACGTCGTTAGCATTGCCGTGTTGTTCTTCGCTTCTAGCAGACGGTTAGCGACTGTCTTACGAAGGCGAGTCATTGGAACACGCTTCTGACTGCGAGCCGCTGCCGGCACGTCAACCACTGCTGGCGAGTCTTCTTTTGACGCAGATTTAGCGTTCGCAAGATGCGCTTCAATATCTTCACGCGTAATACGACCACCAACACCAGTGCCTTTCACTTGGCTTGCTTCTAAGCCATGTTCAGCCAACAAACGGCGCACTGCTGGGCTTAATGCGTCATTACTTTCTTCGCTAAGCGCAGCTTTGTGACGCTTATCAGGAGATGCTTCAGTACCTTCTGTTTTGTCTGCAGTTGGTTCACCTGCAACTGCGCCTGGCTTCAATTTAGCAATGATTTGTTTAGAAAGTACTGTCGCACCTTCTGCTTCAACAATAGCTTCTAAAACGCCAGCTTCCGGAGCTGGAACTTCTAGCACAACTTTGTCTGTTTCGATGTCAACCAAAACCTCGTCACGCTCTACTGCGTCGCCTGGTTGTTTGTGCCATGTCGCCACGGTTGCATCAGCAACTGATTCAGGTAAATCTGGAACCAGAATTTCAATTGTCATATCTGTTTCTTCCTTTAACTTCTAGTTCTTAATTCGAAGTTTTTGAGTTCACGTTCAGAGCGTCTTCAACCAACGCTTTTTGTTGTTTCAAGTGCACCGACATGTAGCCAACTGCTGGCGAAGCAGAAGCTGGGCGACCTGCGTATTTAAGATTTGCACCTGCAGGAATAGCGGCACGGAAGTTATGTTGGCTACAGTACCAAGCACCTTGGTTCTGAGGTTCTTCCTGACACCACACGAAGTCTTCAACGTTAGTGTATTGAGCAATTGCTGCTTGTACTTCTTCCATTGGGAATGGGTAAAGCTGTTCAATACGCACGATAGCAACATCGTCTTGCTCGTTGTTACGGCGCTGCTCTAGTAGGTCAAAGTAAACCTTACCAGCACAGAACACGACACGTTTCACTTTGCTTGGTTCTAAATCATCTACTTCTGGAATTGCAGATTGGAATGTACCATCCGCCAAGTCTTCAATCGTTGAAGTACATAGAGGGTGGCGCAGCAAAGATTTCGGTGACATAACAATGAGAGGTCGACGCATTGGGCGTACAACCTGACGACGAATCATGTGGTACACCTGAGCCGGTGTTGAAGGAACCACAACCTGCATATTTTGCTCAGCACAAAGCTGAAGGTAACGCTCTAAACGTGCAGATGAGTGCTCAGGACCTTGACCTTCATAACCATGAGGTAGAAGCATAGTAAGACCGCACAAACGCGCCCACTTTTGCTCGCCTGACGAGATAAACTGGTCGATAACAACTTGTGCACCGTTGGCAAAATCACCAAACTGTGCTTCCCAGATAGTTAAACCACCTGGTTCGGCTGTTGCGTAACCGTATTCAAACGCCAACACTGCTTCTTCTGACAATACTGAGTCAAAGACTTGGAATGGCCCTTGGTTGTCATGAATATTCGCTAATGGAATGTAAGTGCTTGCATCGGTTTGGTTATGAAGAACCGAGTGACGGTGGAAGAAAGTACCACGACCCGAGTCCTGACCAGAAAGACGAATACGCTTGCCATCGTCAACCAATGTAGCATACGCCAATGTTTCAGCCATACCCCAGTCAATGGCTTTTTCACCGGTCATCATTGCTAGACGATCGTTGTATAGCTTATTAACACGGCTTTGCAGTTTATGGCTTTCTGGGTACTGACACAGACGATTGCCTAGCTCAATAAGGCGTGTCTTGTCGTATTTTGAATCCCACTCCATATCCCATTCGTGCCCTAAGTAAGGGGACCAGTCTACAGAGTGCAACGCCATTGGACGCCATTCTTTAACAACCACTTCACCGCGATCTAATGCATCGCGATACTCATTGACTAACTGAGTCGCTGTCTCGATATCTGATTCATTTTTATCGATCAGAACATCTGCATACAATTTGCGTGGTGTAGGATGCTTTTTGATTTTCTGGTACATCAAAGGCTGAGTCGCATTTGGCTCATCCGCCTCATTGTGGCCGTGGCGACGGTAACATACAAGATCAATCACGACATCGCGCTTGAACTCGTTACGGTAATCCAATGCAATGCGAGTAACAAAAGCAACTGCTTCTGGGTCATCTGCATTTACATGGAAAATTGGCGCCTGCACCATCTTCGCGATATCGGTACAGTACATCGTAGAACGCGTGTCACGAGGATTAGACGTCGTAAAGCCTACTTGGTTGTTGATGACGATACGTACCGTACCACCAACTTGGAACCCACGAGCAAGAGACATGTTGAACGTTTCGGCAACCACACCCTGACCAGCGATTGCAGAATCACCGTGGATGGTGATAGGAAGCACTTTGCTACCTTGATTATCACCCAAGCGATCTTGACGTGCTCGAACTGAGCCCATGACTACTGGGTTTACGATTTCTAGGTGCGACGGGTTAAATGCAAGTGCTAAGTGAACATCACCGCCAGGAGTCGCAAAATCAGCAGAGAAACCTTGGTGATATTTCACATCACCCGTACCCCAAGTTTCGTCGTGTTTACCGGCGAACTCATCAAACAGGTCTTGAGGTTTCTTACCAAGTACGTTCACCAGCATGTTCAAACGACCGCGGTGAGCCATACCGATAACCACTTCACGCATTCCACTTGTACCCGCATGACGGATCAACTCTTTCGTCATCGGAATCAGCGCATCACCACCTTCTAAAGAGAAACGTTTTGCACCTGGGAATTTCGCCCCGAGGTAACGCTCCAAACCTTCAGCGGCTGTTAGCTCTTCTAGGAATGTGCGCTTCTCATCTTTGTTGAATGATGGCTGGCCTACGACAGACTCAAGGCGTTGCTGAATCCAACGCTTTTGCTCTGTGTCAGTCATGTGCATGTATTCAGCACCGATGGAACCGCAATAAGTTTTGTTGAGGGCTTCATAGATATCTTTCAACTTCATGGTTTCTTGCCCAACAGCAAAAGAACCTACGTTGAAAGTTTCTTCGAAGTCATCTTCGGTAAGATTATGAAAAGCAGGGTCTAACTCCGCCACTGTTGGGCGTTGCCATAGACCTAGTGGGTCTAATTCTGCAGCTTCATGCCCGCGGAAACGGTATGCGTTGATTAGCTGTAGAACTTTTACTTGTTTTGCATCGACATCTGGGTCACTAACTTGGACATTGTAATGCTTTGTTTCTCTAGCGAGTCGTCGGAAGTAGTCACGGACACGTGAATGTGGTTGTTCTGCCACTTCTTCTGATGGCTTAGGCAAGCCTTCAAAAACACGTTTCCACTCCTCACTTACCAGATCGGGATCACTTAGATACAGTTCGTAGAGGTCCTCTACATACGTTGCATTGGCGCCAGCCAAGTGTGAAGACTCGAGCCATGCCTTCATCACGCCGTTGTGCATATTTTCCCTTAACCAGTAGTTTTCACGTTTGCTTCGGTCTTTGCCGAGCTATAAGAGCCGACTAAAAATACGGTCGGCAATTTTTGTATTCTTTACTCGAATATTACTGAAGCAGTGAAGCGGTCATATCGGGTGATCCGCAACACTGCGACATTCCTAAGAGCGAGTAAATTAAACCGAACGATTAACCAACATCGACTTAATGTGACCGATGGCTTTCGTCGGATTTAATCCCTTAGGACAAACACTTACACAATTCATGATGCCATGGCAACGAAAAACGCTAAATGCATCATCAAGATCAGACAAACGTTCATCTGTTGCCGTATCGCGGCTATCAATTAGCCAACGGTACGCTGCGAGAAGACCAGCTGGGCCGATGAATTTATCAGGGTTCCACCAGAATGATGGGCAAGACGTTGTACAACATGCACACATGATACATTCGTACAATCCATCTAAATGCGCACGATCATCAGGCGATTGTAGGTTCTCACGTGATGGTGGTAATGCACCATCATCAATCAAGAATGGTTTAACTTTCGCATAGTTATCATAGAACTGCGTCATGTCAACGATAAGATCGCGCACGACAGGTAACCCTGGTAGTGGACGAATAACTATCTTATCGCCTTGTAGAGCAGATAACGGTGTGATACACGCTAGGCCGTTTTTACCATTCATATTCAAACCATCAGAACCACATACCCCTTCACGGCATGAGCGACGGAACGCGATGCTTGGATCTTGCTCTTTTAGCAGAATCAATGCATCAAGCACCATCATGTCTGAGCCTTCGTCTACCTCAAGGGTATACTCTTTCATGTAAGGCTTGGTATCCACATCCGGATTGTAACGGTATAAAGAGAAGTTTAATTTCATAGTCGTATCCTCCCTTTAGTATGTACGTACTTTCGGCGGGAAAGCTTCACGATGCGTTGGCGTCATGTTCACATCACGCTTAGTCATCGCTTCTGTTTCCGGATTGTAGATAGAGTGGCATAGCCAGTTCTCATCATCACGCTCAGGGAAATCGAAACGAGCATGTGCGCCACGACTCTCTGTACGGTAGTTTGCTGCAACGGCAGTTGAAAACGCGGTTTCCATCAGGTTATCAAGTTCTAGACACTCAATACGCTGCGTGTTGAACTCTGAAGACTTGTCCGCTAGATGCGCATCTTTCAAACGTTCGCGAATCACTTTCAACTCTTCTAGACCGGTTGCCATCGCATCGCCTTCACGGAATACCGAGAAGCTGTTTTGCATGCATGCTTGTAGGTCTTTACGAATCTGAACTGGATCTTCACCACCAGTGCTGTTTTCCCAACGCATAGTACGCGCTAGAGACGCTTCAATATCAGATTCTGTTGCAGGACGAGCTTCTGCTTGCGCTGCTAGCGTTTCGCCAAGGTGCAAGCCAGTAGCACGACCAAATACGACCAAGTCTAGTAATGAGTTGCCGCCCAGACGGTTAGCACCGTGTACCGATACAGAAGCAATCTCACCACATGCGTAAAGGCCTTGTACTTCCATCTCGCTACCGTCGGCCTTCTGCTTAATTGCTTGGCCAGAGACTTGAGTAGGTACACCACCCATCATGTAGTGACAAGTTGGAATTACTGGAATTGGCTCTTTCACTGGGTCAACGTGTGCAAATGTACGAGACAGTTCACAGATACCTGGTAGACGTGATTCAAGTACTTCTTTACCAAGGTGATCAAGTTTCAACTTGATATGTGGACCCCAAGGACCATCACAGCCGCGGCCTTCACGAATTTCAATCATCATTGAACGAGCAACCACGTCACGACCAGCAAGGTCTTTCGCGTTTGGTGCGTAGCGCTCCATGAAGCGTTCACCATCTTTATTTAGAAGGTAACCACCTTCACCACGACAACCTTCCGTCACTAGAACACCCGCGCCAGCAATACCTGTTGGGTGGAACTGCCACATTTCCATGTCTTGCATTGGAACGCCTGCGCGAAGTGCCATACCAACGCCATCACCCGTGTTGATGTGCGCGTTAGTGGTCGATGCGTAAATACGACCTGCACCACCTGTAGCTAGAATGGTTGCTTTCGATTTGAAGTAACAGATTTCACCCGTTTCCATACAAATCGCAGTACAACCCATGATTGCGCCGTCTTGGTTTTTCACAAGATCCAAAGCGTACCACTCCGAGAAGATGGTTGTTTTGTGTTTTACGTTTTGCTGGTAAAGCGTGTGAAGAAGTGCGTGACCAGTACGGTCTGCAGCAGCGGCTGTACGAGCAGCCTGCTCACCACCAAACTCTTTAGATTGGCCACCGAATGGACGTTGGTATATGGTACCGTTATCAAAACGAGAGAATGGAAGACCCATTTTTTCAAGCTCGATAACTGACTCAGGACCATTTTTACACATGTATTCAATCGCGTTCTGGTCACCGATGTAGTCGGAACCTTTAACGGTATCGTACATGTGCCATTGCCAATCGTCTTTGTGCGAGTTACCCAGAGCAACGGTAATGCCGCCCTGTGCAGACACAGTATGAGAACGTGTTGGAAATACTTTTGACAACAAAGCACATGATAGGCCTTGCTCTGAAATTTGTAGTGCAGCGCGCATACCTGCACCACCAGCGCCGATTACTACGGCATCAAACTCACGAACTGGAATAGACACTTACGCACCCCACAGAATAAATAGACCAGAGAAGACATAGCCGAATAGCACGGCAATAACACCAAGTTGTAGTGCGCCACGTAGTTTCGCGCACTTAATGTAATCAGTTAATACTTGCCACAAACCAACCCAAGCGTGAATCAGGATCGAGACAAGTGCCAACATGGTGAATACTTTAGTGAAGGTACCACCAAAGAATTGGGTCCAAGATGCGTAAGAGATATCTGAAAATGCACAGAAGCTAATCAGATAAATCGTGTATAGCGTCATAATGATTGCAGTTGCACGAATTAGTAGGAAATCGTGTACACCATTACGACCAAATGAAGATACGTGTTTTACCATACCAAGATCCCCGCCAATAATGATAATACTGCTGTTGCACCAAACGCGACTTTAGCGCTCATCGTGCCTGAATCTAGTTCTTCAAAGTGACCTAGATCCATCAATAAGTGACGGATACCACCTGCGATGTGGTAGGCAAGTGCAGTAAGAATTCCCCACAGGATGAATTTTACGAAGAAGCTATCGACGATGTCAGCGGCTTCCATAAAACCCATTGGGGATGACAGAGAAATGGATAGTAACCACAGTAATATACCCACCGCAACAAACGTAATTACCCCAGACACACGGTGTAGGATGGATGCGATTGCTGTGATAGGAAAGTGGATGGTCTGTAAATCTAAATTAACAGGTCTTGACTTTCTTTCTTTCACGGGCTTGCTCACTCAGCTCCATTGAGCATTTATTGTTATAACCAATTTCAGCTTCCAAACGTACAAAAGTTAACATCTATTTAACAAATATCGCGAGTAACCACTCAGATAATTGTAAACAAGTTGTTAACAAACGGAATCCAGCAACAAACCTCACTCTTTGTTTCTAGCCCCGAATTTATAAGGATTTAACTAAAATTTTCTTTGCCAATATACGGCGAGCAACATTCTAATACAATTGGTGTAACAAATTATGCTACATAGAACAGATTTTTAACGATTTTCATGAGAAAAATCATAACAAGTGCACACAAAGATGGAGAAAAATTGACTTTAAGCTTTAACAACAGTACAAAAATGGCACATAAACATCCTGGACGGATTAAATAATAAACAAAGGAGATTGTTATGGCGGATAAGAAAGCGACCCTTCATGTTGAAGGTCAAGCGCCAATCGAACTGCCAATTATGGACGGTACGCTAGGTACACCTGTAATTGACGTTCGTAAGCTGGGAGCCAATGGTTACTTTACTTTTGACCCAGGTTTTCTTGCCACTGCATCTTGTGAATCATCAATCACGTACATCGATGGCGGCAAAGGTATTCTTTTGCACCGCGGTTTCCCGATTGATCAATTAGCCAATAACGCAGATTACTTAGAAGTATGTTACATCCTTCTTTATGGTGAAGCCCCTACCCGAGAACAATACGAGCAATTCAAAACGACCGTTACTCGTCACACAATGGTACACGAGCAAATCGCAAGCTTTTTCCATGGCTTCAGACGCGATGCTCACCCAATGGCGGTAATGTGTGGTGTAGTTGGAGCACTTGCAGCCTTCTATCACGACTCTCTTGACATTAACAACGACGAACACCGCGAAATTGCAGCGTACCGTCTGCTGTCAAAAATGCCAACACTGGCGGCGATGTGTTACAAATACTCTATCGGTCAGCCATTTATTTACCCTCGTAACGACCTTAGCTACGCTGAGAACTTCTTGCATATGATGTTCGCAAACCCTTGCGAAGAGTATGAAGTAAATCCTGTGGTTGCCCGTGCGATGGATAAGATTTTCACTCTACACGCGGATCACGAACAGAATGCGTCGACATCAACTGTACGCCTAGCTGGCTCTTCTGGTGCGAACCCATTTGCATGTATTGCCGCTGGTATTGCATCCCTTTGGGGACCTGCTCACGGTGGTGCAAACGAAGCCTGCTTGAGAATGCTAGAAGAGATTGGCAGCGTCGATAACATCCCTGAATATGTAGACCGCGCGAAAGACAAAGATGACCCATTCCGCTTAATGGGCTTTGGTCACCGCGTTTACAAGAACTACGACCCACGTGCGACAGTAATGCGCGAAACGTGTCATGAAGTTCTCAAAGAGCTAAACATTCAAGACCCTCTGCTAGACGTTGCAATGGAACTTGAGCGCATTGCGCTTTCTGATGAGTACTTCGTGTCTAAGAAGCTGTACCCGAACGTAGACTTCTACTCAGGTATCATTCTTAAAGCGATTGGTATTCCAGTTTCTATGTTTACGGTTATCTTCGCGATTTCTCGTACCATCGGCTGGATTGCTCACTGGAACGAAATGCACAGCGATCCACTGAACCGCATCGGTCGTCCTCGTCAGCTATACACTGGCGAAACACAACGTGAGTTTTCTCCACTTCACGAACGTGAATGATCTTTTAGTACGAAGATAGACAAACAAAAGGGTTGAGATTTTCGTCTCAACCCTTTTTTCTTTTTTGCGTTTAACGTTATTAATGGAGAACGCTAAACCGGATTATCAATATCGATAAACTCCACATGTAGGCCATATTCATCCGCTAGCCATTTGCCTAAGGCCTGAACACCATAACGCTCAGTAGCATGATGACCTGCAGCAAAGTAATGAATGTCCATTTCACGAGCGGTATAAGTGGTGCGCTCTGAAATTTCTCCAGAGATAAATGCATCCAGCCCGTGCTGTACAGCAAGTTCAATGAAATCCTGCCCTCCACCAGTGCACCAGCCGACTGTCTCAATCATCTTATCGGTATTCTCTGGAGCGATATGCAGAGGCTCTCTATCAAGAACTTGGTTGATCTTACTCGCAAATTCAACACCAGACATCGGCTTTTTCAAGCGCCCAAACATAACAACTGACTGAGGGTGCCCTTCAAGCCCACCTTCTACTTCGATTTCAAGTAAGCGAGCTAATTCAGCGTTGTTGCCTAGCTCTGGATGAATATCTAGAGGAAGGTGATAACCATATAAGTTGATATCGTTTTTGATCAGACTACGAATTCGTTTACCTTTCATGCCACGAATTGGCTCAGGCTCACCTTTCCAAAAATAGCCATGATGAACAAGCAATGCGTCTGCATTAAGCTCAATCGCTTTATCGATTAAGGCTTGAGAGGCGGTTACGCCAGTGATAACACGCTTTACCGCTGATTTCCCTTCTACCTGTAACCCATTTGGTGCGTAATCTTTAATTAACTGCGGTGACAGTTTGTCATTAAGAATCTGTTCTAGCTTTAAGTTATTCATTATTACTTCCAATTTCTAGCGCATGTAAACCTAAATAACCTCTTGATGGAATCAGACGAAAGAATGCAACCTAGTTGATACAACAACGTTTTGACATCTGGCACCTTGATATCATTTAGGTCTTTAAAGTGTATCTCGAACCCTAATATCGATGCTAGCCACCCTACCCTCAAAAGCAAATTTAGTTACAATAACAAAGCTTGTCGCCTCACCATAAATTTAGGGATACGGATGAACCAACTGCAACGCTTTTACCAATGGATCGCCACTTCACCTCCGCTTTTCAAGTTAACCCCTCCGTTTGCAACCTTAGAAGATATCTCGGTCAAACCTTTGAATAGCTCAGAACAATACAATGGTAATCCGAGACTGGGTTTTTTATATCAGCACCTATGCACTGCGGCTCTTTCTAATTCAGAACGATATCAGATTATTGCCGAAGAAATTCAGTTAAACGACGCGGAAGGTAAGACCATTGGTGCTGTCGATTTAGTGTTGAGGAATACAGAATCAAATCAGATAGAACATTGGGAAGTGGCGATTAAGTTTTATCTTCTTTACAACGGCATTTGGTATGGCCCGAATGCTCACGACCAGTTACATGTAAAATTGGATAGAATGCTCACGCATCAGCTGAAAATGAGCGATCGCCCGGAATTTCAAAAAATAATTCCTTTAAACGACTCTCCAGAAGAGCGCCTAATGATGCAAGGACGACTCTATATTAATCCGTTTACTCCAGAGCCAACTCCTAAGGAGTGCTTGGGTTATGAATTAAATCCAAGTCAGATTAGTGGTTACTGGTGCTATCAACGTCAATGGGATTTAATTGGTAAACCCCTTTATCATTTACATAAACCATGCTGGGCGACCGGTACAGACGATTTCTCTCAACCTATTGAAAAGCCTTTAGATCGATTCATACACGCACAAACGGAAGACGGTCAATTCTGGTTTGTGGTACCAGATTCATGGCCCGGAGATAAAGCGGTTCGGGGCACTTAAACATGAAAGGGTTGATGTTTTCACATCAACCCTTTGCTAGATACATTGACCATTGGATGTTTTACAAACCAGCGGCTGCAAACACTTGATTAACGATCTCTTGTGCTTCAGCTTCGATTTGTTTCAGATGTTCTTCACCTTTGAAGCTTTCACAGTAAATCTTGTAGATGTCCTCTGTGCCTGATGGACGAGCAGCGAACCAACCGTTAGCCGTCGTTACTTTAAGGCCACCAATCGCAGCACCATTGCCTGGTGCATGCGTTAGACGAGCAGTGATCGCATCACCTGCTAGAGTTTCAGCCGCAACCATTTCTGGTGACAACTTCTTCAATACGTCTTTTTGTGGGCCATTTGCTACAGCTTGAATACGGTTGTACTTCGACTCACCGTGCTTCGCCGCTAGCTCTTCATAGTAATCTTGAGGGTTCTTACCCGTTACCGCAGTGATCTCTGCTGCTAGAAGGCATAGCAAGATGCCATCTTTGTCTGTTGACCAAGGTGTGCCATCTTTACGAAGGAAAGACGCACCAGCACTTTCTTCGCCGCCGAAACCAAACTTACCAGTGTACAGACCGTCTACAAACCATTTGAAACCAACAGGCACTTCACATAGCTCACGACCTAGATCCGCAACAACACGGTCAATCAGCGCACTTGAAACTAGTGTTTTACCAACAGCGACGTCTTTACCCCACGCGTCACGATGACGGTACAAGTAGTCAATACAAACGGCTAAGAAGTGGTTCGGGTTCATCAAACCTTTTGGCGTAACGATACCGTGACGGTCGTAGTCAGGATCGTTACCAAATGCTAAATCGTATTCGTCTTTCAGTGCCAATAGACCCGCCATTGCGTAAGGAGAAGAACAGTCCATACGCACAACGCCGTCTTTATCTAGCGACATGAATTGGAAAGAAGGATCGATCGATTCACTTACTAGCGTTAGGTCTAGGTTGTATGCCTGACCAATTTGACGCCAGTAATCGATACCGCTGCCACCCAATGGATCTACACCAATCTTCAGGTTCGCCTTTTGGATTGCTTCCATATCGATAACGTTCACCAGGTCATCGATGTATGGCTTCACCAAGTCCATCTCTACAAACAGATCCGATGCTTTTGCTTCTGCTAGTGGTAGGCGTTTCACACCTTGTAAACCTTCAGCAATCAGTTCGTTCGCACGATCTTCGATAGCTTGAGTCAACTCAGCTTCTGCAGGACCACCATGTGTCGGATTGTATTTGATACCGCCGTCTTGTGGTGGGTTATGTGATGGAGTAATAACGATACCGTCTGCTTTTTCATCGTGTTTGATGTTGTAAGTCAGAATCGCGTGTGAAATACCCGGTGTTGGCGTGTAACCGTTGTCTTGTTGGACAATCACTTTCACACCATTTGCAATCAGTACTTCAATCACACTTGAGAAAGCAGGCTCAGATAGCGCATGCGTGTCTTTACCCACAAACAACGGGCCAATTGTGCCTTGCTCAGAACGAACTTCTGCTACCGCTTGAGCGATCGCTAAAATGTGGTTTTCGTTAAAAGTGTGCTTGTCTGCAGTACCGCGGTGGCCAGAAGTACCAAATTGAACTTTGTGTTCTGCGTTTGCCGCGTCTGGTTGAAGTAAGAAGTAGTTAGCAACGAGTGCTGGGATATTGTGAAGATCTTCCTGCTGCGCTTTTTGCCCAGCACGAGGGTGCATAGCCATGTTTGACATCCTTTCTTTCAATACAAATAAAATTAAAAAAGCCTCATAATATCCGCTCACTGCGACGCATTATGAGGCTTCTATCAGGTTTCTTAGATTGAACCTGTTACTTTTTCTATTAAGTCAGGTTGGAACCCCATGTGTGCCATCACTTGTTCAACCATCTGTCTTTTACGACTTGTATTGTTATTCGTGATAACCCAAAACGGTGTGCCAGGAATGGCTTTTGGCTTGGTCGTATTACCGTTTGCTAGCAAGGTTTCTTCATTATCTGCAAAGTACACGCGTTTGCGTCCTTTTACATTCGTAGCCTGGGCGAAACCTTCTGGATTCAATTTATGTAAGGTCGATAATACCAACATAAAGCGATCAATCGCTTTTTTTAGACCGGCAAACTCATCAGAAATAAGCAGCGAACGCATTTCTTTCACTACATCAACAGATTCCGTTTTACCCGCATCTTTACTTACTACAATCCCTTGTGGCTTCTCTACTACAGGCGCGGCTTTAGCTTCCTGCAACTGACCATCAAGGTTTAAAAGGCGTCGCAAAATATCCGAGGCGCTTTCACCGATATGCTTAGTTTGACTAGCTATATAACGGTATAGATCCTCATCAACCTCAATTGTTTTCATTCGCTTTTCACATTCTCAATGTTTAAACTCTGGGGGATTATAACGAGATCCACGCGGATACTCCACGTTAAACCCATCACGAATAAGATAAAATGTCAGCATTACTCAACTATAAGCAGGAAGGCCAAGGCCAAACAGTTGTTTTGATTCACGGATTGTTTGGTAGTTTAAGTAATCTGGGTCTACTCGCCCGCGATCTTATTAAAGATCACACGGTGATCAGTATTGATCTGAGAAATCACGGCCTCTCTTTCCACTCCGAAGTCCATAACTATACCGATATGGCAAAAGATGTGGCTCAGCTCCTTCAGCACTTAAACGTTGAGCCATCTATTGTTATTGGTCACTCCATGGGCGGAAAAGTCGCGATGGCTCTTGTGGACATTGCTCCAAATGTAGTCAAGCAGTTAGTCGTTCTCGACATGGCGCCTGTAGCCTACACTACGAACCGTCACGATAATGTTTTTAACGGCTTACATGCTGTTATTAATGAAAAACCAGCAAATCGACAGCAAGCCATGGATATCCTAGCTCAACATATTGAACTCGATGGTGTAAGACAATTTCTCTCTAAATCACTGTACAAAAATGGCGATAAGATGGATTGGCGGTTTAACGTACCGAGCCTTTTTGAGAATTATGACCAAATTATTGGCTGGCAAGAAATCACACCAACAGATATCCCAACTTTATTTATCAAAGGCGGCGACTCTGACTACTTAATGCCAGAACATCAGCCGGCAGTGAAACGACAATTTAACCATGCTAAAGCACACATTATCGCTGGCACTGGTCACTGGTTACACGCTGAGAAACCGACAGAAGTAATGAGAGTCATTCGAAAATACATTTCGAGTTAACAAATTCGAAAAGCAACACTAGATTATTGAAATAACCCTTCTTGTAGTGCATTAACTTTACCGTTTAACAGTGGTATAGTGCGCCCAAGATTTTTCGGCATGAAGGGCTAAAATGCTTTACGACTATATGGATATGCTCGAGTCTATTGGACTCGATCTTCTTTTTGCTGCTATCTTTTTTTTCATCGGGATGGCGATAAAAGATGTGCTAAAGCAAGGCAATGTACCTGTTTTTGGTCGTCGTATTGTGTGGTTAGTCCTTTTCCTAGGCTGTGCTGGCTTTATTGCAAAAGGTGTAATTCAGCTAACTTGGGAAGGCTCAGGGTTAGGTTAAACCCTTAGTAGCATCGCCAATAACAAACAATGTAAAGGTATAGACTCTATGGCAAGTGTAGGTATCTTCTTCGGTAGCGACACAGGTAATACTGAAGCCGTTGCAAAGATGATTCAAAAGCAACTAGGTAAACATCTAGTTCACGTTCAAGACATCGCGAAAAGCAGCAAAGAAGACATTGATAACTTCGATCTTCTTCTTCTAGGTATCCCAACTTGGTACTACGGCGAAGCACAATGTGATTGGGATGACTTCTTCCCTGAGCTTGAGCAAATCGACTTCTCTACTAAGCTAGTGGCTATCTTTGGCTGTGGCGACCAAGAAGACTACGCAGAATACTTCTGTGACGCGATGGGCACAGTCCGTGATATCGTTGAATCTAAAGGCGGCACAATTCTTGGCCATACCTCGACAGAAGGCTACGAATTTGAAGCGTCTAAAGCACTTGTTGAAGGTGACGAAAGCCAATTCGTAGGTCTATGTATTGATGAAGACCGCCAACCAGAATTGACTGACGAGCGTGTTGAAAGCTGGGTTAAACAGATCTATGAAGAGATGTGTTTAGCTGAGCTAGAAGGCTAATCAAATTGAATGATGCAAAGACCTCCACTTGGAGGTCTTTTTGTATGTATTGTCACACAGCATCGGTAAGTACTTCCTCTTCGCGATACTGAGGTTTCTTTCTTACATAAAGCTTGCGTTGAACCTCTGAAACCACATTCCCCTGTTTATCTTTTACATGAGTAATAAACTCAGGAAAACACTTTTCTCCATTCCGTGTCATTTGATAAATGTTTTCCAGCATCCCTTCAGTGACCTCAAATTCTGCAAACAAATCACTTTGCCCCGGCTTAATAAAGTTAATGCTTGCCTCTTTATCCCACACATAATATTCCTCTCGTAGAATCCCCATCAGCATCAACGAGTAAATAGGATCAGTTAAAGAGAAAATACTGCCGCCATATTGGGTGCGATTGGCATTTTTATTCCACCAGCGAAGCTTTAAACGTACCTTTACAGTACGGAAGTCTTGAGAAATATGTAAGATTTTAATACCCGCCCCCCAAAAAGGAGGCCAAATATTGAGTGCGAACTTTACAATTCCTGGTTTGTATATCTTCGCTAGTCGCCTATTCATCGCTATCCCTGCCCTCTCCAAGCTTAATGTTACACAATTGTAACTGGTCAGAGCTGTAATATAATGGACCTGTTTCTAATTTACAAAAAGATTCTATTAACCCTTTGAAGTTCGTGGTTTAATGTTCCGAACGCTTATCCTATAATGGTAGGAAGATTGAATTCTGTTAAATCGCTGCAGATGATCCAACGGGAAAGTATATGTCAGATAATAATCAGGCGCTGAAGGATGCGGGTTTAAAAGTAACCCTTCCGAGGCTAAAAATTCTAGAAGTACTTCAGCAGCCAGACTGCCAGCACATCAGTGCTGAAGATTTGTACAAAAAGTTGATTGATCTAGGTGAAGAAATTGGCCTAGCAACTGTTTACCGAGTTCTAAACCAGTTCGACGATGCTGGTATTGTAACTCGTCACCACTTTGAAGGTGGAAAGTCAGTCTTCGAATTATCGACTCAACATCACCACGACCACCTAGTGTGCCTAGACTGTGGTGAGGTAATTGAATTTTCTGACGATCTTATTGAAGAACGTCAAAAAGAGATTGCAGCTAAGTACAATGTCACACTAACAAACCACAGCTTATACTTGTACGGCAAGTGTAGCGATGGTGGTTGTAAAGACAATCCAGATGCACACAAACCGAAAAAATAAGGGTTTGTTAATTTAAAAAGTAAACGTCAGCACATGCTGGCGTTTTTTGTTTCTAGAAGTCAGTACCTTAGACGTCAGTACTTTGGTTACAGAACAAAAGCTACTAAACACCCATCTTTTTTCTCCACAGTTTTGCACATCTATATAGCACTCTGTGGGATTAGGTATAAAAAATGCCAGCGTTTGCTGGCATTTTTTCATCGTTCTCAGCATTAATTGAGATTATTGATTCTCAATTTTTGCCCAGGTATCACGTAGACCAACCGTGCGGTTGAATACTAGATTATCTGCTGAAGAGTCTTTCGAGTCTGCACAGAAGTAACCCATACGTTCAAACTGGTAACCTTTTTCTGCTTCTGCAGAAGCTAGGCTAGGCTCGACGAAGCCATTGATCACAACTAATGATTCAGGGTTGATAGTAGAAGCAAAATCTTCCGCTGCGCCTGGGTTTGGCACCGTAAATAAACGATCGTACAGACGAATTTCCGCTGGAAGAGCTTTATCAGCTGACACCCAATGAATAACGCCTTTCACTTTACGACCATCTGCTGGGTTTTTACCTAGCGTATCTGCATCGTAAGAACAGAAGATCGTTGTGATGTTGCCTTCGGCATCTTTTTCAACGCGCTCAGCTTTGATCACGTAAGCACCACGTAAACGAACTTCTTTACCTAGCACTAAACGCTTGTACTTTTTGTTCGCTTCTTCACGGAAGTCTTCACGCTCAATCCACAATTCACGCGTGAATGGCACTTCACGCACGCCCATTTCAGGTTTATTTGGGTGGTTGGCAACTGTCAAGTTTTCTACTGCGCCTGCTTCAAAGTTTTCGATAACAACTTTAACAGGATCCAGTACAGCCATTGCACGCGGAGCGTTCTCGTTTAGGTCATCACGAATACAAGATTCTAATGAACTAAACTCGATCATATTTTCTTGCTTCGTTACACCAATACGCTTACAAAACTCACGAATAGATGCAGGTGTGAAGCCACGACGACGCAGACCTGAGACAGTCGGCATACGTGGATCATCCCAACCATTAACCAGTTTTTCAGTAACTAGCTGGTTAAGCTTACGCTTAGACATCACTGTGTATTCAAGGTTTAAACGACTGAACTCGTATTGATGTGGACGGCTTTCGATCGTGATGTTGTCTAGAACCCAATCGTACAGACGACGGTTATCCATGAATTCAAGCGTACAAATAGAGTGCGTAATGCCTTCTAATGCATCAGAAATACAGTGCGTAAAGTCGTACATTGGGTAAATGCACCACTTATCACCAGTTTGGTGGTGCGTAGCAAAACGCACTCGGTATAAAACTGGATCGCGCATGACCATGAATGAAGAACCCATGTCGATTTTAGCACGAAGACACGCTTTACCTTCTTCAAATTCACCAGCGCGCATTTTTTCAAACAACGCCAAGTTCTCTTCAACAGAACGGTCACGGTATGGACTTGGTTTACCTGGCGCCTTTAGTGTGCCGCGGTATTCACGAATTTGCTCTGGACTTAGCTCATCTACGTACGCTAAGCCTTTGTTAATCAATTCAATTGCATATTCGTAAAGCTTATCGAAGTAGTTTGATGAGTAACATACTTCACCACTCCACTCAAAGCCCAACCAGTTTACATCTTTCTTGATAGACTCAACGTATTCGATGTCTTCTTTTTCAGGGTTTGTATCGTCGAAACGCAGATTACATTGACCCTGGTAGTCCTGAGCAATACCGAAGTTCAAACAGATAGACTTAGCATGACCGATATGCAGGTAGCCATTTGGCTCCGGCGGGAATCGAGTATGCACGCTAGTGTGTTTACCATCCGCTAGATCTTTATCAATGATCTGGCGAATAAAGTTTGATGGACGAGCATCAGCTTCACTCATCTATAGCACCTCAAAAATATTAGTATTGTCAGAGAAAACGGAACCCTGTATCCAAGTATGGTTTCACAGAGTACATTGTTCCTAATGATCCACAATTCTAAGCAATTAGACAACAAGAACTCGCTCTAAAACGACAATATTTATCGAGTTAGCGTGAAAGCAAAGCAGATTCAAAGGGCCTAAACGAAAAAAGGCCTCCTGCGGAGGCCTTTTGCGATGTTGTAGTATCAATTGTTTGCAATACCAATAACAAACAATCACACCACTATTAAACAGTTAAGCTGGTAGCTGAACACCACTTAAGTCTTCATCTTTAGATACATTCTTCATCTCACCAGCAACAATCTCTGCTAGTGGACCAAGGATAACTTGTAGGTTGTTTGTACCTAGCTTCACAACTCCCATAGCTCCAAGATCTTTCAGAGTTTTCTCATTGATAACGCTCATATCTTTCACAGAAAGGCGCAAACGAGTAATACAGGCATCGATAGAACTTAGGTTGTCATGACCGCCAAGTGCTTTCAAGTACTGACGAGCAAGCTCTGAAGAATTGCTTGATCCAGCCACGTTAGATGAAGCTTCTTCATCATCTTCACGTCCCGGTGTTTTAAGGCCAAACTTAACAATCACGGTACGGAACACGAAGTAGTAAACCGCAAAGAAACCAAGACCTTGTACAATGAGCATGTACCAGTTTACCGCTAGCGGGTTACGAGTCGACAATACTAAGTCGACTAAACCAGCAGAGAAACCGAAACCTGCAATCCACTGCATTGATGCCGCGATATAAACTGATAGACCAGTCAGCGCTGCGTGAAGAACGTACAGTCCTGGAGCAAGGAACATGAATGCAAATTCAAGTGGTTCTGTTACACCTGTAAAGAATGAAGCAAACGCAGCTGCAATCATGATAGATGCCACTTTCTCTTTATTCTTTGATTTCGCAGTATGGTACATCGCTAGAGCAGCGCCTGGTAAACCAAACATCATGATTGGGAAGAAGCCCGCTTGGTACATCCCCGTAACACCTACCGTTGCCGTGCCTTCAGCTAATGATTTCGCACCGCCAAGGAAGTTTGGAATGTCATTAATACCAGCAACATCAAACCAGAACACTGAGTTTAGTGCATGGTGCAGACCAACAGGAATTAGAAGACGGTTGAAGAATGCGTAAACACCTGCACCTGCTTCACCCATACCTTGAATGCTTTCACCAAAACTTACCAGACCGCCGTAAACTGATGGCCAAACGTACATCAGGATGAACGCAATAACGATACCAGCAAAAGACGTTAGGATCGGTACAAGACGCTTGCCAGAGAAAAACGCCAGTGCTTTGTGCAGCTCTACGTGAGAAAAACGGTTGTACAACTCAGCAGAAACAATACCAACCAAGATACCGACGAACTGGTTATTGATTTTACCAAATGCAGCAGGTACTTCACTTGGGTCAATGCCTTGAATTTGTGATACTGCACCAGGGGCCAAAAGCGTTGTGACAACTAAGAAGCCCACGAAACCTGAAAGTGCAGCGGCGCCATCTTTGTCTTTAGACATTCCGTAAGCAACACCAACAGCGAACAATACTGACATATTGTCAATGATCGCTGCACCAGCTTTAATAAGAAATGCAGCAAGTGCACTGTTTGCGCCCCAGCCATTTGGGTCGATCCAGTAGCCAATACCCATGAGTATTGCTGCTGCAGGAAGTGTGGCAACCGGCACCATAAGCGCCTTACCCACCTTCTGGAAGTATCCGAGAATGTTCACCTTAAGTTCCCCCTATAGGATTAGATGTTATGTTGAATGACTTATTTCAGCCGTCCAATTTAGTCATCCTAAGTTTATGATATTAATTTTGCTCCGCAAATTAAAAGCTCACCGTTTGTGATCATAATCACCACAATTTGCCCTTTCGGAAGGTTTTTGCTAGCGAGATCATAAAACTTATTTTATTATACGAAAAAATGGCGTTTTAAAGATAATATTCTCGCACTTTATGCAAGGCAGAATCAGTGTTATTTTGGTATCTAGGCGGGTAAATCACTGTAACTTTGCTCTGAAAAAGAATCATAAAAAAACATACAATTATTACTTTTCAGTTAGTTACTATGACAATAACATCGATAAAACGCGACTTGCTGTATGTGACTCGTTATCTAATTCAGTGATACAAACTAAGTACCCATATGACTGAAGCAGTCTCTACTTAGATAACGATATAGAAATTGAATTCTCATCTATAAGGACTAGCTGACTATGTACGCGCTAAGTAACTGTAAAATTTATACCGGTAGTGATGTTCTTACCGATCATGCGGTCATCATCGAAAATGATCTGATTCAATCTATTGTACCGGTTTCTGAGCTACCTCAAAGCATCGAAGTAAAAGACCTTGCAGGCGCTAATCTAAGTCCAGGCTTTATCGATCTGCAGTTGAACGGTTGTGGCGGTGTAATGCTAAACGATGCAATTACCCCTGAAACCATGCAAATCATGCACCAGGCAAACCTCAAATCTGGCTGTACTAGCTTCCTGCCAACACTCATTACGTCATCGGATGAAGATATGCGAACTGCAATTGCCGCAGCTCGTGAGTACCACAACAAGTATCAAAATCAATCGCTTGGTTTACACCTCGAAGGTCCTTACCTTAACGTCGCGAAAAAAGGCATCCATAACGTCGATTTTATTCGCCCATCAGACGAAAGCATGATCGACCTTATCTGCGCAAACGCCGATATCGTAGCGAAAGTAACACTAGCACCTGAGCATAACGACCCAGAGCATATTGCGCGATTAAAGGCTGCTGGCATCGTGGTTTCAATTGGCCACACAAATGCAACCTACGCCGAAGCACGTAAAAGCTTTGAAGCAGGCATTACTTTTGCTACACACCTCTTTAATGCAATGACACCAATGGTTGGTCGTGAACCAGGAGTTGTTGGTGCAATTTACGATACTCCTGACGTATACGCTGGCATTATTGCTGATGGTTTTCACGTCGACTACGCAAACATCCGAATTGCTCATAAAATCAAAGGTGACAAGCTTGTTTTGGTGACGGATGCCACAGCTCCAGCAGGTGCTAACATTGATCACTTTATTTTTGTCGGTAAGAAAGTATATTACCGAGATGGTAAGTGTGTTGATGAAAATGGCACGCTAGGCGGCTCAGCTTTGACAATGATTGAAGCAGTTCAGAATTCAGTTGAGCACGCGGGGATCGCTTTAGACGAAGCTCTACGAATGGCCACGTTATACCCAGCAACAGCAATTGGTGTTGAGGATCGCCTTGGCCGAGTTCGAAAAGGGATGGTTGCAAACCTGACCATTTTCGATCGTGACTTTAAAGTAAAAGCGACGGTTGTTAACGGACAATACGAGCAAAATTAAGCATGAATGGCGGACAGATTGGTAATGTAGATTTAGTAAAACAGCTTAACAGCGCTGCGGTATATAGGCTGATTGATCAGCAAGGTCCTATCTCCCGTATTCAAGTCGCGGACGTGAGTCAGCTCGCGCCTGCTAGTGTTACCAAAATAACCCGCCAACTTTTAGAGCGCGGCCTTATTAAGGAGGTCGCCCAACAAGCTTCAACTGGTGGTCGTCGTGCGATCTCTTTGACTACTGAAGTCAAACCTTTTCATTCGATTGCCGTTCGCTTAGGTCGAGATTACGTACAGTTCAGTTTATACGATTTAGGTGGCACCGCGCTTGCAGAAGATCAGCATGAATTGCACTACACTAACCAAGCAGACTTAATCGCAGGGCTTATCGATTTATTAAAAGATTTCGTAAGCCGTTGCGAAGACAAAATTGATCAACTCATCGCTATCGGCATCACTTTACCGGGCCTTGTTAACCCAACAACTGGCGTGGTCGAATACATGCCTAATACCGATATCGATAATCTTGCTCTCGGTGAAATTGTTGGAGAGAAGTTTAATACAGCATGCTTTGTTGGCAACGACGTACGTGGCATGGCGTTGGCTGAGCACTACTTTGGAGCAAGCCAAGACTGCCAGGATTCTATTTTGGTTAGCGTCCACCGCGGTACTGGCGCAGGTATTATCGTTAACGGCCAGGTTTTTCTTGGTTTTAACCGCAACGTCGGTGAAATTGGTCATATCCAAATTGACCCGCTTGGTGAGCAATGCCAATGTGGAAACTTTGGCTGTTTAGAAACCGTAGCTGCAAACCCAGCGATTATTCAACGAGTGAAGCAACTGATTACTCAAGGATACGAGTCAAGCTTAACCGACCTTGAAAACATCACAATTGAAGCGGTATGTCAGCACGCAATGAATGGTGATGAACTTGCGAAACAGAGTTTAGTGCGAGTTGGCAACCAGCTAGGTAAAGCGATTGCGATTACGGTTAACTTATTTAATCCACAGAAAATTGTAATTGCTGGCGATATTACTGCAGCACAAGATATTGTTTTCCCTGCAATTCAACGCAACGTAGAGAATCAATCTCTTAAAACTTTCCATAACGACCTCCCTATCGTGGCTTCTCACATTGATAAGCAGCCAACGATGGGCGCATTTGCGATGATTAAACGCGCTATGCTAAACGGAGTTTTGTTACAAAAGTTACTGGAAGACTAAGTTTATACAACCAATTGAGTTACAATCTCGGGCTGTGTTTTCACAGCCCGTTTTTGTATATCAGGAATACAGCTTAACAGTATGGAAATTATTCTAATTACAGCCGCTTTTTTAGCTGGTTTTATTGCGCTTAAATGCAGCCTCCCTCCCCTCGTTGGTTTTCTACTAGCTGGATTTGGCTTGCATGCATTTGGTTACCAAAGCAATGACGTTATCGTCACTCTCGCAGATCTTGGTGTTACTCTTCTTCTGTTTACTATTGGACTCAAACTCGATGTAAAAACCCTGCTGTCCAAAGAAATATGGGGAGGGGCAACCGCCCACAACATACTCTCTACCGCTTTTTTTGCCCTAGCGTTATCCGGCTTAAAACTACTGGGCTTGACTTCGCTAGCCAGTATGGACGGCAGCCAAATCCTGCTTTTAGCTTTTGCACTATCGTTCTCTAGTACCGTTTTTGCCGTAAAAGCATTGCAAGAAAAAGGCGAAATGAACGCGACCTACGGCACACTCGCGATCGGTATCTTGGTTATGCAAGATATTTTTGCCGTAGTATTCCTGACTGCTTCAACCGGAAAAGTCCCAGAATGGTATGCCATCGGTTTGTTCGCACTGCCTTTCCTTCGTCCCCTATTCTATAAGCTGCTCGATAAAGTTGGCCACGGCGAAATGCTGGTGCTATTCGGTATTTTCTTCGCGCTTGTTGTCGGTGCTGGGCTATTCGAGTTGGTCGGGATGAAACCAGACTTGGGTGCGCTAATTTTAGGCATGCTACTCGCAGGTCACCCAAAAGCCTCAGAACTATCCAAGTCATTATTCAATATGAAGGAGCTCTTTTTAGTCTGCTTCTTTTTGAACATTGGCTTATCCGCCTCATTGAGCGTGAATGGCGTCGTTCTCGCCCTGCTATTTATCTTACTGCTACCAATCAAAGGACTCTTGTACTTCGTCACTATTAATCATTTTAAGTTTCGAGTACGTACCTCTTTGCTCGCCTCTTTATCACTATTTAACTACAGTGAGTTTGGTCTTATTGTTGCTGGGTTGGCCTATAAAATGGGCTGGATGCCAAGTGATATGCTTGCTGCGATTGCGGTTGCGGTGTCGGTATCCTTTGTAATTTCCGCGCCACTTAACCGCCTTAGCCATAAAATTTATCAACATTCAGGTAAGTGGCTGCAAGAGACAGCGGTAGAAAAGCTCAATCAACGCGACCAACTCATCAACCCAGGTCATGCCCAAGTATTGATCTTAGGTATGGGGCGTATTGGAACCGGCGCTTATGATGAGCTACGTTCACGCTATGGCAAAATTTCATTGGGTATAGAAATTCGTGAAGACGCTGCACATCATCATCGTTCAGAGGGAAGAAATGTGATTTCTGGTGATGCCACCGACCCGGATTTCTGGGAGCGAATTTTAGATACAGGTCATGTAAAACTGGTTCTGCTTGCAATGCCACATCATCAAGGTAACCAAACAGCACTTGAGCAGCTTAAACGCAGAAAATATAAGGGGCAAATTGCCGCTATCGCCGAATACCCAGATCAATTGGAAGGCTTACTTGAAAATGGCGTTGACGCAGCATTCAATATTTATAGTGAAGCTGGTAGCGGTTTTGCTCGACACGTCTGTAAACAACTTCAACCTAAATTCACACCAATTAAATAAGCAACAGCACTGATATTTTTCGGAAGGCTTTCTATTGATAGAAAGCCTTTTTTGTATAGTTTTTATACCAAACCTTGATCTCATTCACCAAAACAACGGTTGAGTTAAATATTTTCCATGCAACAAGGCCTTTTATCATTTTTTTAATCACAAAACGTTGCTTTTTTTATTAGTAATGGCAAATTTAAACCATACCGATTAGAAATTGTTTAGTTTAGTAAGGATGTAGTATGTGTTCAGTATTTGGCATTTTAGACATTAAAAGCGATGCAGCCGCATTGCGCCCTATCGCATTAGAGATGTCGAAAAAACTTCGTCACCGTGGCCCAGACTGGTCTGGGATTTACTCTTCAGAGCGTGCTATTTTAGCGCACGAGCGCTTGGCGATTGTTGGTCTAAATAGTGGTGCACAGCCGCTATACAGCCCTGATAAGAAGCTCATCCTTGCCGTCAATGGTGAAATCTACAACCATAAAGAAATTCGTGCTCGTTACGAAGGAAAGTACGAATTTCAAACCGATTCAGACTGTGAAGTCATTCTTGCACTTTACCAAGATATGGGTGCAGATCTCCTTGAAGAACTAAACGGTATTTTCGCTTTTGTGCTCTACGACGAAGAAAAAGATGAGTATTTAGTCGGCCGTGACCATATTGGTATTATCCCTCTTTATCAAGGTCACGATGAGCATGGTAACTACTATGTGGCATCAGAGATGAAGGCTCTTGTTCCAGTATGTAAAACAGTAAGTGAATTCCCTCCTGGTAGCTACTACAGCTCTAAAGATACTCAGCCAACACGTTACTATGTTCGTGACTGGAACGAGTACGCAGCAGTACAAGGTAACAGCACTAGCAAAGAAGAATTGACGGAAGCGCTAGAAGCGGCTGTTAAACGCCAACTAATGACTGACGTGCCTTACGGTGTGCTTCTTTCAGGTGGTCTAGATTCTTCTATTACATCTGCGGTAGCAAAACGCTTTGCAGCGATGCGTATTGAAGATGATGAAAAGTCTGAAGCTTGGTGGCCTCAACTGCACTCTTTTGCTGTTGGCCTAGAAGGCGCGCCTGACCTGAAAGCCGCTCGCGAAGTTGCCGACCAAATTGGTACCGTTCACCACGAAATGACGTACACGATTCAAGAAGGTTTGGACGCGATTCGTGACGTGATTTACCACATTGAAACGTATGACGTGACGACTATCCGCGCATCAACACCTATGTTCTTAATGGGTCGCAAGATCAAAGCGATGGGTATCAAGATGGTATTGTCTGGTGAGGGCGCTGACGAAATTTTTGGTGGCTACCTGTACTTCCACAAAGCGCCAAACGCGAAAGAGTTCCACGAGGAGACAGTGCGTAAACTGCTTGCTCTGAACATGTTCGACTGTGCTCGTGCTAACAAGTCGCTGGCAGCATGGGGAGTTGAAGGACGCGTACCTTTCCTAGATAAAGAGTTCATTGATGTAGCAATGCGCTTGAACCCAGCAGACAAGATGTGTGGCAACGGTAAAATGGAGAAACACATCCTTCGTGAGTGCTTCGAGCACTACCTGCCAGAATCGATCGCATGGCGTCAAAAAGAGCAATTCTCTGATGGCGTTGGCTACAGCTGGATCGATACGCTGAAAGAAGTCGCGGAACAGAAAGTGACAGACCAGCAGATGGAAACAGCTCAATATCGATTCCCATACAACACGCCAACGACAAAAGAAGGCTACGTGTACCGTGAAATCTTTGAAGAGTTATTCCCACTTCCATCAGCAGCAGAGTGTGTACCAGGAGGCCCTTCAGTAGCGTGTTCTTCAGCGAAGGCGATTGAATGGGATGAATCGTTCCAAAACTGTGTTGACCCATCAGGTCGTGCAGTACAGACCGTTCACAACGACTCATACTAATTCTCTACGATAAAGATAAGGGTCGGTTCGTCCAACCCTTTTAAAACAGACAGAAAATTAGATACGATCAAAAAGAGGTGCTTTTGCACCTCTTTTTATGTTTGATGGAATTAGGCTATTTTAAATCTAAATCACTATTGTCTATGCTGACAGGCACACGCTTGGTGATCATCTGAACTAGCATAATTGAGCGTTTCTCACCATCTTGTTCTTGGAAGATGGCATCTATGCCCGCAAATTGACCGCTTTTAACTCTAATTTGATCGCCTGGTTTTGGCATACATTCAGAAACGGTATTGTCATTACAACACTTTTCTAGCTGCATCAATTCGAAGACCAAGTCACCTTGAACTTCTTTCGGTTGAGCACCAAAACGCACAAAGTCAACAACACCTCGAGTAGAGCGGACTGAGGTGAAGTTTGGCCCTTGCTCATAATCAAAGTAAGCGAATACGTAACAAGGAAACAGCGGCTCCTCGACTTTTTGTCTTTTACCGCGCAAAATCTTCTCAACTTCTACAGTTGGATAAAAGCACTCCACACCTTGGTTTTCAAGGTGTTGTTTCGCCCTAACCTGCTCCCCACGTTTACAATAAAGTAGATACCAACGTTTCATCTTTTTACTAGCCAATTCTATTTTGTTTTTATCCTAGCATTAAGCCAAAGTTGAGTCATTGATATTCAGTTTATCTATAAAAGTATGATTATACATCGCTCGCATTAACGAAATTTTTCAGCAACTTACGATAAAGAAGTCCATAGTCAAAAATGGAAATTAAGTTTGTAACACAACCAATACACCATCATATAATCTGCAAATCCAATCAAAAACAGCCACTTAACAAACAAAAATAGTTGAATGGCAAAATTTTATTATTTGTCACTCGTTGAATTGCATTGTATACGTAGAAGTCGTTAAAAAATGTAATAACTATTATTAGAAGAGCTTATGTCAAACCAACATCAATATTTTGGTCATCCACGTGGCCTGTTCTTATTGTTCGGTACTGAACTGTGGGAACGCTTTTCTTACTACGCAATGCGTGCCATTCTCGTGCTTTACCTCACCGATACAACAATGAACGGCGGCCTTGGCTGGTCAACCAAAGACGCATTAGACCTATACGGCATATACACAGGGCTTGTGTATATCACGCCTCTTATCGGTGGTTACCTAGCAGATAACTATTTAGGTCAACGTCGCTCAATTTTGCTTGGTGGCGCGTTAATGGCCATCGGCCAGTTTACTCTTGCACTTCCTGCTGATGCTTTAGGTATTGGTTCGCTACACAGTTTCTATTTAGGTCTTGGCCTACTTATCACTGGTAACGGTCTCTTTAAGCCAAATATCTCAACCATGGTTGGCGACCTTTATCAAGAAGGTGACAACCGTCGTGACGGCGCATTCACTATCTTTTATATGGGTATCAACTTAGGTGCATTACTTGCCGGCGTCGTTTCTGGCTCTGTGACAACCTCTTACGGTTGGAAAGCAGGCTTTGTTGCCGCTGGTGTGGGTATGCTGGTTAGCCTAGTGATGCAAATGGTACTGGCTCAATCATGGCTTGGTGATATTGGTCGCGAACCAGCGGCGAAACGAGATCTAAACAACAAAAACGCCACCACGAAGCAGCCACTCACCAAAGAAGAAGTGAATCGACTAAAAGTAATTCTGGTCATGAGCTTATTCACTATTGTCTTCTGGGCAGGCTTTGAACAAGCTGGTGGTCTGATGAACATCTACACTCAACAATATACTGATCGCATGATTGGTGGTTTCGAAGTTCCTGCTGCGTGGTTCCAATCACTAAACCCATTTTTCATTATTACTCTAGCGCCAGTTCTGGCTGTCCTTTGGGTAAAATTGGGTAAACGTGAACCTACTTCGCCAGTGAAATTTGCGATGGCACTATTTTTCTTGGCGATTGGTTTCCTTTGTATGGTTGGCGCAGTGCTAGAACAAGGTGGAGATACAACAGTAAAAACATCGATGTTATGGTTGGTCGGCGCTTTCTTCTTCCACACATTAGGCGAGCTGTGTTTATCACCAATTGGTCTTTCATTGGTGACTAAATTAGCACCGCTTCGCTTAGCTTCACTTATGATGGGTGCATGGTTTGGCTGTAATGCGATTGCTAACTATGTTGCGGGCTATGTGGGCTCTCACGTAGGCGAGTTAGGCGCTATGGCTATCTTTAGTGGTATTGCGGTCAGCGCAACCGTAAGTGGCGTAATTTTGCTCCTATTCTCTAATACACTCGTTCGCTGGATGCATGGCGCTGAAAATACGCACAGCACGGCAGAGCAAGTAGAAGAGCAGCAAGTACAAGTTGCTTGATCGCTCAACTAAACGTAGAAAGGGTCGCTATTGCGACCCTTTTTTGTATCTAAAGTTTAGATTGAACTAACTCAACCATCATCTCGATATGAAGTTCACTATCGTTCAAACAAGGGATGTAGGTAAAGTTTTCGCCACCAGCTTCAAGGAAAATCTCTTTACACTCTTCCGAGATCTCTTCCAACGTCTCTAAACAATCTGACGAAAATGCAGGGGTCACAACATTAATATTTTTCACACCCTTTGCAGGAAGTGCTTCTAGGGTCTTATCGGTATAAGGTTGAAGCCACTCTTCTCTCCCAAATCGGGACTGATACGTCATGCCAATTTGTTGTTCGCTTAAACCTAACGCTTCCCCAAGCAAGCGAGTCGTCTCTTCACAATGCTGTGGGTAAACATCACCATTGTCAGCATAGCGTTTTGGAATACCATGATAAGAACACAGCAGGTAATCTCCTTGACCATTCTTTTGCCAATGTTCACGAACTGAATGCGCTAACGCTTCAATATATTTCGGGTGATTGTAATAATCACGAATAAAGCTAAAGCCTGGCATCACCGGCAGGTTTTTAAATGCTTTAGTGATTCCGTCAGAAACCGCTGCCGTTGTTGTGCCCGAGTATTGCGGATACAAAGGTAAAACAATGACCTCATCAACGCCTTGCGCCAATAGGGCTTCAAAGCCTGATTGCAAACTTGGGTTACCATACGTCATACCAAGCTCTACAGGTATATCAAGCTTTTGTGCTAACTTTTCCGTTTGGCGTTGAGAGTACACCATCAACGGCGAGCCCTCTTCCATCCATACTGATTGATAGAGTTTGGCAACTTTAGGAGCTCGGATAGGAAGGATAACGCCGTGCAATAGTGGACACCAAAGCCATCGAGTCATGTCTACCACTCGGTGATCATGAAGAAACTGACTTAAAAAGCGCTTTACGGCAGGAGCGGTTGGTGCGTCAGGAGTTCCCAGGTTAACTAGGAGTACACCCTGTTTATTATTCTCTTTCATAACATCCTATTCATGGTAAACGGCTTGGTTCATATATTTAAGTAACCTCGAAGTAACGAATAGCCGAGATGAAGTTAATTAGATATATGTTTACGAGTAAACTAAAAAAAGCGACCACTTGGGCCGCTTTCAATATATCAAAATATTAAATTTTTGACTTCAGCAAATTAAGATAGTGCTTTCTCGATATCCGCACTAACTTCAGCTACTTGCTTAGTACCATCAAACTTAAGGTACTTAGTCTTGCCTGCTTCAGCTTCTTTGCCGTAGTAGTTGATTAGCGGTGCAGTTTGCTCGTGGTAAACACCTAGACGAGCACGTACTGTTTCTTCTTTGTCGTCATCACGAACAACAAGATCTTCACCAGTTACATCATCTTTACCTTCCACTTTAGGCGGGTTGTAAACCACGTGGTAAGTACGACCAGAAGGAAGGTGAGCACGACGACCAGCCATACGCTCAACAATCACATCGTCTGCAACGTCAAATTCGATAACGTAGTCTACGTCTACGCCCATTTCTTTTAGGCCGTCAGCTTGAGGGATAGTACGTGGGAAACCATCTAGTAGGAAACCGTTTGCACAGTCTTCTTGAGCGATACGCTCTTTGATAAGACCAAGGATGATTTCATCAGAAACTAGCTGACCAGCGTCAATAACAGCTTTAGCTTGTTTACCAAGCTCTGTACCTGCTTTGATAGCAGCACGAAGCATATCACCAGTAGAGATTTGTGGAATACCGTATTTTTCCATGATGAAGTTTGCTTGTGTGCCTTTACCTGCACCTGGAGCACCTAGAAGAATGATGCGCATGATTTATCCTCTTTAATATTTAAGATTTATACCGAAGCTCACAATAGCTGACCTCTTAGACATCAAACCTGAGAAGCACCTGCAACGATAAGTTTCGGTATAACGTATATAGGCGAGCAAAAATACACGCCTTATTACTCACATTCAAGTCGCAGATTCTATCACAGGTTCTCTGAGCAAAGAGTGTATTAAGACTAAAGAATGTTAACAGTACCCTCTTTCACGCCCTATTGATTATTAACTCAGCACTTGAGATGCAAAATTTTGCGACAACAAACAAAAAGCTCGCGAAATGCGAGCTTTTTGATTTGCAGAGGTTATTACACCTTAGTCAAAAGTTGATTAACGGCTCCTAAGAACTCTGTTGGATCCTCAATAGAGCCTCGCTCCGCGAGCATTGCTTGACCAAGCAGAACTTCAACCCAGCGACCAAACGCTTCTTCATCGGCTTCGTCAGCCATACGCTTAACCAATTCGTGCTCAGGGTTTAGCTCAAAGATGTATTTCACTTCCGGCACAGCTTGACCAGCTGCCGCAAGAAGCTTCGCCATTTGAGTGCCCATTTCGTAATCGTCCGTTACCACAACAGCAGGCGTAGATGCGAGTTTGAAGGTCGTACGAACTTCTTTCACACGATCGCCTAGGTAAGACTTCGTGCGCTCTACAACCGACTTGAACTCTTCTTCGGTTTCTTTTTGCTTCTCTTTTTCTGCTTCATCTTCAAACTGACTTAGATCAAGCCCAGCCTTAGTGATTGACTGGAACTGTTTACCATCAAACTCAGTTAAGTAGTTCATCAGCCACTCATCAATGCGGTCGTACATCAAGATAACTTCAATGCCTTTCGCTTTGAACTGTTCTAAGTGAGGGCTGTTTTTCGCAGCTGCATAGCTGTCTGCCGTCAAGTAGTAGATCTTATCTTGACCTTCTTTCATGCGCTCAACGTAAGACGCCAAGCCCACAGTTTGCTCTGAAGAGTCCACTTCAGTTGAAGCAAAGCGCAATAAACCTGCAACTTTCTCTTTGTTTGCAAAGTCCTCCGCAGGGCCCTCTTTCATCACAAGACCAAACTCTTTCCAGAATGATTGGTATTTCTCTTCGTCATTCTTGGCCATACGCTCGAGCATCGTTAGCACTCGCTTAGTACAAGCATTACGTAGAGACTGAGTCACTTTATTGTCTTGTAAGATCTCACGCGATACGTTTAGCGGTAAATCGTTTGAGTCTATTAAACCACGTACGAAGCGTAAGTATGACGGCATAAATTGCTCTGCATCGTCCATAATGAATACGCGCTGTACGTACAGTTTCAAGCCTGATTTGTGGTCGCGGTTCATCATATCCCAAGGTGCTTTCGATGGGATGTATAGTAAGCTCGTGTAGTCGTTTTTACCTTCTACACGGTTATGACTCCAGACCAATGGATCGGCAAAGTCATGTGATACGTGCTTGTAGAACTCTTGATACTCTTCTTCTGAAATGTCAGATTTGTTACGCGTCCACAGTGCTTGGGCTTTGTTGATTTGCTCCCACTTCTTCTCATCTGTTTCCTTGCCTTCGTCATCACGAACGACAGTTTGGATTGAAACAGGAATGCCGATGTGATCAGAGTACTTACTGATAACGTCACGTAGACGCCACTCATTCAAAAACTCTTTACCCTCTTCACGCATATGAAGAATGATGTCGGTACCACGTGACTCTTTGGTAATGTTTTCGATGGTGTACTCACCTTCACCCGCTGAGTGCCATTGTACCGCTTCATCAGCGGCTAGACCCGCAGCGCGAGTGCGCACGGTAACGGCGTCAGCAACGATAAATGCCGAGTAGAAACCAACACCAAACTGACCAATAAGCTGAGAGTCTTTGCTCTGCTCTTCAGATAGCTTTGAGAAAAACTCGGCTGTTCCAGATTTTGCGATTGTTCCTAAGTGCTCAATCACATCATCACGGCTCATACCGATACCGTTATCAGAAATGGTTAAGGTATTTGCGCTTTCATCAAACGACAGTTTCACGCAAAGGTCTGCATTACCTTCGTATAGATCTGGGTTAGATAACGCCTGAAAGCGCAGTTTGTCTGATGCATCTGATGCGTTAGAGATCAGCTCGCGCAAAAAGATCTCTTTATTTGAATAAAGAGAATGGATCATTAAATGCAGTAGTTGTTTTACTTCTGATTGAAAACCACGAGTTTCTTTATTTTGAGATACGGTTTCGCTCATGTGTGCTCCATAACATCTAAACTAATTGGCTTTTTCATAGGGACAAGTTTGTGACTTTCCCCTTGAAATCACCTTACCGAGATGTCATTTAACATGTGGCTGACAAATGTAAATTCAAGGTCAATATTGCTAAAAACGGTGTTTTTTTAGAAAATTTTAATTATCCTACCCGTCTAAAAGCATCTAAAATGTCGTGCGCACTCCAAGCGCCCCGGTAATTTTGTGACATAAATCACCATAATTACAACATCATCCATCTAAGAAGAACTAAATGACTAACATTGGCACCAAATTTCTACTTGCTCAAAGGTTCACCTTTGATCCAAATAGTAATTCGCTCGCTGACCAACAAAACGGCAACGACGTTGTACGATTAGGAAGCAACGAAAGCCGTATACTTCTGATGTTGGCAGAGAGACCAAACGAAGTTTTAACCCGTAACGAGCTTCACGAGTTTGTTTGGCGTGAGCAAGGTTTTGAGGTGGATGACTCAAGCCTGACTCAAGCGATTTCTACTCTGCGTAAGATGTTGAAGGATTCAACAAAATCTCCAGAGTTTGTTAAAACGGTACCTAAACGTGGCTACCAACTCATTTGTTCAGTGGAACGCTTGAGCCCATTTTCTACTGACTCTAACACTGACGTTGAAGAAAGCGCTTCTGAACACGAAGCGCCAGCAGTGGAGTTAGAAGCGAGCGATACACCACCAACAGAGATAGTGACCGATACTACTGCTGATCTTGAGCCTCAAGTAGAGCCGACTAAAACTCAGCCGAAGCCAGCATCTAACACGATTAACTGGCTACCGCGTGTCATTATCTTTTTATCTCTGCTGCTTCCTGTTTGCGTATTGTTATTCACGAACCCAGCGGAATCCCAATTCCGTCAGATTGGTGAGTATCAAAATGTACCGGTGATGACACCTGTAAATCACCCTCAAATCAACAACTGGTTGCCCTCAATAGAGCAATGCATTGAGCGCTACGTGAAGCACCATGCAGAAGACTCGTTGCCAGTGGAAGTGATTGCCACTGGCGGACAAAATAACCAGCTGATTCTGAACTACATTCATGACAGTAACCACTCTTACGAGAACGTAACACTGCGTATTTTCGCAGGTCAAAACGATCCAACAGACATCTGCAAATAAAGGAGGCCAATATGAAGATTAAATTAGCATCTGCGGTTTTGGCCGTATCCGTTCTTTTCAGTAGTTGGTTGTATTGGGGAAGTGACCTAAAAGTGGAACAGCTCCTCACAGCAAACGAATGGCAGTCGACCATGGTGACAGTCATTACAGACAGCTTGCCTGACGATACTGTCGGCCCACTACGCCGAGTTAATGTTGAATCAAACGTGAAATATCTCCCTAATGGTGACTATATTCGCGTAGCAAATATAAAACTATTCGCTCAAGGTTCAACCGCAGAATCAACGATAAATATCTCGGAAAAAGGCCGCTGGGAAGTAAGTGACAACTATTTGTTGGTCTCGCCTTCGGAGTTTAAAGATATTTCATCTTCTCAATCAAAAGACTTTTCCGAAGCACAGCTACGTTTAATTACTCAAATTTTTAAGCTAGATGCGGAGCAAAGTCGTCGTATTGACGTCGTGAACGAAAAAACACTATTGCTCACTAGCTTGAACCACGGTTCTTCGGTACTGTTTAAAAACTAATTTTGATTGGATGATAAGGGGGCAAGACGCCCCCTTTGTTTTGCTTATGGATTGGCTAGATACCACTACTCTCTTTTTCGGTTCACTAATCGCCAACACGATGGCTTCACTTTCTGGTGGCGGAGCAGGCTTGCTTCAATTCCCTTTACTCATCTTTCTCGGCTTACCGTTCTCCGTTGCGCTAGGCACACATAAGGTGGCTTCGGTCGCTTTAGGCTTAGGCGCAGCAAGCACGCATTTAAGATCAGGCACTATTAAATGGAAAATCGCGCTCTACCTTATCTTGTCCGGTAGTATTGGCGTGATTTTAGGGGCTAACTTAATTGTACAGACCCCTGATGGTATCGCGGAAAAGATGCTCGGCACGATGATCCTAGCGCTAGGTATCTACTCGCGATTTAAGACATCGCTAGGCCAAGCTGAAGTAATACGTAACCGTCATCCTATCGGTTGGGTTATCGGTGGAATTGGCTTACTGTTTATCGGCATCATTAACGGATCTCTTACCGCAGGTTCTGGTTTGCTCGTGACACTATTTTTGGTGCGCTGGTTTGGTTACGACTACAAACAAGCCGTTGCTTACACCATGATTTGTGTCGGCCTGTTTTGGAATGGCATTGGAGGCATTGCCGTCGTACAGGCAGGGGCGCCTATTCACTGGGCTTGGTTACCTGTTTTATTGTTAAGCTCTTTTCTAGGCGGCAGTTTAGGCGCATGGGCCGCGACTCGATACAGCAACAGAGTGATTAAAGTTGCATTCGAAATTCTCACGTTTGCGGTGGGCATCAAGTTGCTGGTTTAAAAAGATTAAAAGGAAAGTTTCATGGATAAAGCAATCATTGATATTTATTACTGCCGCCAGTGCAACTGGATGTTACGTTCAACTTGGCTATCGCAAGAATTACTGCATACTTTTAGTGAAGAAATAGAAACAATCAGCTTACACCCAGACACAGGTGGTCGCTTCGAAATTTTCTGTAATGGCCAGCAAATTTGGGAACGGAAAAAAGACAACGGCTTTCCTGAAGCCAAGGTGCTAAAACAGCGCGTAAGAGACATTATCGACCCAGAACGCGATTTAGGACATTCAGACACAAAATAGGGAGCAATTCGCTCCCTATTTTTTACTTAGTAAAACCGTTAAATCATGGTTTGTGCTAATACTTCGCCTTCTGGCGTTTTTACCGTTAGCTTATTGCCTTCTAGAGTACCAAAGCTTCTCGGTAAGCCATTACGTGGGAATGTCATCGAGCCTGGGTTGAATATAATGGCTCCATCTTGCATCTCTGCGACGGGAACATGTGTATGACCGTGGGCGATGATATCACCTTCGCGCAGTGGCGGCCGTTTTTCAGAGTTGTACAAGTGACCATGAGTCAAAAAGATTCTCTTGCCAGATTCAAGTAGCACCCATGAGTAATCCATCATCATTGGAAACTTCAATAGCATTTGGTCTACTTCACTATCACAGTTGCCACGTACAGAAATAATTTGATCACTGTATTGGTTCAATAAGTCTGCTACCTGTGGAGGGTTGTAGCCTTCCGGAATAGGGTTTCGCGGCCCATGGTTTAGCGTATCTCCTAGCAAAATCAGGTGGTGCGCACCAGAAGCCAAAAATAGATCAATGGTTTCTTTAGTTGCTGGCAAAGAGCCATGCAGGTCTGAGGCAAAAAATAGTTTCACGACATCGTCTCCTCAAAAAGTATGAGGTCATTCTACGGCATTTTTTTAGCAGCTCAACCTACGACGGTTTGAATACTACTGATAGCGCAATGATTCAATGACCATAGGCAAAACATAGAACCATGCTGCATACGCTGTTCCAACCAACACCAGTATCCAAAACACCATCGACATAAATTTTGATTTGGCTAGATGGTGCAGCGGATCGGGCTCTCCGCATCCTGGACATGCATGAGCGCGTTTTGAGATTTGTTTCTCACACACGGGGCAAGAGACTAAAGGCATGATACAGATTCCTCGACATTAGGCTTAGGGCGCAAAGAATAATGGTGAATTAACACATATGCAACCTAACATATATTAAATATTTTAGTTCTTTGTAACAGTCGCTGACTTGAGAAAAAATTCGTTGATTTTTCATTTATATCAACCTATTACACTTCTTCTCGCACCATACCATTGATGACAATATTGTTATAACTCACCATCCCAATGACCTCGCCACTTTCAATGACCGGCGCTCTGCTTATGCCAAATCGCTCAAACAAACGGGCACAATATTTTACGTTCATATCTGGTTCGACACACAAAGCGGGCTTGGTCATGATTTCATAAATATTTGTGCGCTGAGGAGAACGATTATTCGCCAGCACCTTTTTGGCGATATCATTCATCAACACGATGCCATATTCATCATTATCATCTCGCTTTTTCACCACCAGCGCTTTGACTTGGTATTTTTTCGCTAGCGTTATGCCTTCGTATACGGTCATCAGTCCATCAACCATCACATACGTTGCCGCCATAACATCTCGAACTCTAATTATCGTTTGATCACTCATAATTCATCCTCGACCACTTTGGTCAATGTCTCGACTTGATGCGCGACACCGACTGCATCTTCAATATCGATCTGAATAGCAATCCCCTGTCCCGACTCTCTGTCAAATTCACCAACCTCATTAATGGTTTCTAATATGTGTCGAGAGAGATGTTCCTCGACCACAAACAGCAGCACATCTTTTTGCACTTCTAGCGTTAAACCAAAAAACGTTCGCTTTTGATTTAAACCTTGCCCGCGAGCATTGTTAATCACTGTTGCACCGGTCGCACCAGCATCGCGTGCAGCGTCCAGCACCTTGTCTGTTTTGCTGTCTTCAACAAACGCAAGTATCAATTTAAAGCGCATTTTCTTCTTCCTCCGAGACGTTTTTATTCAGCCACTGGGTTATTTGCGCATAGCCCATCACAGAGATCATAGGAAATAGACTGGCAAACGCGATCAAGCCAAAGCCATCAATCATTGGGGTTCTTCCAGGGACGGTCGAAGCAAGCCCTAACCCTAATGCAGTTACAAGTGGGACAGTGACGGTAGAAGTTGTTACGCCTCCAGAATCGTAGGCGAGTGGAACAACAAGCTTAGGAGCGTAAAACGTTTGAATCACAACGACGATGTAACCCGCGATGATGTAATAATGAATGGGATCGCCCACGACAATCCGGTAACTCCCTAATGCAATACCAATTGCTACCCCAAACGCAACGGCTACGCGCAAGCCGTTAATACTGATACTGCCTCCAGAGACTTGGTTTGCTTTTATCGCTACAGCGATTAAAGAAGGCTCTGCAATCGTGGTACTAAAGCCTATAAAAAAGGCGAAGGTGTAAACCCAATAATAGTCGACCCACATTAAGGCTTTCCCTACAGATACTTTGAACTCTTGTAAAAACTCCGGCGCCGTTAATTGCACAGCCATCGTCTCCCCAAGTGGAAACAACGCCATTTCTAATCCAAGTAAAAAAAGAGCTAGCCCGAAAATCACATAAACGAACCCAAGCAAAACTTTCTTAAGGTTGCTAACAGGACGCCTTAACACCGCTAACTGAAAACCAAAAATAATGCTGGCGATGGGAACGACGTCTCTAACGGTCGATAATAAAGTGTCTAGGAAATGATCAATTGAAATCATGTTACGACCATTCCGTAAACCATCACAAACATCATCGGTAACAGCGAGGCAAAAGCGATTAAACCAAAGCCATCCACCATAGGGTTACGCCCTTTAATAGAAGACGCTAAACCGACACCCAGTGCAGTGACCAAAGGTACTGTTATGGTGGACGTGGTTACACCTCCGGAATCGTAAGCAACGCCAATAATGGCTTCAGGTGCAAACCACGTCAGTATTACAACGCCGACGTAGCCACCAATGATCATGTAATGAATCGGCCACCCTTTTAAGATACGCAAAACGCCGATAACGATGGCTATCCCCACAGAGAGAGCTACTGTTACTCGAAGTCCTTCTCCGTAATCCTGCATGGACTGCTCTGAGTTAGCGATCATTCCGCCCTCTGCCGCAACTTCTGAGGCTTCTTCCGCTACCGCGGTTAATGCAGGTTCAGCTATCGTGGTGCCAAACCCCAAACAAAACGCAAAGACTAATAACCAAAACACGCTGCCTTTTTTTGCAAAGGCTTGAGCCATACTCTCTCCGATAGGAAAAAGACCAAGTTCTAGGCCAAAGATAAAAAAGGTTAATCCTAAAACGACAAGCAACAAGCCAAAAAGAATGGAGACCAGGTTGGGCAGCGGCTCTTGCAAAACGACTAATTGGAAAAAAGTGATAACAATGATGATGGGTAATAAATCACGAGCACTATTGAGGAGCGCTCGAAAAAGCGCAACAAATGCTTCCATGCCTATCCTCCTTGATTGTGCAAACTGATTACGCCATTCCAATGAGCGATAACTTCTAGTCTGGCATAGATTTCACTCTTCTACCGTGAATGCACTAGCGCCATCTATAACATTTAGTTACATATTTTCTAATATGTGAAGTTAATAGTATCTCTGCCAGCTTGTCACTATCCCAGAAATAATGGTGTTGAGATGATCAAGCTAAGCACAAAACGACTATAATGTTCTAATACGTGTACATTCAAAGAGATAACATGAAGATATTACTCACAGGTGGCACTGGGTTTATTGGCTCGGAGTTGCTCAAGCTGCTATCAACTCACCAGGTTATGCTACTTACACGCTCTCCAGAGCGAGCAAAACAACGCCTACAGCATGCTGATCTGGGTAATATCGAATACCTTGACTCGCTCGAGTCGTTCGCCGATCTCAATCACGTTGATGCCGTCATTAATCTTGCAGGTGAGCCTATTGCGGATAAAAGGTGGACCAGCGAGCAAAAAGAAAAAATCTGCAAAAGTCGTTGGAAAATTACCGAGCAAATTGTTGAGCTGATCCACGCTAGTACCGAACCTCCTTCTGTTTTTATTAGTGGCTCGGCAGTTGGCTACTATGGTGATCAACAAGACCATCCGTTTGATGAGTGCTTACATGTTAATAGCGACGACTTTCCTCACGAGGTTTGTGCAAAGTGGGAGCAAATAGCCAAGCGCGCAGAGTCGGAACAAACACGGGTTTGTCTACTGAGAACTGGCGTGGTACTCGGCCTTAATGGTGGTGCGTTGGCAAAAATGCTATTACCTTACAAGCTTGGCGTAGGCGGCCCACTCGGGAACGGTAATCAGTACATGCCTTGGATTCACATCCTAGATATGGTCCGCGCCATCATGTACTTGCTTGAAACACCACATGCCCACGGTGCATTCAATATGTGCGCCCCCCATCCTGTGACTAATCGTATATTCAGCGGCACACTAGCTAAAACGCTAAAACGTCCGCATATCTTGTTCACGCCTAAATGGGCGATGGAACTCCTAATGGGAGAATCTTCCTGCTTATTGTTTGATAGCATGAGAGCCAAACCCAAAAAACTCACCGAACTGGGCTTTAAATTTAGCTACTCCAGAATAGAGCCAGCACTCAAGCACTTGCTTCATGACCGGAGCTGATGAATGATGGCTCTAATCAAGGTTTCTGAGTCTTAAATTAAATTATGAAAAAGTCGATTCTTATTACGGGTTGTTCAACCGGCATCGGTTACGTGTGCGCTCACGCCCTACAAAACAAGGGATTTAATGTCATTGCATCTTGTAGGAAAGAACAAGATGTCCAGCGCCTAATTAATGAAGGGCTAACCTGCATCAATCTAGACCTAAATAGCCCAGAAAGCATTTCTTCGGGCGTGAAGCAAGCGCTAGAGTTAGCAGAAGGTAAGCTTTACGCAGTGTTCAATAATGGTGCCTATGGTCAGCCCGGAGCACTGGAAGACTTACCCACCGAGGCTCTTCAAGATCAATTTCAGACCAACTTTTTTGGTTGGCACCAGTTGGTCAGAGAGGTGCTTCCTCATATGCGCCAGCAAGGCGAAGGACGCATCATACAAAACAGTTCTGTTCTTGGTTTTGCCGCAATGAAATACCGTGGCGCCTATAATTCATCAAAATTTGCCTTAGAAGGCTGGACAGATACGCTCAGGCTAGAGCTTGCGGATACGAATATCAAAGTGGCATTGATAGAACCAGGACCGATCGAAACTCAATTTAGAAACAATGCATTACGAGCCTTTGAGAAGTGGGTTGATATTGAATCTAGCCCCCATCGTGATGCTTATGAAGGACAAAGAGAGCGACTCAACAACGACAAGTCTAATAATCGATTTGTTTTACCTGCAGAGTCTTGCATCGCACCAGTTCTTCATGCATTAACTAGCGTTTCACCGAAAATTCGTTATCGAATTACTACACCGACTAAATTATTCGCAGTCTTGAAAAGACTATTACCAACCCGTGTACTTGATAAAATTTTGCGACAGGCTGCATAAAAAAGTTTTGTCGAAATGTAATTTCACCGTAACAATGTGATGTCATTATGAACATGTAGGTTAAAAAAACCTCAACTAAACGAATCAATTTCTACGCAATTCAGCGGGGATTCTTTCGCCCAAAGTGATTGAGTTGCTTAGATTTGGTATCGCCACCCATTACGTTTTGTAGCAATGTTTATACTACTGCGAGGCAACAATGACATTAAATCAGCTTAACTGGCTTAGTGTGGGTGTAGTGTTGACCATGTTCATCCTATTTTGATACCGCACTAACAAATAGCATTAGAATTGCGCTGCTTCGGCAGCGTTTTCTTTTTATCTAACACCTGAGCAGTAATAACCTCACTCTATTACCCCACGTTTTCTCAAAATAGAATGATTCATTATTGATGGTGAATGTCGCTTGAATTTCACCTAAATCAACTCCATATCTAATATCAACGACAAGACACAAGGCAAGGATACTCTGATGCAATCCCCATTTATCGTTGAGATAACAGAACAGAACTTTCGCGAAACGCTTGAAGGATCAATGAACACGCCCGTTTTGATCCACTTTTGGGCCAACGCTCAGCCAGAAAGCGCACAGATACTCCCTGAGTTGCAATCTCTTGCTCAACAGTACAACGGTGCATTTACGCTTGCTCTACTAAATTGTGAAGATCAGCCCGCTTTAGCGTCTCAATTTGGCGTGCAAGTATTGCCAACTATCGCGCTGTTTATAAATGGTCAAGCCGTCGATGGTCTGGGAGGCCCCCAGCCAATTGATGCCATTGCCACCATGCTACAAAAGCATTTGCCAAGCCCAGATGAACAACTATTAAAACAAGTCAGTGAACTTCTTCAGCAAGGTGAGCATGCTCAGGCTTTGAGCATCATCCACACTTTGCCGCCAGAGCTGCAAGAGCGTGGTGATGTGAAACTCGCGATGGCTGATTGTTTGCTAGAAACCAAACAATTTGATATTGCCCAAGAACTACT
The DNA here is from genome assembly GCF_033337975.1 of Vibrio sp. Vb2880. Taxonomy (NCBI): domain Bacteria; kingdom Pseudomonadati; phylum Pseudomonadota; class Gammaproteobacteria; order Vibrionales; family Vibrionaceae; genus Vibrio; species Vibrio sp. Vb2880. Next base: position 138,077 of record NZ_JAWORT010000012.1, read on the forward strand.
GAACGCTATCCCTCTCGAGTATCAAGATAACTACTACAAGAGCCTAATAGCCAAGCTCGAGCTGCATTTGCAGGCTGCAGATAGCCCTGAGTTACAGCGACTAGAACAAGCATACGCAGCAGACATGGCAAACTTCGAACTCGCTTGTGAATTGGCGGTACAATACAACCAAGTTGGTCGGGATGAAGAAGCGTTGGAACTGCTGTGGAATATTCTTAAAAAAGACTTGGGCGCCCAAGACGGTGAAGTGAAGAAGACTTTTATGGATATTCTCAGTACGCTAGGTCAAGGTAACGCATTAGCAAGCAAATATCGTCGCCAGCTTTACTCAATTTTGTACTAAGCGCCGCATTCTTCTAGGAATAAGACAACAAAGGCCGGTGTTTCCGGCCTTTGTCATATAAAAAACCAATAACCTCTCAAAGGTCTCAGAACTTCAATTGTCTATTGTCTATAAATAGGTAAAAATGGATCGAACATTATGCACTTAAGGGAATAACTCATGCCAATTGATTCACTGATCACCATCGGTATTTTCGTCGTTCTTGCTGTCGTTATCTTATCTTCAGCCATTAAAACGGTTCCGCAAGGAAACAACTGGACAGTTGAACGCTTCGGACGCTACACCCACACATTAAAGCCGGGTTTAAACTTGATCATTCCATTCGTTGATAAAGTTGGTCAAAAAGTAAATATGATGGAGCGCGTTCTCGATATTCCTGCGCAAGAGGTCATTTCAAAAGATAACGCTAACGTGGTTATTGACGCTGTCGGATTTGTTCAAGTGATCGATGCTGCCAAAGCGGCTTATGAAGTCAACGACTTAGAACACGCTATTAGAAACTTGACCCTTACCAACATTCGTACCGTTTTAGGTTCAATGGAACTGGACGAAATGCTGAGCCAACGCGACATGATCAACTCTAAGCTGTTGGCGATTGTTGACCAAGCAACAAACCCTTGGGGCGTAAAAGTCACACGAATTGAGATTAAAGATGTCCAGCCACCAGCCGATCTGACCGCTGCAATGAATGCGCAAATGAAAGCCGAGCGTAATAAGCGTGCGGAAATTCTTGAAGCAGAAGGGGTTCGCCAAGCTGAGATATTAAAGGCCGAAGGTCATAAACAATCAGAGATATTAAAAGCTGAAGGCGAAAAGCAGTCTGCTATTCTCCATGCAGAAGCACGTGAGCGTGCCGCGCAAGCAGAAGCAAAAGCGACTTACATGGTTTCCGAAGCCATTGCAAAAGGTGACATGCAAGCCGTCAATTACTTCATTGCACAGGGTTATACCGAAGCGATCAAGAGCATTGGTCAAGCCGAAAATGGTAAAATCATTATGCTTCCATTAGAAGCAACCGGACTAATGGGCTCGGTTGCAGGGATAGCAGAAATGTTTAAACAGCAAGATAAAGAATAATTTATGGACTTTTTTAGTTTGTTGGAAGGTATCTCTTTCTGGCATTGGCTAGCGTTTGGCTTTGCTCTTTTAGCAGTTGAGCTACTTGGTACCGCAGGGTATTTTCTCTGGCTCGGGATGTCTGCACTTATCGTTGGAGCACTCATGACCGTTTTGCCAATGAGCTGGCAATTGCAATGGCTTTGCTTTGCAAGCTTCAGCTTAATCACCACCTGGCTTTGGTGGCGACGACAATGGTCTAAAGACAAGCAAGAAGACCAAGAAAGAGATCTGAACCAAAAGTACAAGCAGTTAATTGGGCGTACTCTTATCCTTGAAGAAGACTTTTCCGTCGGGCTCAATCGCATCAAGGTAGCCGATACCACATGGTCCGCACAATCGGATCAAGCACTTCCAGCCGGTACCCGCGTAAGAATCACCGATGTTGAAGGTATTATTTTAATCATTGAGCCTGATTCTAATTAATTTATGCCAAAGTAATGGGGCAAATCATGCTCCATTACTTTAATCTAAACAACTGCTTTCATTTCATTACCTTAATTAAAATCGAGAAAAAAATAAGTATTAGTAATATTATTAATACCCTACCTACCATTTCCTATTATTTAATTATTCAACACACGACAATCAATAAGATAGAAATATATCTAGGTAAATTATCGATCTAAATTTATTTTAAAAAATAAAACTTTATTGAATTATTTTTTGATCTTTTTATCCTCGGATACATACTTAACGCATAAGCATTTAAGTTGAGTGCTTTTTATTTGGTAAGTAAGAGGATGTACTATGAATAAGCTTCTCTTTTTAATGTTGTGCGGTATTTTTTCTTTTTCTTCCTTTGCCTACAACAACGGAAACGGCGGTACAACTAATTTGGGACCTGTAGTCGAATGTAAGATGCCAAGTGGCGACGTTACGAATATTCCAAGTGAAATGTGTCGATTTAGAGGTGGGGAATGGGAATAGTAAAGAAGTAAGAGCTTAGTTTGATATAAGAGCCCTATTCAACCTTGCCTTTCTGCGTAGTCACGGTTTATACAAGCACGTAGATATTTAAAGTTTACATTAAGGTGATTATTATGAGATTTTTATCTGGTCTATTAGTAATATCTTTTGCCATAATTCCGTTAACCACTCATGCTAATGGTGCATCCGGTGGTCGTACGTTAGGCCCAGAGATAAAGTGTGAGTTGCCAAACGGTAATGTACATATGTTGCCACCGTTATATTGCAAAATATACGACGGCCGAGAAGTGAAATAGAAAAGGAGCCTAGCGGCTCCTTTTATTATCTAATTAAGTATTAGTGGAAGCTGTAAGGGATAAGAACTTGTAGACGTAAGTCTGTTTCATCCGCATCGCCAGCACCTGCGTACTCATCACGTTCTAGGATTGTACCGTGTAAACGAATGGTAGAACCTTTAAGCGCGCCACTTTGTAGTGAGTAAGATACTGTTGCGTTAACTGCGTATTCGCTTTCGTAATCCCAGTCACCTGATGCTCCGCTTGCTGCAGAGTCAGCGCCAGTACCGTAACCAAAGCCTAGGTAGTAGTTCCAGCCGTTACCTTGGTTGTAAGATAGACGGTTGTACCATGCTAGCTCACCCGCTTTGTTCCAGTCAGATAGCGCATCCCACCACTGAGACCAAGTACCATTGTTCATACCATATGTATGAATAGTACGAGGAACGAAGTCCGCACGGTTATCTGTGTCTGTGTAGCGCAACTCAGACATCCAAGCTAGCTTGCCGAAAGATTGGTTCAAAGACAGACCAGTGTGGAAACCTAGACCATCGTATTTCACATCGTCATCAACACCGTAGAAATCAAATGCTAGAGTTGTACGATCGCTCACTGTGTACTTCAAATACGCTTTGTAAGATGTGTTATCAGTCTCGTTGTGGTAGCTAGTCACTTGACCTGCACCCCAGTCAACACCATTTGCATATTGAACGCCAGTTGCTTGGCCTAGGCCAAGTTGCATAAACAGGCTGTCAGTTAGGTTACCATTTAGACCTAGAGAGTGTAGGTAGCTCCATGACGTGTCAGACCAAAGCGCTGGTGCGTAATCATCTTCGTGAAGCAGCCAAGGTGCTGTAAATTGGTCTGCGCCAAAGTAGCTTAGGTTGAAATCACCAAGTTTAGCGTTCAGTTCGAAACCACGGTAAGTACCAGGTACAAAGCTCCAAACGTTACCGATTGTACCGTTACCACCAGCCTGTAACATACCGAAACGAGCATTAAAGTTTTCGTTTGCTTTGAATTTCAGCGCTGCTTTGTAAACTTTAAGCTGCTGACCATCACCTGCACCCCAGTCTAGGTTGTTACAAGTTGAGATTTCGTTACATAGGTAGCCTTCGTTTGAATTGTAAAGACTATCGTTGTAAAGATCGCCAGAGTAGTAAGCCGCAACATCTGCGCCCACCCAACCATCGTGGTAGCCAGAAGTGAAGTCTAAAATTGCGTTGTAAGAAGAGTAGTTTAGACGACTCCAACGGTCACCATTTTCACCGCCGGGCTTACCTGTTGTACGAGTTCGTGAACGAGTATCAACTATGAATAATGCATTCAGACTTGAGTCTTGCATAAATTCGTTCACTTTCTCTACGTACTCGCCACCTGCTGCACTTTCAGTAGACGCTGTAGCTGGAGCGACAGCAACAACACCAAACATTGCTGCGGTTAACGCTGAAACCTTAAAAAATTTGTCCATGGAAAAACTCCTAAAAATGGATATAGCTGTATTTTTCTATCTCACCTTTAGTTGGCCGCCGAAGGAGAGAAGTAAATTCCTGATCAAACCTCATTATTTCTAATTTGGCTTTTTTTAGTTCCTGCATACACACCGTGTATCCACGTGATTAAGACTAACTTCGCAGCTAAAAACATCCAAATGGAACTTATTTTTTTTCTAAAAAAATATGAGCCACTCCAAAGTTCCATATAACTTATTGATCCAGATCTTATTTTTAACAACACCAACACAACGCAATAAAATATCATTTAAAATCAAACATTTAAATTTAACTTAAAAGTATCAACTTGAAGTCACTCGCAGACTAAAAAAGCCAAAAAAACCAATAACCCAAGGTTCGATCTTGATCACTGAAAAGAACAAAGGCATCAATTACTCAATAAAAAAACACTTAATTGTGAACAAGAAAAAGCCCCGCATGCTTACCATACGGGGCTTTTAGTTATTTTTTAGCTTTTTTGAGAAGACTTAATTCATCAGTTCGAGTAAGTCTTGTTCTGTTTTAATTTCGATACCCAGTTCTTGTGCCTTTGCGAGCTTCGAACCTGCATTTTCACCAGCAAACAAAATATCGGTTTTCTTAGAAACACTACCCGTCACTTTAGCCCCCAGTGCTTGGAGGGCTTCTTTGGCTTCTGTACGCCCCAGTTGAGAAAGTGTTCCCGTTAATACTACTGTTTTACCTTCTAATGGTAATTCCCCCACCTGCTCAGTAGTATTAATCTCTGGCCAATGAATTCCTTGTTCAAGCAAATCTTTAACCACCGCTTGGTTCTGTTCTTCACTAAAGAAAGTCGTAATATGTTGAGCAACCACAGCACCGATGTCTTGCACTTCAATCAACTGCTCTTCGGTAGCATTTTGGATCGCTCCCAACGTTTTAAAGTGCATTGCTAAGTTTGCTGCGGTTGCCTCGCCAACTTCACGGATCCCCAGTGAATACAAAAACCGGGGTAAAGTTGTTTCTTTGGATTTTTCTAACGCATTCACAATATTCTGCGCAGACTTTGGCCCCATGCGATCTAGTACGGTTAAAATCCCCGCTGATAACTTAAATAAGTCAGCAGGAGTTTTCACCATCTCACGATCAACAAGCTGCTCGATCACTTTATCACCTAAACCGTCAACGTCTAACGCTTTACGAGAAACAAAGTGTTTTAGCGCTTGTTTGCGTTGGGCTTGGCAAACTAAGCCCCCCATACAACGTGTTACCGCTTCTCCTTCGATCCGCTCAACATGCGAACCACAAACAGGACACTGAGTTGGGAAAACAATATCTCGAGCTGTTTCTGGTCGACGCTCTTTGATGACAGATACGACTTGCGGAATAACATCGCCAGCACGGCGGATCACAACGTGATCACCAATCTTGACTTGCAGACGTTCTATCTCATCTGCGTTATGAAGCGTCGCATTACTTACCGTTACCCCGCCAACAAATACAGGCTCTAGTTTAGCAACAGGTGTAATCGCACCAGTGCGACCGACTTGGAACTCCACTTCATTCAGTGTCGTCATTTCTTCCTGTGCTGGGAATTTGTAGGCAATCGCCCAACGTGGAGCGCGAGCAACAAACCCCAGACGCTCTTGCACGGCAATATCGTCAATTTTAATAACGACACCATCGATCTCATAAGGGAGGGCATCACGACGCTGCAATATATCTTGGTAGTAAGCTTTTACATCCGCCAAGCTTTCAACTCGCTTAGTTTCCGGACACATTGGCAGTCCCCAAGATTTGATTTGCAAAAAGCGTTCGTAATGACTTGCTGCCAATTCTGCACCTTGCACCACGCCTACACTGTATGCATAGAAGCTAAGCGGACGAGAAGCCGTAATACGTGAATCCAATTGTCGTAAGCTACCTGCCGCAGCGTTACGTGGATTCACAAAGATTTTCTCGCCTTTCTTCCTTGCTAATTCATTGAGCTTTTCAAACCCAGCTTTCGGCATAAAGACTTCACCACGAACTTCAAGACGATTTGGCCAGTCATTACCCCTGAGTTTTAAAGGAATAGCTTTAATCGTACGCACATTCTCTGTGATGTTTTCACCCGTAGTACCATCGCCTCGAGTGGCCGCCTGAACTAACACGCCATTCTCATATAACAAACTTACGGCGAGTCCATCCAATTTAGGCTCACAACAGTATTCTTTCACACTCTGGCTGCCCACGCGCTCTTGTGCGCGCTTGTGGAAACTATCAAGTTCACTATCATCAAACGCGTTATCAAGCGAAAGCATCGGTACTTCATGTGTCACTTGGCTAAACGCAGAGAGAGGCTGTCCACCGACACGTTGGCTTGGCGAGTCTACGGCTATTAAGTCAGGGTTCTCAGCTTCAATATCCAGTAACTCTCGCATTAAACGGTCGTACTCGGCATCAGGGATCTCTGGGTTATCTTCCACGTAGTAACGCACAGCGTGGTAATGCAACGACTCTTTTAGTTCTTCTAGTCGCTGAAGTACTGATTCAGACATAGTAAAGCCCCGTGTATTTTCAATCGGTGAGGTTGGGAAATCCAAGAAAAAGGGCTCCATCCGGAGCCCTTTTATTATTTGCTGTTAAGATTATGCGTTAGCGGCATTAAACTCAACTATTTGACGTCGATAAGATGCTAAACGATCTGGCGTCATTAAGTTGCGCTGGTCATCAAGTACGTTACCACCTAAATCATCAGCAATTTGCTGCGCAGTTCGGAGCATTAAGTTGAAGTTCTGTTCAGCCTCGCCATAACAAGGCAATGTCATGAAGAATGAAATACCCTTCGTTGTAAACTCAGCAGGATCAGCATGCTCAAACGTACCAGGGTGCATCATATTAGCGACGCTAAACAGCACTTTGCCGTTACCGGACAAGTCGACATGACGGTGGAAAATATCCATCTCGCCATAAATTAGACCGTTTTGTTGCATACTTTCAAATAAAGCAGTACCAACAAATGGCTCTTCACCAGCACAGTGCACATTCAATACAATCACTTGCATTTCAGGTTCTGGCTTTGGCTCTTCCTTAGGCTCTGCAACGACAGGCTCACTAACCGTTTCGACTTGCTGTTCTTTCTCCGTAATATCAAACGCGGCGGGAATAGCGTCTTCTTCCACAGCGGGCTGGAATGGCTCTTCAGCTACTGTTGCTTGAACAACAGGCTCAACGTCCTCTTCTTTATCTTTTTCTGCAACAAATGAAGGGATGTCATCCGGCTCCTGCTGCGTCTGTTTGACTTCAGATGGACCACCGAATAACGGGTCAGATTCAAACTTGTTGTCGAAAGAATTCGCCATCCCAAAATCTGGTTCTTTGCGATCTTTGCGAATGATCTCAAAGTCATCTTCAGGAGCGGGAGCGAAGTCTCGTTCTTTCTCAACAAGATCATTTTTGTCTTCTTGGTCAACATCCAGCTTACCAAGTGGCTTGTTACCAAACTTTGCTTTGCCTTCTTTTTTACTGCTCCATAAACCATGAAACAGTAATGCCGCGATGGCTAATGCGCCAACAACAATGAGTACGAATCGCAATTCCTGCATTATTTACTCTCAATATACTTGTTTTTACTACTCGCAGTTCCTTGAGCAGCAACCCAAGTGCAATAAATCTGAATGATACGTTTACTTTACCAAAACTATATGTAGATTTAGAACAACTTAATGCAAGAAGTTCCGTTTTTTGTTGTGATTCTTGCCACGATTCCACTTAACAAGACGTCATTTGTCAGGGCATTGAAAGAAAAGTCCTCACAGGTACAATGAGTTTTCATTTACACGAAGCCAAAATAGACATGAAGCAAAACAATCAGCAGAGAACCGGGTTCGGTTATTTTCTATACGGGATACAATTGGCACTTGCCCCTAAAATCAGGCGCTTTGTCATCTTACCTCTACTTGCAAATATCTTGCTTGTAGGTGGTGCCATCTTCTATCTATTTTCAAACCTTAATATATGGATAGAAGGCTGGATTGGGCAGCTGCCTGAGTTTTTATCCTGGTTAACTTACATTCTTTGGCCTTTACTCGCTCTGACGATACTCGCTACCTTCTCCTATTTTTTCAGCACGCTCGCGAACTTTATCGCCGCGCCATTCAATGGCCTCTTGGCTGAAAAAGTGGAAGAGTACTTAACGGGACAAAAGGTAAATGATGATGGTTTCACTGCCGTCCTGAAAGATGTTCCTCGCGTTTTAGCTCGTGAGTGGAGAAAGCTCCTTTACATTTTACCTAAAGCAATAGGCCTATTCCTGTTATTGCTCATCCCTGCCCTTGGACAAACAGTAGGCCCATTTTTATGGTTTATCTTTACCGCCTGGATGCTCGCGATTCAATATTGTGACTACCCGTTTGATAACCATAAAATCCCATTTAACGACATGCGTTACAAATTGAAACAAAAGCAAGGTAAGGCCTATGGCTTTGGGGTATTGGTGTCTGTGTTTACGACGATCCCAATTTTGAACCTCATTGTCATGCCTGTAGCAATATGTGGTGCAACCGCTATGTGGGTCGCGGAGTTTAAGCACCAACGATAGTCGATTAGAGATTAAGGAAAGGGATCAGCGCCAGCTTTTCCCTTTTCTTTTATCAAGTTCTGGGCCAACCTAATAAGATATAACTTTTTAATCCTTTTCCCTTTTTTTCATACCGCATATTCTTCTATCCATATTCACACAACGTGTAATGAAGGAACATCACTATGAGCAAAATCTACGAAGATAACTCTCTTACTATTGGTAATACACCTCTCGTTCGTCTAAACAAAGTAAGTAAAGGCAAAGTTCTCGCAAAAATTGAAGCGCGTAACCCTAGCTTCAGTGTTAAGTGCCGTATCGGTGCAAACATGATTTGGGAAGCAGAGAAAGCGGGCCTTCTTAAGCCAGGTGTAGAGCTTGTAGAACCTACCAGTGGTAACACTGGTGTTGCTCTAGCATTCGTAGCGGCTGCTCGCGGTTACAAGCTAACATTGACCATGCCTGAATCAATGAGCCTAGAACGCCGTAAGCTACTAAAAGCACTAGGCGCGAACCTTGAGCTGACTGAAGCGGCGAAAGGCATGAAAGGGGCGATTGCTAAAGCAGAAGAAATCGTAGCAAGCAACCCTGAGAAGTACCTACTTCTTCAACAATTTGACAACCCAGCGAACCCAGAAATCCACGAAAAGACTACGGGCCCTGAGATTTGGGAAGCGACAGACGGTGAAATCGACGTATTCGTTGCTGGTGTTGGTACGGGCGGTACTATCACAGGTACTAGCCGTTACATCAAAGGTGAAAAAGGCAAAGCCATCACTTCTGTTGCAGTTGAGCCAGCAGAGTCTCCGGTTATTGCACAAGCACTTGCTGGCGAAGAAATCCAACCTGCCCCACACAAAATTCAAGGTATCGGTGCTGGTTTCATCCCTGGTAACCTCGATTTAGACATTATTGACCGTGTTGAGCAAGTTACCTCAGAAGAAGCGATTGAGATGGCTCGTCGCCTAATGGAAGAGGAAGGTATCCTAGCTGGTATCTCATCTGGCGCAGCGGTTGTTGCAGCGAACCGACTTGCGGAACTACCTGAATTTGAAGGAAAAACAATTGTAACTGTCTTGCCAAGTTCCGGTGAGCGTTACCTAAGTACAGCACTCTTTGCAGGTATCTTTACCGAAAAAGAGAACCAACAATAATATGTGTTCAAATCAATTTTTAGTTTAAAAAAGCCCCGTTTAGGGGCTTTTTTGTTGATCCCTGCCCTACCTTTGGTAATATCAGGGTGTTTTATTTCTAGCTTCAAAATAAAGAAGCAGAACACAAAAAGGTTTCAAAGTGATTACGCACGCAAACAGTTGCGTAGTTACCAAACTTTTGACTAGTATCAGAACTGACGCGCTTTGAACTCTTCCCGTGCTAGCGCACAAGATGTAAAGCAGTTAAGCTAAAATCTGGTCACAAACTAACAAAAAAATACATTTATTGGGGTATATCACATGTACGAGAAGCAAGTAGAAATCACAGCAGAAAACGGCCTTCACACTCGTCCAGCTGCACAGTTTGTTAAAGAAGCAAAAGCATTCGACGCAGACATCACTGTGACTTCTAACGGTAAAAGCGCTAGCGCTAAGAGCCTGTTCAAACTACAAACACTAGGCCTAGTAAAAGGTACTCAAGTTACTATTTCTGCTGAAGGCCCACAAGCTCAGCAAGCAGTTGACCACCTAGTTGCTCTAATGGACCAACTACACTAATCCGGTCTCCTACTCCAGAAGCCATTTTGTGAAAGCAAAATGGCTTCGTTGGAAATAGGCTCAAAACTAAGCTAAAACTATTCGTTAGCGCACCCATTATTCTCCCGTTTTATAAAGTTGACCAAACTTAAGGTAAGGCTATGATTTCAGGCATCCTAGCATCTCCTGGTATTGCAATCGGTAAAGCACTACTACTTCAAGAAGATGAAATTGTCCTAAACACAAACACTATTTCTGACGATCAAGTAGAAGCTGAAGTTCAGCGTTTCTTTGACGCTCGTAACAAATCTGCAGCTCAGCTAGAAACTATCAAGCAAAAAGCGCTTGAAACGTTTGGCGAAGAAAAAGAAGCGATCTTTGAAGGTCACATCATGCTTCTTGAAGACGAAGAGCTAGAAGAGGAAATCCTAGCACTTATCAAAAACGACAAGATGACTGCTGATCACGCTATCCACTCAGTGATCGAAGAGCAAGCATGTGCTCTTGAGTCTCTAGACGACGAATACTTAAAAGAGCGTGCAACTGACATCCGCGATATCGGTTCTCGTTTTGTTAAGAACGCACTAGGCATCAACATTGTTTCGCTTAGCGATATCAACGAAGAAGTAATTCTTGTTGCTTACGACCTAACGCCATCTGAAACTGCACAAATCAACCTAGACTACGTGCTTGGTTTTGCTTGTGACATCGGCGGTCGTACTTCTCACACTTCAATCATGGCTCGCTCACTTGAGCTTCCAGCTATCGTTGGTACTAACGACATCACGAAGAAAGTTAAGAATGGCGACATGCTGATTCTTGACGCAATGAACAACAAGATTGTTGTTAACCCATCAGAAGCTGAGCTAGAAGAAGCGAAAGCGGTTAAAGCAGCATTCCTAGCTGAAAAAGAAGAGCTAGCGAAACTGAAAGACCTACACGCAGAAACGACTGACGGTCACCGTGTAGAAGTTTGCGGTAACATCGGTACAGTGAAAGACTGTGACGGTATCCTTCGTAACGGCGGTGAAGGTGTTGGTCTGTACCGTACTGAATTCCTATTTATGGACCGTACTGCGCTACCAACTGAAGAAGAACAGTACCAAGCGTACAAAGAAGTTGCGGAAGCAATGAACGGTCAAGCTGTGATCATCCGTACTATGGATATCGGCGGCGATAAAGATCTCCCATACATGGATCTTCCAAAAGAGATGAACCCATTCCTAGGCTGGCGCGCTGTACGTATCAGTCTAGATCGTCGTGAAATCCTTCGTGATCAGCTACGTGGCATTCTACGTGCTTCTGCACACGGCAAACTGCGTATCATGTTCCCAATGATCATCTCTGTCGAAGAAATCCGTGAGCTTAAGAAAGCGATCGAAGAGTACAAAGAAGAGCTACGCGCTGAAGGCCACGCGTTCGACGAAAACATCGAAATCGGTGTTATGGTTGAAACTCCTGCTGCTGCTGCGATCGCACACCACTTAGCGAAGGAAGTGTCTTTCTTCTCTATCGGTACAAACGACCTAACTCAGTACACGCTAGCGGTTGACCGTGGTAACGAGATGATTTCTCACCTATACAACCCACTATCACCAGCTGTACTTACTGTGATCAAGCAAGTTATCGACGCTTCTCACGCAGAAGGTAAATGGACTGGTATGTGTGGTGAACTTGCAGGTGACGAGCGTGCAACACTTCTACTTCTAGGTATGGGTCTGGACGAGTTCTCAATGAGCGGCATTTCAATCCCTAAAGTGAAGAAAGTAGTTCGTAACTCTAACTTCGCAGAAGTGAAAGCAATGGCTGAAGAAGCCCTTTCTCTACCGACAGCAGAAGAAATCGAAGCCGTGGTAGAAAAGTTTATTGCTGAGAAAGCTCAGTAATCGGTAGTACCAAGTAATTCAATACTTAATGGCCATTAGACGGCGAAAAAAGTCGTCTAATGAGCTATATTGGTATACTATAATTCGACAGAATAAAACCAAACCTTAGGAGCATGACACAATGGGTCTGTTTGACAAACTTAAGAAGCTTGTATCTGATGACAGCGCTGACGCTGGTGCTATCGAAATCATCGCGCCACTTTCTGGTGAGATTGTAAACATCGAAGACGTGCCAGATGTTGTTTTCGCTGAGAAAATCGTTGGTGACGGTATTGCTATCAAGCCAGCAGGCAACAAAATGGTAGCTCCTGTAAACGGTACTATCGGTAAGATCTTCGAAACTAACCACGCGTTCTCTATCGAGTCTGACGACGGTGTTGAGCTTTTCGTTCACTTCGGTATCGACACAGTTGAACTAAAAGGCGAAGGCTTCACGCGTATCGCTGAAGAAGGTCAAACTGTTAAAGCTGGCGACACTGTAATTGAATTCGATCTAGCTCTTCTAGAAGAGAAAGCGAAGTCAACGCTAACTCCAGTTGTTATCTCTAACATGGACGAAATCAAAGAGCTAAACAAGCTTTCTGGTTCTGTAACTGTTGGTGAAACTCCAGTTCTACGTGTAACTAAGTAATTTTTACTTAATCGAACACGAAAAAAACGCTGCCAATGGCAGCGTTTTTTATTATCTGACTTTTTTCTGAGCGATGTGCATCGCTGAAACACGTTCAACTGAGCAAGCCTAGTGCTGAGCTCGGCCTTTGCTTCGCTTGAGCGAGTAATGCAGTTGTCGCATCTTGGAGCACTTGAGAACGCACCATTTCCGTAGATTCTCTTGCGAAGTCTGTATCTCTTATTCGACTCTTGGATTCTGTAACACTCCGATTCACAGTATTTAAGTTATCCATCGAGCCGTTTACACGGTTCTGAAAGCTGCCAATTTCACTCCGGTGCGAATCAACATACTTAATTGCTGCATCAATCACCCCAATTGAAAGCTGCGCCTTACCTGCCGTCGACATATCGATGTCATCCATTGTGACTAATTGACCAGCGCTCACATCAAGCTCATCCGCTAAACTCCCATCGAGAACCACACCCTTTGGCGCCTTCATCGTAGAAGCGAAGAATTGCAGTTCGTTGCTTTCCGTTACTGAAGCATTCACTATCGATTGTTGAGCATTGATGTAAGTGGCGACCTGTTCTATACGGTCACCCAATTTGAGTCCAATGGATTCCGTTTGGGTTTGCCCTTTACTGTCTTGGTATTCGACTTTTAGGGTTTGGTTAGCTTTAGTGACTCGCCAATCTTTATCGACCGCATCACCAACATAATGCTGCCCTCCCATCTCTGGGATATGGCTACGCATGTTACGTAACGTCAAAGAGATTGAATTAGCGTTCGCGCCAATATGGAAACTTTGTGAACCGTAAGATCCATCAAACAGGTTTTTATCCGCAAATGTTGTCGTGATCGCGACACGATCAAGCTCATCTTGCAGCGCTACGACCTCATATTGAATACTTTGCCGATCACTTGAGTCATAACTGCCGTTTGCTGCTTGAAGCCCCAGAGAGCGTAAGCGTTGCAATATGTCACTGCTTTCGTGCAATGCTCCCTCCGCTGTTTGAGCAACAGAAAAAGCGTCGTGTGCATTTCTTAAGGCGACATCAAGCCCTCTCGTTTGTACATGGAGAGTATTCGATATCTGTAAACCTGCCGCATCATCGCTCGCCGAGTTGATTCGAAATCCCGAAGTTAGGTTGCGTTGTGACTCAACATTTTGCGCAGCTGCTTGACTCAGGTGTCTCTGCGCCACCATCGCAGAAACATTGGAATTTAAAGAGATCATCTAATCGATATGAATGCCTTATCGAACATACTGTCAGGACATATCTGAATCGTTATAGCCAATAAGCAAAAAGCCAGGGATGAGCCTGGCTTTGGTTTCTTGCTTTGTAAAATTGATTAACCTAGCAGACTTAGCGCTGAGTTTGGCGCTTGTTTCGCTTGCGCAAGGATTGAGCTTGACGCTTGCGATAGAATTTGTGACTTGGTCATTTGAGTCGTTTCTTTCGCAAAATCTGTATCTTTGATACGGCTCTTCGACGCGTTCACATTCTCGTTAATGTTGTCCAAGTTGCTGATTGCATGGTTGAAACGGTTCTGGAATGCACCCAGCTCTGCGCGGTGGCTGTCTACGTATTTAAGTGCCGCATCGATGATAGCAACAGATTCTTGTGCGCCACCAACTGAGGTTACGTCGATAGTATCTACCGTCACTTTTTTACCTTCGCCCAAACCTAGCTCACCAGATAGGCCGCCTGAAAACTCGACTTCGCCTTCGACTTTGTTGTTGCCAGCAAAGATTTGCAGTTTACCGTCTTGGTCTACTGAGGCTTTCACTAGGTCAGTTTGACCGTTAATGTAAGTCGCAAGCTCTTCGATATCGTCACCCGC